>JAPLOD010000186.1 GCA_026692735.1 Planctomycetota bacterium | reverse complement strand
CCGTCAACGGCGGCGTCTGGAAAGTGGGCGGCGCCGCAGCGCGGCCCACGGATATGCTGGCGATCCGTTTCTCGTCCGACCCGCCGCCGCCGCGGATGCCCTCCGGCGTGTTCCTGCGCGGCGGCTCGCTGCTGGCCGGTTCGCTGACCACCATTATCGGCGATGTGGCTGAAGTGAGCAGCAATGCGCTGGGGCCGCTGAAGCTCAAGCGCGAAGACGTTGCCGGCGCCTTCAGCCCGCTGCCGCCTGGGCAGGCGGAGAACATGCCGGAACTGGGACGGTATGCAGCGCTGCTGGGGGCGACACTGGGCACGCCCGGCGCCAAGCTCCAGCCCGGGAAGCGCTGCCGCGTGCGCTTCGCCGGCCTGGATGAACTGCAGGGCGAACGCATCATGCGGGTGGGCAGCGACCAGATACTGATGGCGACGAAGAGCAAGGGCGTTGAGACTGTCAGCCGGCAGTTCGTGCGCATGATCGAGATGAGCATAGCGGACGGGCCGCCGCCGGGGGGCGACGCGCGGCTTGGGCCGGAGATGATCGTGCGGCTGAAAGGCGGCGATCTGCTGCGGGGGCGCGTGGCGAAACTGGACGACAAGTCGCTCACGCTGCAAACCGCCTGCCTCGGAGAACGGCAGATCGAACGCGGCATGCTGGCGGCGCTGTTTGCGGCGGGCGGGGAAGGGTCCGGCGTGGTCTGGTTGTCCGCGCAGGCGCCGACCAAGGCGGTGCACATTCCCATGTTCGATTCGGACTTCCCGGCGCGCATGGACGCGTCGGTGGATGGCAACAGTCCGACGCTCAGGAGTTCGCAGTCCGGCCCTCCGCTGCCGTGCGAACGCGGCATCGGCGTCCACTCCCGGTCGGAACTCGAATTCGCTGTGCCGGCCGGGGGGCAGCGCTTCATCAGCCTGTGCGGCATAGACAACGAGACGAAGGGCCGCGGTGTGGTGACGGCGCGCGCGCTGGCGGACGGCAGGGAGCTATGGAAAGCGCCGGGGCCAATCACGGGCAAGGACGCCGCGTTCGTTCTCTCGCTGGAACTCGGCGGCGCCAGGGCGCTGAGCCTGCAGGTGGACTTCGGCCCGGACGACGACGACAGCGGCGATCACTTCGACTGGGGCTGGGCGGCTATCGTGAAGTAAGGGCGTATGAAACCGCAGAGGGACGCGGACGCCACGGAAGGGAGGCTACCATGGACGAGCGAGCGGATCACGGCCACAACCGAGCGCCCCCGCGCGTGCCCGCGCAGGAATGGCCGCGATGGGCGCGTATTGCGCGCTTCGTCCCAATCGCGTTGCTGGCCGCTTCCGTATTGGTTCCCGCCTTCGTGACTCAGCACTCCAGCGGCTTCTTCATCATCGGTTTTGACAGTTCCGATTCAGGGCTGTTCTTCTGGGGCTTCGGGCTTCTCCTCGGTCCCTTTGTCGGCATTTACCACCATTGGCTGCTGCCTGTGGCAGCTCTCCTCAATGTGGCCCAGGAGACTCTCTTCTCGCTGCTGCTTGCGGTAGGAGGCGCAGTGAGCCTGTGTTACTGTCATTTCTGCGTATTGGGGCTCGATAGCCCGGGTGCCCGGATCCACTTTGTTCTGCTCCTCGCAGCCTCGCTCAGCATCTTTGCCGTTGGCGCTGCAATGCGGTTCGCCAAGTCCACGTGATCTTTGGGAAACAGCGCCGCGTGACAACGGGTTTCGGTTTCACTCGCTGTCGTAGTGCACGAGGCTGAAGATGTCATAGGGCTTGAGCTTCTCGCGGCCATGCAGGAAGCTGAGCTCGATGACGAAGCACATGCCGACAATCTTCGCGCCCATGCTCGCACACAACTGCGCGCTGGCGGCCATCGTGCCGCCGGTGGCCAGCAGGTCGTCCACCAGCAGGACGTGTTCGCCTTTCTTGATCGCATCTTCGTGCATGGCCAGGGTGTCGGTGCCGTATTCGAGGGCGTAGGTTATCTGCTTGCTCTTGTAGGGCAGTTTGCCCGGCTTGCGCACAGCGGCAAAGCCGGCGCCAAGATGGTACGCGAGAGCGGGGCCGAAGATGAACCCGCGGGCCTCGGCGCTGACCACCTTGTCAACCCTCTTCCCGAAGTAGTGGACGAACATGGCATCCACGACGTAACGCAAGGCTTGGGCATTGCCTATCAGCGGCATGATGTCACGGAAGACGATGCCTTTCTTCGGGAAATCGGGAACGTTGCGGATCAGCTTTTTCAGGTTCATCGTTCGGCACTCCTGAGCAATGGGTTGCCAGCATGGTGGCGGCTGGCGGCACAAATGTCAACTGCGCGCGGCGAGTACCGGCGCGTGAGCCGGTGCTGGCCTGCCCGATGCACCTGGAAGATACGAATCGAGGCAAGACGTGTGGGTAAGAATGGTGTAGACTTATGTTGGGGCTGCGGGCATCTCTGCGTCGGACGTGGGCAGCCCCAACGCGTTACCGCGTTACAGAATGGCGGCGTGATGCCGCCAATGCACGTGAAGGTACCTTGGCTGGAATGCAAAAGGCCACATAATAATAGCCCGTAGCGCCGTTAGCGTTGCTTTCTGCAATTGACGCCCCAGTTGGCCTAGGCATAGTTAAGGTAATATCAGCAACGGGAACTCATGAACCGTGGCGAAGTTTATCGGGACCGATGATCTGCGGTTGATAGACGCCAACGCCAATCGCGCTCGCGAGGGCATCCGAACGGCTGAGGATTACGTCCGCTTCAAGGCTGGAGATGGGCGCTGGGCCAAGCGGCTGAAGGATATTAGGCATTCGTTAACACAGTGTTTGGCCACGCATTTTGGGAATCGAGAACTGGTTACGAGCCGTAACGTCGGGGCGGACCCCCTGACGCCGGAAGGTGACAGCGAGAGCGGCAAAGAGCCGCCGGCCGCGGAATCATCGCTGGCCATCGCGCAACGGGGCCTGAAGCGGGCACAGGAAGCGATGCGCGTGATTGAGGAGTACCTGCGCAGTGAGTCTGCGGACGCCTCATTGCGTTTCGCAAAAGGGAGGTTCGAGCTCTACAAGGCGGAGCAATGGCTGGTGTGCTCAAGCAGCGCGGCGGGGGTAGTGGCTTCGGCCTCTGTTTATGTTGTACTAACTAAAGAGTTGTGCAGCAAGGGTTTAATGGCGACAGCGGAGGCGACGCTAAAGGGTGGTGCGAAGCTGCTGCAGGTTCGAGACAAGGCGCCGACGAGTGACAAAGCTTTGCTCGCGGAGGCCCGCGATTTGCACCGCTTGTGCGCCAGTTACGGGGCCGTGTTGATCTGCAACGACAGAGCTGACGTGGCTCTGGCAGCAAAGGCGGGGGGGCTCCACCTTGGGCAGGAGGATCTCTCGCCGTTGGACGTGCGCAGGTTAGCAGGCGAAAAGCTTATAGTTGGCCGCTCGACGCATTCGGTAGAGCAGGCACGGAGCGCGGTACAGGTCGAGCAGGCGGATTATATAGCTATCGGGGCGATGTACGATACGTCAACCAAGCGACAACGGACCCTTGCCGGAGTGGGGTTGGCGGAGCGGGTGTGCGCACTAGGGTTGTCCGTGCCTGTGTTCGCCATTGGCGGCATCACCGTGGAGAGGGCGCGGGAGCTGAAAAAGGTGGGCATCAAGCAGGTGGCCGTGTCCTCGGCCATCGTGGCGGATCCAGACCCTGAGGCGGCTACGCGCAGGCTCGTTGATGTTATGGTGAGTTAGGTGAGCAGGGAAAACGGGAAACACTGACTTATTGGGGCAGAGAGAAGGAGTTGTTCAACAATCTTCCAGAAAGGAGCAGGTCTACCATGAATGGTTCGACCTCGACATCCCCGGCGTTGATGGCGCGCACGTTCCCTCAACGGCTGGGCATTTTCATTGATGTGCAGAATATGTTCTACTCGGCCAAGCTGCTGCACCAGAGCAAGGTGGACTACGGGCGCTTGCTGCGAGAGATTACCGGCACGCAGCACCTGGTGCGCGCGATTGCGTATATCGTGCAGAAGCCGGATGTGAACCAGGCCGGCTTCCACGAAGCGCTCAGCCGTTTCGGCTACGAGTTGAAGATCAAGGAGCTGAAGATCAGGCCGGATCCTGAAGGGCGCAGCGGCAGCACGAGCAAGGGCTCGTGGGAAGTCGGCATGACGATAGACGCGCTGATGATGGCGCCGAAGATTGACACGGCGGCGCTGGTCACCGGCGACGGCGATTACGTGCCGCTCGCCGAGTGCCTGAAGGCGCATGGCGTGCGGGTGGAGGTGGTGAGCTTCGAGCGCTCCACGGCCGGCGAGCTGATCAAGGCGGCCGACCAGTACATCCCGATCCAGGAGTCGTGGATCTTCAAGGAGAAGAAGTTCGAGAATATCGGAATGCCGGCCGCCTCAAGCGTGCACAGCGTCCTCGGGTCAACGGCCTCGGGCCAGACGGTCTTCGAAGGCCTGCCGCGTGACGAGGATCTGGATGCTGAAGCCGCGGCCGCGGCGGCAGCCGAACAGAACGCGGCCTATGGCAATCAGCCGCAGCGCAGCGCCGAGGAGGAGCCGCCGCAGCCGGCCCACAACACGCGCAGCTCCCGCCGTCCGGACCTGGGGATCCTGGGCTGAGAACCGCCGGAGAGGTGTCTTGGTGTGCGCAAGGCCCGGCATTGCCCCGGGCCTTGTGTTTTGGTGGGGACAGCATATACCTGCAGGCGTGGGGCGGCAGCGGCGCATGAGGTGAGAGCAGACAGACCGTATGGATCCTCAGGGCAGACCGAATCTCGAGATCGCGGAGTATGGCACGGCGCTGTTCCTGCTGTTGCTGGCGGTTGCCGTGGTCGGCGGCCTGCTGGTGTTGAGCCGTCTTGTCCGGCCGCACAACCCCACACGAGAGAAGCAGATCACCTATGAGTGCGGCGAGGATCCTTTGGGCTCGGCATGGCTGCGCTTCAACATACGCTTCTATGTGGTGGCCCTGGTGTTTGTGCTGTTCGACGTGGAAATGGTGCTGATCTACCCCGTGGCGGCGATCTTCAGGAGCCTGACCGTCGGGACGAGAGACTGGGGGCCGGCCCTGGTGGTGTTCGGGGAGTTGCTGTTCTTCGTGGCCGTGTTGTTCCTGGGCCTGGTATACGTCTGGCGCAAGGGGGACCTCGGATGGATCAGGTCCTTCCGTGTGCCGACCGAGCAGGGCTTGCGATCCTGGAAGAGGACTGCCGCCGCCAGCGTTGCTCCCGGCGAGAAGGCGGGGTAGGATTGGGAGGATCCCGTGGGGGTACTGCAGCACTTCTTTGAGCATGACAACGTTGTCTGCACCAATGTTGATACGCTGCTCAATCTGAGCAAAGAAAACTCCCTCTGGTATTTGCTCTTTGCAACAGCCTGCTGCGGCATCGAGTTGATGCAGACGGGGGCCAGCCGCTTCGACGTGGACCGTTTCGGCATGATCCCGCGCTCCACGCCGCGCCAGGCGGACCTCATGATCGTGGCGGGCACCATCACGCACAAGATGGCCAGCCGCGTGAAACGCCTGTACGAGCAGATGCCGGAGCCGAAGTGGGTGATCTCGATGGGTTCATGCGCCAACGCGGGCGGGCCGTTCTGCAAGTACAGCTATTCGGTGTTGAGAGGCATTGACAAGTACATTCCCGTGGATGTGTACATTCCAGGCTGCCCGCCCCGGCCCGAAGCGCTGATCGAGGGCGTCTTCAAGCTGCGGGAGAAGATCCACCGGGAAACCGTCCTGCGCAAGGAAGGCTAATGGATTTCGAGGCCATCGTCAGCAAGCTGAAGTCACAGTGGCCCGACGTTGAGGCGCCGTCGGTCGAGGCGGGCGACCGCTTCGTCATCGTTCCGGCGGCGAAACTGCTCGATAGTATGAAGTTCCTCAAGGAGGACGCTGAGCTTCTTTTCGACAGCCTGATGACGCTCAACGGTGTGGACACCGGCAAGGAGCTGTGGGTGGTCTACCCCCTGCACAGCATGAAGCACCTGCACAAGCTGACCGTGAAGGTGGTCCTGCCCCGCGAGAATCCGGAGGTCGAGTCGGTGGTCGGCCTGTGGGGGATGGCGAATTTCTTCGAGCGCGAAGCCTACGACTTGTACGGCATCGTCTTCAGGAACCACCCCGACCTGCGCCGGCTGCTGAATCCCCCCGATTGGGTGGGCTGGCCGATGCGCAAGGACTACGTGTACCCCACCGAGTACCACGGCGTGCCCACGCTGCGCGAGGGCCAGTACTTCGCCGATACGATCGCCAAGGCCAACGCGGAACGCGAGGCGAAGGAGAAGGAGTTGCTTGCCAAGGCCGCTGCCGGCGAGCAGAAGCGGGAGTGACAGCGGCGGCTCTGCCGGCGCTGAAAGGAAGGACGATGAACGGTCCGGTTCCCGGAATGAGCGAAGCGCACATCGGGATACACACCGAGGAGATGGTGCTGTCCATGGGGCCGCACCATCCGTCCACGCACGGCGTGCTGCGGCTGGAAGTCACCACCGACGGCGAGGTCGTCGCGGGGGCGCGACCGGACATCGGCTATCTGCATCGGGCGATCGAGAAGATCGCGGAGAACATAGATTACCGCCAGTTCATGCCGTACACCGACCGGGTGGACTACCTCTGCGCCATGAACGCCAACCACGCGTATGCGCTCGCCGTGGAGAAGCTGGCCGGCATCAAGGTGCCCCTGCGCGCGGAGATACTGCGCGTGCTGGTCGCGGAGTTGAACCGCATCTCCACCCACATGATCTGCCTGGGCGCGCTGGCCATGGACATGGGCGCCTACACGCCCTTCCTGCACGCGATCTGCCACCGCGAACTGGTCAACGACCTCTTCGAGGAAGTCTGCGGCGCCCGGCTGACGTACAACTACCTGACCATCGGCGGCGTCGGGGACGATGTCTTAGCAGGCTTCGCCGACAAGTGCGAGCAGTTCGCGGACTACCTGACGCCCAAGATGACCGAGTTCAACGAGCTGATCACCGGCAACAGCATTTTCCAGGACCGCTTGTGTACCGTGGGGGTGGTGACCGGCGAGCAGGCGATCAACTGGGGCCTGGTCGGGCCAAACCTGCGCGGCTCCGGCGTGCGGTGGGACGTGCGCAAGAACGAGCCGTACTCGCTGTACGACAAGCTGCAGTTCGAGGTGCCCGTCGGCGACGGCGGCGATCCGAAAGGCAGCAACCCAGCCGGCACGCTGGGCGACAGCTACGACCGGTACATGGTCCGGATCAAGGAGGTCGGCGAATCGGTCAGGATCATCAGGCAGGTGTGCGCCATGCTGCGCGAGAACGACAAGCTCCCGCCGGAGCACCCGGACCGCCAGTGCCAGACGAAGCTGCCGCCACGCTTGAAGGTCAAGCGCGGGGAAGTGTATGTGCGCAGCGAGAACCCCCGCGGCGAGACGGGCTACTACATCGTCAGCGACGGGACGGAGAAGCCGCTGCGCACCAAGATTCGCACCGGCTCCTTCACGGCAGTGAACTGTTTTGAGGAGGTCACGCGCGGGTTGCTGATCGCTGACGTGGTTGCGGTCATTGGCAGCTTTGACATTGTGCTGCCGGAAGTGGACCGCTAGGGGCTTCCGAGCATCGCGAGGTGGAACGTGAGGAAAACCATGGCGGCGGGTGTTCTGGCTGTGGCGTTCGTCCTCGGCGGCTGTGGCCGCGTCTCCACACAGGAGCTCCTGGCCAAGGTGGAGAACGTCAAGACGAAAGAGGGACTCCAGAAGACCTTGGGTAAACCGGATCGGTTCAAGAGCCTTGACACGCCGCTTGGCGCGGTGGAGACCTGGACGTACAAGGCCTCAGACGGCGAAGTGGTCTTCCAGATCGTCGGCGGCCGGATCATGGTGAAACAGGCCGGCGACGCCAAGGAGAAATGAGAGGCTACGGTTCGATTCATGCCCACGCTCTATCAGGCCCTGAATAGCTGGGGAGTCCACGGTTGGCCGGCCGATGTGCTGGCCGTGGTGGTCCCGTGCCTGATCGTGGTCGTCGTCGTGCTGACCATCGTCGGCTTCAGCACCTACGTGGAACGCAAGGTGGCAGCCGACATCCAGCGGCGCATCGGCCCGAACCAGTGCAATGTGGGGCCGTTCTTCGGTGAGTTCGCCCGGGTGGCGGTGCGCAACGGCGCCAGCCCGAACGCCGGCTTCAGCGGCAGGGCGATGGCCGCCGTATGCAAAGCTCTTCTCCCGCTGCTGAACGCCGCGGACCGCATTCTGAGCCGGCTGGCGCCCGGCGTGCTCATCTTCATGGCGGACGGCCTGAAACTGATCCTGAAGGAAGACATCATCCCCGATGCGACCGACAAGCCGCTCTTCCGCGCCGCGCCCTATGTTGTCCTGGCCTCGGCGGTGGGCGCGTTGGCGGTGCTGCCGTATTCGGATGCCTGGTACGTCGCGGACTTCAACATCGGCGTGTTCTACATCGCGGCGATCACCAGCCTGGAGGTGCTCGGCATCCTGATGGCCGGCTGGGCGAGCAACAACAAATGGGCGCTGTTGGGCGGCATGCGCTCGGCCGCGCAGATCGTCTCCTACGAAGTCCCGGTCGGCCTGGCCCTCGCCACGGGCATCCTGATCTGCGGCACGATGTCCATGCAGGGCATGACTTACGACCAGCTCGGCCTGCGGCCCGGCAGCACCTGGTACAGTGACGGCTGGCTGTGGCAATGGAACATCTTCCACCCGGCCATGTTCGTCCTTGCGCCGGTGTACTTCCTGGCGGCGCTGGCCGAATGCAACCGCACGCCGTTCGACATCCCCGAGGCGGAGTCGGAGCTGGTGTCGGGGTATCACATCGAATACTCGGGGATGCGTTTCGCGATTTTCTTCATGGCGGAATACACCATGATGTGCGTCACCTCGGCCATCGCCGTCACGCTCTTCCTGGGCGGCTGGTCCACCGGCATCGGGCTGATTCTCCTGATGATGTGGATCCGCTGGACGCTGCCGCGTTTCCGCGTGGACCAGATGATGACGCTGTGCTGGAAGAAGCTGATTCCGGTGGGCGTGGCGTGCTTCCTGGCGGTGTGCGTGTGGCTGATCGTCCGCATGGTGTGTGCGAACAGGATCGGCGAAGTGGCGCTCGAACGTACCACGTTCTGGCTGCGGGCGTGCTTTGCCGGCGTCGTTCTGGGTTGGCTGGTCTGGTATTTCCGCAGGCCGCTCACGCCGGCGGAACAGGCGCAGCGGGAGTTGATCGCGCGGCCGAGTGTGCCATCGGGAGCGCCGCTGTAGCACGGGCGTCTCGCCCATGTGACGAGGGAAGTCAGGAGCAAGCAGTGTTACAGTTCTTCCATGACATGTATATGGGGATGAAGACCTTCCTGGCGGGGATGCGGGTCACGGGCAGCTATCTGAAGGACTCCAACCTCAAGCCGAAGGAGACGATCACCACCATTGAGTACGACGGCACAGCGTCTCTGGCCAAGAACGTCAAAGTGGCGGAGCGGTTCCGCGGACACTTGAGCGCCGACATCTCCAAGTGCGGCGGCTGCAGGAACTGCATGCGCGCCTGCCCGGTGGACTGCATCTGGCTCGATACAGAGAAAACCGAGACCAATAAGCCCCGCATCAGCCGCTTTGACATTGACCTGCTGAAATGCATGTACTGCGGCCAGTGCGTCGGCGCCTGCCCGACGGGCGCGCTGAGCATGACCAAGGAATGGTGGGGCGCGTCGTTCCGCGACGACGATCCCGCCAACCAGCAGGGCCAGATTCGCCATCTCGGCCTGGGCTACTACACGCCCGAAGAGAGAGCGGCGATCGAACGCAAGCGTCTCGAGGCGCTGGAAGCCAAGAAGGCTGCCGCAGCAGCCGCCGCCAAGAAGAAGGCTGAGGAGGCCGCGCAAGCGGCCGCGCCTGCCACGCCGCAGCCGGGCGAACCGGCCCAGCCTACGCCGCCCGCGCCGC
>JAPLOD010000185.1 GCA_026692735.1 Planctomycetota bacterium | reverse complement strand
GTGGCAGTCGTACGGCAAGGAGCCGGTGGCGATGCCGCTCTCCTGGATGGGGCACTTCGACGCGCAGACCGGCATCTCGTATACGCCGTGGGGACGCGTGCTGGGGCGCGAAGCCCTGCTGCTGCATTCGCCGTGGCACGTGCCGCCGGGAAAGGTGTGGGTGGACTACCAGGTGGCGCTGCCGCAGGTCACGCCGATCGCGCTGTCGTTCGGCATCGCCATGGGGCCGGATGTCGCCACGCCCGACAAGAGCGACGGCGTGACGTTCTCCGGTTACCTGGTGGCGGACGGCCAGGAGCGGGAACTGATGCGCAAGCATCACGACAAGGGCGAATGGCTTGACTACACCTTCGACCTGTCGCCGTTCGCCGGCAAGACGGTGACGGTGCGCCTGCAGGCCGAGCCCGGCCCGAAGAACAACGCGTCGTTTGATTACTCTTTCTTTGGCGACGCGAGGATCACTGTCGGCGGCACAAAAGTGGATCGCGCCGAACTGGTGAAGCGTCTGACGACAACACGCGCGTACCAGGCGACGGCAAGGGCCAGCGCCGCCAGTTTGAGCAACAGCCCGAAGAATGGCGTCACGCCGTCCAATGTGCTGCCGTACAAGAACAGCATCGAGCAGGCCGGCAACGCGTGGCGTTTCGTCTACGCAGGCGACGATTGCCACGTGGTCTACACCTACGAGCCGCTCACCGGCACGCTCGACGACTTCACGGTGCAAGTGGATGACGGGCGGCCATTCCAGCCGGCGTCCGGCGGCGGCGCGACGGTCACGCTCAAACAGGGCGACAAGACCGAGCAACTCGCGGCGCGCGGCGGCAAGGCGGCCAAAGTCACGCAAGACAAGGGCGCCCTGAATGTGCAGTGGGAATACGACATTAAGGGCACCACCGTCACCGTCGCCTGGACATTCAACATCATCGGCAAAGCGTTGGCTGTGTCCGCGAAGTGCGAGTCGCCGGTCGTCAGCGCGTTCTCGCTCGGCGATGTCGGCGGCGCGCCGCTGCGGAAGACGTTTGTCGTGCCGTACCTTGTCGGACACGTGAACTACCTGCCCGTGCAAAACGTGTACGTGTGCCGCTATCTCGATTGGACCGTCTCGCATTCGTCAATGTGCCCGCAAGGCGCCGCTACCTACGACACGAAGACCGACGGCGCACGCAACACGTTGCTGGAAAGCGGCTACGTGGCCGTGTCACCCGACGTGGACGAAGTGCTGCCCAACATCCCTCACCCACCCTCCCCCTACCTGGAACTGCTCGGCCCGCGCGTGATGCTGGACGTATGGGGCCACTACAAGGGGACGTACAAGGGCGACGCCGAGAACCTGCGCGCGCTGAAAGACAACGGCGTGGACCACCTGGCGCTCATCTCGCACGACTGGCAGCGCTACGGCTACGACGTGAAGCTGCCCGACCACCTGCCGGCGAATCCACAGTACGGCGGCGATGAGGGAATGGCCGCGTTCGGGAAGACGGCCAACGAGTGCGGCTACGTGTGGTCGCTCCATGAGAACTACATTGATCTCTACCCGGACGCGCCGTCCTACGACGCAACCGCGCGCGTGCTGAACGCGGACGGCTCGCCATCGAAGGCGTGGTTCAACGAAGGCACGAACGTGCAGAGCTTCGGGCTGAAGTGCAACCGTGCGCTCGGTTATGCCAAGCAGAATGCGCCGGAAATCCACAAGCGCTTCGGCACGAACGCCGGCTACCTGGACGTGCACACTTGTGTGCCGCCGTGGCATCAGCTTGACCACGAGGCCAACCAGCCGATGGCGGGCATGGCGCTGGCCAAAGTGAAGTACGACACCGAGCTGTTCCAGTTCATGCGCGACACGCACGGCGGGCCGCTCTTCGGGGAGGGCTGCAACCATTTCTACTGGGCCGGCCGCTGCGACGGCGTGGAAGCGCAGGTTAACGGCGGCGAGGACCACGCGCCGTTCCTCGATTTCGACCTGCTGAAGATTCACCCGCAGATGACGAACCACGGCATGGGCTACTATGAGCGGTGGTTCAGAAAGGGCTACTCCCACGAATGGGGCCGCGACAGCGGCACGATGGAGCAGATTGACAAGTACCGCGCTCAGGAACTCGCCTACGGCCACGCGGGCTTCATCGGCAACGCGCAGACCGCCAACATTCAGTGGGTGGCGCGCGAACACAACCTCATGCATCCGGTGCAGCGCCTCTATGGGACAACAAAGGCCGTCGAGGTTCGCTACGAGGTTGACGGGCAACTGGTGAGCGCCAGCGTCGCTCTGGCCGCGGGCGACACGTCGCGGCAGTACATCCGCTACGAGAGCGGCCTGACGCTGTGGGTGAACTGGCGCGCCGAACCGTGGCGCGTTGAAGGCCGCGTGTTGCCGCAGTGGGGCTTCCTCGCGCTTGGACGGGAGACTGAGGTGAGCACCGCTCTGCGCGACGGCAAGTTCGCGGACTACGCCGAGTGCCCGGAGTACCTCTTTGCCGACGCGCGAACGTCCTTCAACATGCCGTACATCCACGCCAGGAAGGACATCGAGCCGCGGCTGCGTTCGTTCAAGCACCTCGGCGGCGACCGCGCCGAGGTGACCTATGAATGGGTCGTGAACGACACGCTCGACGAAGACTACCACTGCTTCGTGCATGGCAACAGTCCGTCAGGTGTGAAGCCGGAGCGCATCGAGTTCCAGCAAGACCACCCGCTGCCCAAGCCCACCTCGCAATGGCGCAAAGGCGAGACGATTGTGGACGGCCCGTACGAACTGCGTATCGCCGGCACGCAGGGCAGCTACGACCTGACGATTGGCTTGTACAAGGGCGCGCGCGTGCCGCTGAAGGGCGTGTCCGCATCCGCCGACAGGATTCTGCTGGCGCGGCTGAAGGTGGAGCGGCAGGGCGGCACGATCACGAACATCACGAGCGAAGCGCCGGCCAAGGCCGCAGCGGAAGGTCGCGAAGCCGATGCCGATTTCAGCGCGCGCCTCAACCCCGCCGGCACATGGATTGACTTCGGCAAGGTCGCAACGGACGGCTCAGCGAAGATCGTCCGCGAGAAGGACCGGCTGATTGTCTTCCCCTATCCGCGCGACAAGCGTTTCCGCGTGAGCCTGGACCTGAAGGCGCTGGCGCCCACTGCGGACGCGGGCCGGGTGCAAGTGCGCGCTCTGGCCGCGGGGACGCAGCAGGACATCGGCGCTGCGGACTTCAAGGTGGAAGACGGGCGGCTGGTGCTGACGGCCGGCATGGCCGGCGCGGGGCGGTACGTCGTGACGTGGAAGTAAGGTAGCCGTTCAGTGCTACTCGATGCAGGATACAGGATGCAGGATACCGGATGCCAGATGCCGGATACCGGATACCAGATACCAGATACCGGATACCGGATGCCAGGTGCCAACGCGCGGCGGTGGGGCGCGCGGACGACGGGATGACTGAACGGTTGCCATCTTATATTCTGCATTCTGAATTCACCCGACAGTGGCTCTCACGTCCACGGGCGGGACGCCCGTGCCACGACGCGCTCACTTTGCGCCCGCAGCTTTCCCGGCATTCGCGAGGAACGGGAGCGACGCCGGTGATTACGACTAGGGGCCGGTGAGCGCACTCACACTGAGGAGGTTGAGGTGGCGGTCGAAATTCGCATAAAGTGGCCTTCATTGCACTCCCAAAGAGATGAGGTGGCGCTCCTGAATTGGCTACAGTCAATTTCTGGAGTGTGTAGCAGAAGCGAAGGGCGGTATCTCGTCATTTCGGCTCGCAGGAAACGACTTTCGGATGCGGCTCTGCGGGATCTGCTTGGGCTATTCTACCGCTATCGCTTACCTATGCGCCAGCTTGCGGTGTTCCTTACCGCTCGCAACAGAACATGGTTTGCGTCTCCGGACAAGTACTGGCACAAACGGGTCTTCAGTGTTACTGATGTTTCGCCTGTAAGGACTAGGTCACGATTGGAGAAGAGGGACAGACCCTAGCAACTCCGACCGCCGCGCGGACGAGGCGAAGGACACGGGAAGCGGAGGTACGGATGGTGGCGGCGGATTTCACGAAAAGAATAGGCGGAGGTTCTAATGCGCTTTGAATTGCTCGTAGTCGCATTTGTAATGTTCGGAGAATTAACCTGCGTCGGAGACGAAGTGCCTCCGAAACCACATCAATTGCTGAAGTGTGTCATCCCTTCGCTAGATAAATGGCAAACAATAGCCAAAGGCACGTCAGAGGAAGAGGTGCGAAAGATCTTGGGCGCACCTCTCGAAGAGTGGAATGCGAACGGCGTCCGATTCTTGACCTATGGCAGAATTCGTTTTAGTTCGGACAGTCTTCCAGATGCGTATGAATTTACGATAACGATCACAGATGGGATTGTGCGTAATGTGTATGATCCCCACCTCGGACATCTCAGCAAGGACGGATTGCCGACTATCCCCAGTCTTATTGCTCCCAACAACAAATCCCAATTTGACTACTACCCTCGTCTGCTAGATCTGCGTTGGGTGCCGTCATCTGGCGAATACCCAATTGAATATTCGATTGAGGTGGAATATAGCAATGGGGGGCAAGAATATAGACTCGAGAAAACTTATAGCTCGGACATACCATACTTGGCTATTTCGTTTGTAGCGAAAGGGTTTGGGCGTTGGCGTGTAAGATCGAAGAACAGATTAGGGAATAGTGATTGGAGCGATTGGAGCTATTTTTATTCTAAACAATAGTGTAGCGGCTGGAACCGGCGAAGTGAACCTCCCCGCGGACGACGCGGAGGACACGGGAATCGGAGGTATGTACGGTGTCACCGGATTTCACTACTGGGAGTATAGTGATGACTACTCCAAGGAGACAGTGCGGCTCAAGATTGAGGCCAAATGTGGTGATTGGCAGAAGTAAGGGTCTGTTATGGGGGCGCGGACGTGGCTTCTAGGCTGCAGATACACCTGGCGAGTGCTATTGTGCTTATGTTCTGCGCGGCGGGCTTGTTGTGGCTCAATATGCCATATCCGCTTGTGTACCGGCAAGCAGACGGTACCACGGCGGTGGTCGACGACTGCTTCGGCTGGCCACTTCCTATGAACTACTCATCAACCATGAGACGGCCATGGTACTGGCGGAACGTGTGGAATCCCCTAGGCATAGAGGTGGATGTTCTTGTCGCGGCGCTTCTGCTGGTTGCAATGTGGCTCTGCTGTGAGGCCCTTGCTAGAAGGTACTACAGCCGGACGGCAGAGAGTGCGGAAACGGGGACAGACAGGGAGGTAATCCAGCGACTGCCGCTGGGCGGTCAGGGAGGTGATGGCAAGGGCGGTTGCGGGCCGGAGAAGCAGCACGGCGGCGGCCGGTGAAGCGCGGGGGGGAGTGCGAGGCGGTATGGAACACGAGAGCGAGGGGCGGGAGCTGGCGATTGCGGATTGCGGATTGGGGATTGACGATTGGAACCGCGGATGCACGGGGATGAACGCGGATGGGGACAGGGCTCGGGGTTCAGGGTTTGGTGTAACGGCACGGGCGGGAGCGTGTTTGGGAGGTGGTCAAAAAGAAACAGTGAGGTGGTGCGCACCACGTAACGCACCACTTGTACCGTGTAAGTCCTTATGCAGTCAGGAGTGCAAGAATTGTCACGCACCAGAATGAGCTATTAGTAGAAGGTCTCACGTTACAGGTTACAGGTTACAAGTTACAGACTGCAGACTGCAGGCTACAGGTCACAGGTTTCGGATCCGCGACACGCGGGGGGAGGGATGGTATGGGGTTTGGGATTTCGCATCAGAAGGCGGGGCTGAATTGGCCGGGGCGGTACAGGACATGGTCCCGGGAACGGGCGCTCGCGGAGGCATGGCGTGCGTGGATGCAACGGAAACGGACGGGTTTCGGGTGTCGGGTTCCGGGTTCCGGGAACGGCGAGCATGCGAAGTGGAGACGGATTACGGGGATCACGCGCGCGGTCGAGGGCGTGCTGACGCGGAAGGAACGGAAGGCGGGGTTGAAGAGACTCGTGGAACGGATTAAAGAACTCGCCACAGAGGCCACAGAGGCCACGGAGAAGAGACAGGAATCAAAAGAACCGACGTTGATGACGCCGTGGGATGCCGGCGTGGAAGCGTGGGCGGGGAGCGCGGGGAATTCGGTTGAGAGGTTGTGCGTGGAACTGGAGGTGTCGCGCACGCGGCTGACGATGTTGACGAAGGAATACTGCGGGCTGAGCGCGCAGGAACTCGTGGACGGGTTCAAGGTGCGGCGGCTGAGACGATGGATCGGGCTGCGGCTACGCGAGGCGGCACAACAGTTGTGGGGGACGCCGGGAAACTACGCGGCGACGAAGTACGAAATGGAACCACAGATGAACACAGATGAACACGGATATGAAAAGGGTTCAGGGTTCCGGGTTCGGGGTATAGCGCAGAAGCGATCACGGTATTTTCGGATGAGGCCAGAAGACTACTACTATGAGAATCGCGCGTCGGAGAGGGCGCGGCGGTGCTTCGAGTTGACGTGGCGGCTGCGGGAGGACTTCGATCTTGAGGGCTGGGCGGTGCGGGCGGGATTCGCCAACGGCGCGCGGTTGAAGCGCGCGTGTGTGAACGTGCTGGGGCGGTCGCTGCGGGCCGTCGAACGCGCTCTGACCGAGGAGGTCGTGCGGTACTACATCTGCGCCGAGGACAAGGTGCTGCGGCAAGTCGCGTGCGGCTCGGACAGCGCCCGTGTCGCGCGGGCGCGGTGGGCGTACAACGAAAGCGAGGACCCACCGACCGCGCCGTTCCTTGATGAGTGGTCGAAGGCGGAAGAGCTGGCGCGCGACTGGCTGGAGAAGATGCGGGAGGGGTTTGGATGATTTTGGATTTTAGATTTTGGATTGGCGCTGGAGAGGATGCAGAACGGTTTGGAACCACAGATGAACACAGATGAACACAGACTTGGACAATTTGGCAAATTATCCTACATAACGTGGTACACTGCCTGAATAATGGCCGGGGAGGAGACCACATGCGCGCGATTATGCTCTTCATCGCCACCGCTCTTGTCTCGGCGTGCGCCTATGGAGGGTCGGCCTATTGCGTTCGCGTAACCAGCGAGCACAACGCCGACACCACGGACCTGGCGCGCTTCCAAAAGTTCCACGCCTGGAAGGACAAGAAGGACAACGACCTGGCCATCGCTCTCTGGCAGTACCTCTGCGACTACGAGACGGGACTCTACCACTTCTCCGAGGTGCTCGACGGCAAGGATCCCTTCGTCGAGTACGCCACCATGCGCGAGCCCCTGAAGATGCTCAACGTGTACAACTGCGGCTATTGCGGCATCTTCGGGCCGACGGTCGAGGGCATCTACCACGGCTGCGGGTTCACGACAGGCCGGAGCTTTGCTCTGCAAGCCTGGTCTCACTGCGCCACCGAAATCTACTACGGCGATGCGTGGCACTACTTCGACGTGGATGTGCGCGGCGCGCTCGTCAAGCCCGACGGCACGATCGCCAGCCTCAAGGAAGCCCGGACCAGCACACAACTCTGGCTGGACTCGCTCGGCAAGATCAAGCCGTTCTTCCCTCACCACGCGACGCCCGAGCAGGCGAAGAAGGTGGCCGACATTTACGCCAGAAGCGCGGTGGACTTTCAGTACCGCTGGTTCCAGGGCAGCCACACGGCCGACTACTGCCTCCGCCCCGGCGAAACCTTCACCCGCTGGTGGCAGCCGCAGGACGGACATTGGAACCACCGCCCCGAGTACAACAAGGAGAAGTGGGTGCGCGATCTGATCCTCCAGAAGCCCGTCGGCATGAAGCCCAACCATCGCGAGTTCACGAAGTGGAACCACGGCGAGGGCTTGTTCCACTACGCGCCCGACGTGACGGCCGCCAGCAGCGACTTCGCAGACGGTGTCTACTCGGCGAAGGAGGCGAAGATCGAGAAGGACGGGTTGCGCCTGACTGCCAAGAGCGGCGAGGCGGTCTTCCGTGTGTTCACGCCGTTCGTCATCGCGCCGAAAGTCAATGACATCCTCAACGAGGACGATGACACCGAGGCGTCAGTCGTAACGCTCGATGCCGGCGGCCCCGTGCAGTTGGCCATCTCGCTGGACAACGGCTTGAGTTGGACCGACGTGGGCGCCGCCGAGGGCGGCAAGCGGGCGATGGACCTGACCGGATGGGTCAAGGGCACATACGGGTACCTGGCCCGGCTCAGCGCGCCCGGCGACGGCGACGCCAGCGTCCGCTCGCTGGCCATTGACACGTGGGTGCAGGTGGCGCTCATCTCCCTGCCGCGGCTCAAGAAGGGCGCGAATCGCCTCCGCTACGAGACGAGCGACCGCTACGAGGGCATCACTGAGGCCGTGCTCGTCCTGCCGAACGTGGGCGATGCGGACGATCTGAAAAAGTACGCCGTCGAAATGCCGAAGGACTACGACCCGAAACGGCAGTTGGACCGGATTCACGGCGACGTCGTCGTGAAGCTCCCCGCCCCGCCGGGAATCAAGATCGCCTGGTTCAGTGTCGGCGGGACGTTCAACACCCACCAGGAGGAGGCGGCGAAGAACACCGATAACCGCATCGCGTACGCGGTCGGCGAGCCGAAGGATTTCATTGAGATCTACAAGGCCGACGTGCCCACGTGGGTACAGCACTGGAGGTACAATCACGACAGCGATGTGCGTCTGGAGAAACCGGCCGACGTGGTGTACGCCAGGTTCACCGGCCGGCCCGGCGTGAACGTGATCCGCGCCTGCCTGCACGTGATACCTGCGGTCAAGCACGATCCGGCCGTGACCATCACCCACGGCTATCGGGTCGGGCAGAACATGCTGGAGAAGACCGTCGAGATGAAATCCCCCGGCGAGTACACGGTTGATTGCAGCGACGACGTGGAGAACGTGTTCATCCGCATCGGGAAGCCATCGGGCCGGGCGCAGTGATGGGGATGGGGATGGGGCCTCAATGGCTGGGCAACGGCACCTGCTGATGCACGAAGATTTCTCCGGCTTGCGGCCAGGGCTGGTCAAGGAAGCTGACGATGGTGCGTACCGCGAGATGCACGCTCGAGCTGCGCATCCCGATGACAACCTGGACGGCCGGCAGCGCAAGGCTGGGCACTGGGGCTTGCCCGCCGATCCCTGGCTGTGCGTCGAAACGCCGCAGGGCAGACGGCTGCAATCCACTGCCAACGCAACGGTCGCGGACAACGTGAGCATTGCCAAGGGCGACTTCGGCTGGCAAGACTACCAGGTCGAGAGCGCGATCGCCATCCTGGACAATTCGAAGCAGCCTGGCTGGGGCGGGCCGGTGGGCGTGCTGTTCCGCTTCCTGGACAGCCAGCGCTACTATGCGGCGGTGATTGACCGCGATGGGATGGCCAAGCTCGCCCGGCGCATCGTTGGCCACTGGGACGTCCTGGCCGCCGCACCCATTGGCATTGAGTTCAACACACCAATCTTGTTCCGGGTCTCCTGCCGCGGGGATACGCTCCACGCGCAGATCGGCGCGGTGAAACTCGAGGCGAACGACGCGGAGTTTCCGGTGGGCATGGCCGGGTTCATTGGCGCGCGCCCGGCGGTCTTCGGGCCTCTGAAGGTGACCTGCACCAGCCGCGAACTGAAGCGCCTGCGTGAGGCTCGGGGAAAGCAGCACAGGCTCATCCTGGCCGGACGAAGGCAAGCCGCACAGCCAGTGCTCTGGAGGAAACTAAGCACCGAGGGCTTCGGCTCGGGCCGGCGCATTCGGTTGGGGGATCTGAACGGGGACGGTCAACTGGAGATCGTCTTTCCGCGCGTTGATTTCTCGAAAGCCGGCCCCAAGGACATTGACTGCCTGACTGCGATGACGCTGGACGGCAAAGTCCTGTGGCAGATAGGCCGGCCGCCACCCGCCCCCAAGGCTGAGTACTCGGCCGACACACCCGTCCAGATTCAGGATATAGACGGGGATGGGAACGCTGAGGTCGTCGCGGTGATGAACCGACAGATTATGGTGCTGGATGGCAAGACGGGCCGAGCGAAATATGCGGCGTCAGTGCCCAAGGTTGAGAAGCTGCCGAGTGTCTACAAGAGCAACATCAACGAGTGGGGCGGCGGTTATGGGGATGAGACGGACGAGTGGCCCGTGAACGCTCTTGCGTTCGCTGATCTCACCGGCACAGGGTCGCGCCGCGATCTGCTGCTACTGGACAACTACCATCACACCATCGCCCTTGATTCGACGCTGAGAAGAGAGCTCTGGCGAGTGGTTAACCCCCACGGCCATTTCCCGCTCCCTGTTGACCTGGACGGTGACGGGCGCGACAGCGTGATGCTCGGTTACCGGCATGTCAACTGCGATGGCACGCTCCTTGGGCGCGTCTGCCTGGAGGATCATCAGGACGCGATCTTCTGCGGCCCGCTGGACGATGACGGCAAGGGGCCTTATGAGGTCCTCATGGCCGCGGGGGAAGACGGATTGCTGCGCCTCACCCCGGACTACGACATCTACCAGCGTGTCATGGGCCACGTGCAGCGCTTGGCCATCGGGAAGTTCCGCGCCGACCGCCGCGGGCAGTGCGTGGCCACGGTGCTGTTCCATGGCAACCGTGGCATAGTCTCGCTCTTCGATGCCACTCTGATGCGCATCTGGACCAAGGACTTCCCCGTGGTTGGCGCCACGCTGCAACCAGTGCTCTTCGACGCCTCCGGCGTCGAGTATATGTTCCTGTCGGCAATCCGCCCGGCGCAAGGCCATCAGGGCGGTCTAATCAACGGCCAGGGCGACCTTGTTGTCCCACTACCTGATGACGGCGGGCCGGGATTGTGCGCCTTCGCGTACGATCTGGATCGCGACGGGCTTGATGAGTTGATCACGTGGGACCATGAGCGCATGTGGATCTACCACTCCAACGCCGACTGCGACCCGTCCAGGTTGCCGAAACGAACCCGCCCGCCGCTGTACAACATGTCGAATTTCCAGAGTTATTACTCGCTGCCGGGGGGTGTGAAGATCTGACCTTCCTACAGATGCCCTTCGTTCACTTCCGCTTCCACTCGATCAGCCCGTTGCGCGAGAGAAACAGGATCTCGTCAAGGATCCTCTCCTCCTTCAGGCCCGAGTCGAGCGCGCCGAGCCTCAGGACATCTGCGAGGCTGCGCCGGCCATCGGCCCACATGAGGGCGCGCATGAGCGTCGCGTTCCACATGGGCGAACTCTTCCCTTCGCGGCGTTCCCGCGGGATGGTGTCGTAGCAGAGCATCCCGTGGAACTTCCGGACCGGGACGATCCGCTCGGCATCGGGTGCGGTCATGTCCGCGGGGAGGCCGGACTTCGCCGCGTCGGCCGGGAGCGCTGGGAGCGGCGCAGCCGCGGCCGGTTCAATGCCGGCGCCCGCAAGCGCCTTGAGTCGCCGTTTCTCCAGGTTGACACGGCGGCGCGCGTGCTGCGCGAGCTGCGAGAGCACAGGGCGCACCGCGTTCCGCTCCGCAGACGGAACCAGCCGCAAGGGGGCCAGCGCCGTCTTCCGGCCGACGATGTGCAGGAAGTCAAGGCGCGCCAGCGCGTCCCGCAAGCAGGCAGTGCCTGCTTGCGGCGATGCCGGGGGTGCCACGGCATCCTTTGTAGGACAATTTGGCAAATTGTCCAACGTGCCGTGGCCGGCGCTACAGGACAAGCGCTCCCACCACGAGGCCGCCTCGCGCGCCAGACGCTCGTCCCAATCCGCCACGCTTTCCGCAGCCAGCCACTGCGCCTCGGCGGCGCCGGCGTTGGCGAGAAAGAAGAGGTACGTCGCGGAAAGCGCGCCGATCGCGGAGAGCGTGCGCGGGTCAATCTTCGCCATCGTGTCGGCGCCGCAGTGCCACCAGCGGTCCATACTGTGGAGGGTGGTTGCCGGGACGCCGGTGACCGGGTCGTTCATGAAGTTGTCAATCGCGCACCAGGGCGTCGCACGGACGGGGAAGTGGGAGACCGTGCGCGCCAGGTGTTTCGCGAGCAGCCGGTTCATGAGGGCGTCGGTGAACGCCGGAAAGCTGTCCGGGTTCGGCGTGTTGTTGAGGACGACGGCCATTTCCTCCTGGTGGCGGCCGACGGCGAGGTCGACGACTCCGTCCCGCAAAGGCGCCTCCACGACCACCGCGGGCGTCTGGATCTCTTTGGTGTCTGCCGACGGCCCCACATTCAGCATGCCTGTGGCATACCAGACCACGATGAGAAACAGCGGTGTGCCCAGCGCCGTGCTGCTGCCCATGACGATCGTGCCGGCGTACAGGCTGGAGTCCACTCGCATGCGCACGCGCACGGGGCCCTTGTCCAGGAGGGCCTCGAGATCGCGGCCTTGTCGTGGCGTCAGCAGCATCCCTGGGAGCGGATGATCGTCCTGCCGGTACGGCCATTCGTCAGGCGGGTCCGACCAACTATTGACCCAGAAGCGCGCGTCCGGGGCGAAGTCAGCGTTCTTCCCGTAGGAGCTCACGATTCCCAGGACGCCCTGGCGGAGCGCCTCAGCCTTCAGCTTGTGGGGGTTCTCCCGCGTGTAGACGATCCGGCCGCGGGGTGCCACGGCATCCTTGCCGTGGGCGGCACCGAGGATCGCCAGTTCCTGTGCGCTTCCCGCGCGCACGAGCTCCGCCTCGATTCCCTCGCGCGGCGTCGGCCCGCACCACATGACCGTCGCAAGCGGGTCCTGGCTTCGGTCTGCCAGAACGCACCGCCGCTCCGCCGGCTCGACCAGTTCAAGGACCGCCTCTCGGCAATCCCACGCCAAAGGCATGGTCAGGTCGCCGTAGGACGTCTTGCCGTCGGCGGGGATCTCGATGATCTCCGCCTGTACTCCGGCCTCCGCATACAGCGCGCCGATCTGCCGCTGCGTGCGCTCGAAGGCCGGGAATGTGGACTCCCGATCGGAACGCCAGATGGTTTCGGTGAGCCGAAGCAGTTCCTCGCCGCGCATCGCGCCGGCGACCGTCTTCAGGATGCTCTCAAACACAGGATCCTCCGCTCTGTCACAAGTTACAGGTTACAAGTTACAGAAGAACGCTGCACACATCTGTAACTTGCAACTTGTCACTTGTAACCTGTCACCTGTAACCCGTCACTCTCATACACCCGAAGTGTCTATGTTTCCAGACGCTGGCAGGCTCCGTATGAGGGACCAAAGTGAACCACGAAGAACAGGATACACCAAAGTTGTGTGACTTCTTGTCCTGTCTTCGTGTTCTTCGTGGTGACATGACCGGTGCGCCTGGGCACGAGGAAAACGATGCGGACCAGATGTCTAATCCTCTATCTGCTGGCGCTCAGCGCCGGCTTGACGGCAGCCATTGCCGGTGAGGACCGCGGGCAAGCCGCGGCGCTGAAGCTGCGCTTCGTCCAGGAGTGGCGGTCCGGCACCAGAGACGCCAGTGGCGAGTTCATGGCTGGCACCGAAACCATGCGCCTGCTGGGCTACAAGGGGAAGCTCTACGCCTCCTTGGGCGACTGGATGGACGTGCCATACGGCAAGGCCAAAGGGGACAACCCCTGGACGGGCGCGCAGGTTCTGGTCAAGGAATCCGCCGAAGGACCTTGGCGCATCGCCGTCTGCTTCGGCGAGAGCTACCTGCGCACCGAAGCACTGGCCGCTCTGGCCTTCACGACGGATGCCAAAGGCGTGACGCTTGCCAATCCGGTGACCATGCTTGCCGCCGGTCCCAGCGATGTGAACCTGGAGGCGGGCGCTCACGCGACCGTGTGGACGCGCGACGACGCGACGGGAAAGTGGACGAAGACCGAGGTCGCGCGTGAGCCTCGTCAGGCCGGTGTCCGCTCGTTCGGGTCACACGTGGACAAGGTCACGCACGTGCACCATGTCTTCGCCGGCGTCTCGCGCGGGGAGATATACCGCGGCGTGTACGATCCGGCCGCGGCGGGGAAACTCCGCTGGGAACACGAGCCCGAACTGAGCGGGACTGGCCGCGTGATGTGCTTCACCGAATGCAATGGCGATCTCTACGCCGCCGCAGGCCTGAAGGAGGGTGGCGACACTGGCGGGCTGTACAGACGCGTGGACGGCTCACAGCCGAAATGGGGACTGGTCTACCGATGGCCGTACACGCCGGTGGTCAAAGGCGACGAGGCCAACATCATGCGGGGGCTGACGGCCGTGTCAGACGCCCATGGGAGCGCCGGCATCTCGCCGGCAACGGCCCACCAGGTGCTGCTGGGCACGCGAGCGCATCCGGGCGTCGTCGAACGAATTGACCCGGCGAAAGACCACGCGGTTTCCGTCGAACTCGATATCAAGGCGCGCTTCGCGAAAGAGTGGGGACTGGCGGAATTGCGCGGCCCGGCGCTATCAGCATACAACCGCATGGTGCCGTTCGGCGTTCCAGGCAGCGGCGAACTGGTGCACTTCATTGGCGTCTGGGTGAACCATCCCGACCATCGCACCCCGCCGCACAACGGCGCTTATTACCTGGTGCGGCGTCAAGACGGTCACTACGACTGCGGCACCGTCTACGATAGGGAGCATCCCATGGCAGCGGGCCGTGGCCTGGTGGCGACGCGGACGATCGAGGTCTCACCGTTTCCCGAAGACCGGGGTCGCGTGCTCTACTTCGGCGGCTACGACTGCGCCAGTCAAGAGAGCCACAACACGGCGTGGATCTATAAGGGTCTGCTCGAAGGAAGTGCGCGCGGCCAGGGCGAACGCTGAAGAGGGCACCTGCGAGGGGCGAAAGTGAACCACGAAGGCCACGAAGAACAGGATACACCACAGTTGTGTGAATTCTTGTCCTGTCTTCGTGTTCTTCGTGGTGACATGAAGCGCCGCGTAGCTCGTGGGCGGCCAGCATAGCAAAATACCCTAAAACAAGCGCGTTTAACGCTATTTAGCGCGTCGGAACCGCAAAAACGCAAATCTCGCACGGCTATACCATGTGCGAGAAAGCACTTGTTGCCAACGAAGTACAACGCCGCGGAAGTCTCTGACCATTCAGAGCCGCGCGCGTCAGCAAGCGGTTCTGGAACCGCTCCCTCACGGTCGCGGCTCGGAGACGGTCAGGCATTTGTGCGGCGCTGCACTAAGTCAGAACAAGCGCCGCCGGAACGAACGTACCACACGGAATTTACCGAGACCCCGACGCCGCCGGCGGTGCCCAGGAAGTCCTTGGCCATCGCGGCATCCACATCGGCCGCGCCGAACCGCCCGATGCCCAGCGCATTGAGCAGCACGCCTTTCTCGTCGAAGGCGGCCAGCACCGTGTCGCGCGCTGTACCCAGCTTGATCCCCATGTTGGCGAGCAGCTTGCGCCACAGTCCATCGGCGGCTCGTGAGGCGATGCGCCAGTCGAGCGCACAGACGACGACCGTGCCCTTGCCGCTGTCGTTTTCGACAAGCGCCGCGCCACCGGGCTTCGCGAGCTGTTCGTAGAGCACTTCGGCCGCGCACTTGGTTGTCTCCGGCCGGTTGCCGAACAGCGACCAAGCGCTCGTGCTTGCTTCCAGGAGCACGCGCCCTTTCTCGACAAACGGGCCAGCAAGACCGCACTTGAGGATGAACCGATCCGTCGTGTCCTCGGCAAAGTACAGGTCGGGCAGGCCAAAGCCGGCGACCCAGGGATGCTCGGTGTTGCGGAGCAGCGTCGTGGCCTGGCGCTTGGCGAGCTGCACGGGCGCAGGCAGCAGTTGGTTCACGGCATCGCTGCCAGCGCGTTCCTGGCTGAGTGCCACGAAGACGACGACGCCGCGATCCAACACCGCGGCGACGTCAGTCTTGGCCTTCGTCAGCGCTGCCGCATCGAGATCGTCGTCCTGGCGTCGTGAAGTGCCTTCTTTGCCGGGGGAATCGGGACGCCCGCCAACGTCGGTCAGCCAGTTCCTCATCCTGCGCGTGCCGTTCCGCCTTCCCCCGCACCCCTTGGCGGCCCGTTCTGCCATTCCACGGTGGCGGTTCGCGGAGTATATTTCGCCCCGTGAGCGCCCTCTATCGAGGCCCCAGGCATGACGGACGACCCGACTATGCCAGTGCCGAAGCCGCCGAGCGGGGACCCCAGCGAACGACTGTTGGGTCACAACGCCGAAAGGAGCCGTGTATGAAGTATGGCACCCACATGATCGCCATCCTGCTGCTGGCTCCGCTGGCCGCGATCTCCGCCACCCCCCTGGCCCGGCCCACGCCGCAGCAGGTGGCCTACCAGGACATGGAACTGCAGATGTTCGTCTGCCTGGACCCGTGCACGTGGCAGGGGCGGGAGTACGACAACCACTCCACGCCGCTGTTGCAGATCAACCCCGACAAGCTGGACACCGAGCAATGGTGCCGGGCGGCCAAGAGCTTCGGGGCCGGGCAGATTCTCTTCGTGGGCAAGCACACGGGCGGCTTCTGCTGGTGGCGGACGGAGACCTCCAAGTACGGCATCAAGGAGACGCCCTTTCGCGGCGGCAAGGGCGACGTCCTGGCGGAGGTGGCCGCCGCGTGCAAGAAGCACGGTCTGAAGCTGGGCATCTACGTCTATCCCGGCGACGACCAGTGGGGAGCCAGCATTGGCGGCGGGGGCAAGACCGCAGACCCCGCCAAGCAGGAGGCGTACAACCGAGTCTTCCGTCAGCAGATGACAGAGGTGCTCAGCACGTACGGCCCCGTGCACGAGGTTTGGTTCGACGGCTCGTGCGTGATCGAGGTGGGCGACATCATCAAGAAGTACTGCCCGGAAGCGATGGTCTTCCAGGGCCCGCACGCCACGCTGCGGTGGGTCGGCAATGAGGAGGGCTACGCCCCGTACCCCGCCTGGAATGCCGTCCGCAAGGCCGACGCCGCCACCGGCATTGCCACCGCCGCCCACGGCACTCCCGACGGCGACGTGTGGATGCCCCTTGAGGTGGACACCGTCCTGCATGACCACTTCTGGTTCTGGAACAAAGACAACGCTCGGCACCGCCGCAGCCTGGCAAAGCTCATGGACTGCCACTACAAGTCGGTCGGCCGAGGGGCCGTCCTGCTCCTCAACTCCGCGCTGGCCACCGATGGCCTGATCCCCGAGGGCGACATCGCGCTCTATGCGGAGTTCGGGCGGGAGATTCAGCGGCGCTTCGGTCGGGGCCTCGCCCAGACCGCCGGCCAAGGCGAGAGCGTCGAGCTCGACCTGGGCAAGCCGACGGCAGTGAATCACGTCATTACCATGGAGGACATCGCCCAGGGCGAACGCGTGCTCGCCTACCGCCTTGAAGGCCTGGCCGGCGGGCAGTGGAAGGTGCTCCTTGACAACGGGATCTCCATCGGGCACAAGAAGATTGACCGCTTCCCGCGGGCGGAGGTGTCGCGCATCCGCCTGACGGTAACCAAGGCCGCCGACACGCCCATCATCCGAAGCCTGGCCGCCTACTCCGTTGACGGGCTCGCCACCGCCCCGCCGCTGGTTGATGCGGCCTGGGCGTTTGACGAGGGGGCCGGCCTAGCCGCCCGCGCCGCCGGCGCCGACTGGCCTGGCACGCTGGCCGGGCCCGCCTGGGCCGACGGGCGCGCGGGCAAAGCGCTAGACTTTCGCGGCCGGCACGATTGCGTCAAGCTGGGCAACGTCGGGCCCGCCGACCGGGACTTCACCCTGGCCGCGTGGATCTTCCCGCGGTCCATCCCGGGCGGGCAGGCGCGGATCATTGCCAAGGAGCGGGTCGGCGTCAGCACCAGCCAGTTCCGCCTGTACCTGCACGAGGGCGGGCGTCTGGGCTTCATGATGACCGACGAGAGCAGCGGCCTGCCCTACCCGTTCGTCACGCCCGAAGGCAGCATTCCCCTCAAGAGCTGGACGCACGTGGCCGTCACGCGGCGGGGGACGGAGTTCACGCTCTACGTCAACGGCAAGCCGGCCGGTCGGAGCCG
>JAPLOD010000184.1 GCA_026692735.1 Planctomycetota bacterium | reverse complement strand
CACCAGCTTAAGCTGCACTTTGCCCTTCTCGCCCGGCTTGTACACCTTCTTCGACGGCGTCACGGTCACGTCGAGCACGCGGCTCTCCGGCGGGACGATGATCTCGCGCGTCTCGCTGTAGCACTTGCCGTCGCTGATGGTGAAGGCTTCGATGAAGAAGTTCGGCATGTCCTTCTTTATGATCTCGAGGGGCTCAAGGACGCTCTTGCCCTTCATGCGGATGATCTTCGGCGGGAGGTAGATGTTGTTCGCGGGCCGCGTGAAGAGCACCACCGTGCCGCCGACGCGGTTGGTGTTGATCATGAGCTGCACGCTCTCGCCCGGCTTGTACTCGCGCTTGTCCGTGACAAGCTCGATGTTGTTGAAGCGGAAGCCCGCACCATCGAAGCCTTCGCCGATGATGCAGAAGACATAGCCGCCTTCGATGCTGTGGTTCTTGGTATCCGTGAGCGTGTAGCTCAACCTGTACTGGCCCGGCTCGGCCGCCTTGACCTGCATCTGTGCCTTGCCCTGGTCGTCGGTGTCGAGCGCCCATTCCTGCGCGGGCTTCTCGATGGGCTTGCCGTCCTTCTCGTACGTGATCTTCAGGAGCTTGAGCTGCCCCTTGCCTTTGACGGGCTTGTTGTCGAGCGTCTGGGCCGAGAGGCTGGCCTGGACCACCTCGCCCACGCGGTAGTGGCCGCGGTCCACCCACGTGTAGACCTTGAACGGGCGCCGCGCCACCATCACGTTGCCGCTTCCTGTGATCGTGCGGCGCGACTGGTCCGTGACTTCCACCGTCAGCTCGTACTTGTGATCGGTGTCGGCGTGCAGCGCCTTGGCCAGAGCGGTGTCGAGCTCCACCTTGACGGTGCCGTCGGCGCCCACGGGCACCTCATTCTCCATCACCAGCTCCGGCGGCGCTTGGCGCGAACCCCACCACCACGGGGATGGCCGTCTGCAGCCCCACATCTCCCAGCCTGGATACCAGGCGTAGTCGCACGCGAACCACCAGTAGCCCGGCGCGTAGAACCAGTCCCAGCGCCCCATCGGGTACCACGTGGCCGTGTAGTCGGAGCGCAGCACCTTGTACTTGACCTTGGCGTCGGTGACCGGCGCGCCGAAATAATACTTGGCGGTGATCGTGGCCGTGACCTTTTCGCCGAGCATCACAGGCTCGGTGGGCGCGTCCACTTTCACCTCGAACTCCGGCTTCTTGTACTCCTCGACGCGGAAGGAGCCGCCGCCGCCCCGGTTGACGATGTCAATGTAGTAGGCTCCCAGCGTCGCGTCCTTGGGAAGGGCGTACTCGCCGTCGAAGCCGCCGTATTCATCCGCCGTGAACTGCTTCTCGAAAATCTTGTCGCCCTTCGGATTGTGGATCCGCACCATGGTGCTCTGGCCCGCGAAGGGCGATTTCCCTTCGGCGTCGTACTTCGTCTGCGCCAGCCAGCACTTGAACTTCATCGGCTGGTCCGGCCGGTAGGCGGGGCGGTCGGTGATGACGAAGACCTTGGTGGCGTTGTAGTCCTCGTCGTGATAGCGGCCGTACCACACCTGGTTGAAGCCGAGATACGCGAAGCGTCCTTCCGGCGTGCCGGCCGTGACCAGCCACTGGAAGTTGTTGCTGATCTTGTCCGCGCCGAGCTTCACCTGGCCGTCGGGGTCGGAGCGCTCCGCGAATTCCTTTGTGTCAATCTTTTGGGGGTTGGTGCGCCAGTCCTGGGTGTAGCCGAAGAACTCCACGTTGGCGTCGGCAAGCGGCTTGCCGGTGACGGCGTCCGCCACGAAGTAATACGCGCCGTTGTCCATCTGTTTGCGGGCGATGGCGGTGTCGGCGAGCCAGATGACGATGCGGCTGGTGTTGCCGCCGGCCATGGTGGCGGTGAGCAGGTATGCGCCGGGCTTCTCCAGCGGCGTCGCGATGGTGGCGCGGCGGTCGAGGTGCGCGGCGCGCGGCTTCAGGTCCATCTCCCAGGCGCCGGCCTGTTTGCCGAGGTACTGGTTTTCGTTCCGGGTCACGAGCCTGAAGCCGATGTTGGAGAGGTCCATTTTCTGCCAGTCAAGCTGCTTAGGTTTGGCCCTGACGTACGCTTTCACGTCGGCCAGGAGCTTGGGGACGTCAACCTCGGTGGCCACGAAGCTGACCTTGCTGCCGTTGCGGAAGCGGTACTCGATCGTCGCCGGCGTGCCGGCGGGCTGGAGGGAGACGTTCTCGAACTGGCCCCAGTTGCCGATGATCTGGTTCAACTGTCCCTGTTTCCAGTCTTTCTGGTCGCCGCATTCCTGGATGCTGCGCTTCCAGTATTCGGCGGCCTTGGGGTACTGCTGGCGGTCGGCGAAGAGCTGGGCCAGCAAGTTGAGCGCCTGTTCGGTGCGGTTTGTCTTCTCGTTGGCGAGTTGCTGGAGGACTTTGATGAAGTTGAACTCATCGGGCAGCTTGAAGCGTTTGACGCCCGTGGCCAGTTTGGCGATGGTCTCTTCTTCGGAGAGGGTGCGGAAGGAGTAGATGTTCTCCTGTTCCTTGCCCTCGTCATCGCCGCTGGAACGAAAGTAGCGGCCGTAGGCGGCGAGAGAACACACGTCGAACTGCTGCCGCAGGAAGGTGGCGAACTCCATCCGCGCCGTGGGCGCGAGAGTGGGGGCCACTTCCATCGCCTGCAGCAGGCACCAGCGCCACCGCTCACCGTCGCTTGCCGCCGTCTCGTAGGTCTTGGGCGTCTTGTAGAAGACCGGCAAGCCGTCGGGCCCCACCGGCGCGCCTTTGCCGTCCCCGCCGCCGAAGTAGCGGTTGCCGCGGCTGTAGTCGTCGTAGTCGGGCAGTTCTTTCAGGTCGCTCAGGTATTGCAGCCGCCACGCTTCGCGGTTCCCCGCGGTCAGGAACGCGCTGGCGAACTGTAGGTAGAAGCTGCCGGCGGCGTTCTTGTCCGGCTCCTGCTTCACCAGGTCCAGGGCCTGAGTCAGCAGTTGCAGCGCGCGGCGCCGGTCGCGTTCGAGACATACGACGTACTGGCCGCCACCGCGGTTGTAGCCACGTGAGAACTTTCCCGCCACGATAAAGCCCATGTGCTGGTCGTTGATCAAGCTCTGCGCCGCCGTTGCGAGGAAGCGCCAGTTTTTGGCGTGGACCGCGAGGGCCTTTTCGCGCAGGTCGTCTACCTCATCTATCCGGTTCAGCCTGTTCAGACATTCAATCGCACTTGTCAGATCGCCGCCCACCTTCGCTGGATCGCTCTGTTCGTCCAGCAGGACCTTGCGGAAGGTCTCATAGGCGACCTTCCAGTTGCCGTCCTTCTTGGCCTTCTCGGCGACGGCGCGTTGATCCGGCACGGGTGCTTCGCCTGCCGGCAGCGGGAGCGCCACGAGCAAGCCCAGCGCAAGAACGATGAAGCGTATGTGTCTCATGCGGCACCTCACATGCTGTGGCCAATACCGGCCGCCGCCCGGGACAGCGGGCAGACAAAGGTTGCGGCCAGTCGTTAACATTAAGCTTTAGACTCCGGACGGCAAACAAAGTTGCGCGGGAAATGCGAATTTGGGCCCACCTATTTCTTCTTGGCGGTGACGTACGGAGCATACTCCAGATCGCGGCGGAGAATGTGCTGGTGCAGCCAGGCGCCGGCCCATTCCATCACCTCGCTGGGTTCAATGTCCTTGCCTCTGCCGAAGTCGTTCTTCAGCAGGAGAGCCTTGTTCATGAACTCCCGGTGGTACCCGCAATGTTCCTCGAACCTCGGGTAGCCGTGTTGCTGCATGAGGCGCTCTTCGGCCGAGAAGTGGTACGTAGCGTAGTCAATCAGTTCATCGAGCACGGTGCCGATAGCCGCGCGCTCGCCGCTCTTGATTGTGGCGAGCTTGTTGATCAGCGCAAAGAACTTCTTGTGCTGGCCGTCAATGGCCTTGACGTGGACGCTGTAGTCGTCTTTCCAGGATATCACAGTGAGCTTCCCCCCCGGTTCGACTCGTGCCGCCTACCGTACTTTGTAGGCGATTGTCATGCCGTCTCGCTTCTCCATGGACGCGCGCACGGTGACCGCGTCGTAATCCGGGCTTGTGGTGAGATAGTCCAGGAAGTCCTTCATCTGTTTTGCCGACTGGATCGTGTTGTCGGCGACAACCATCGCGCCGGGCTTCAGTTTGGGCTCGATGGCCTTGAGGTATTTCATGTAGTCCTCTTTCCTGGCGTCAATGAAGACGAAGTCGAACTCGCCTTCGAGCTTGGGCAGCGTCTGCAGCGCGTCGCCCACGACGACGGTCACGGTCTTGTCGAGCCACACCTTCTTCAGGTTCCCGCGGCACTCCTCGGCGATCTGCGGGTCAATCTCAAGCGTGAAAAGCTGGCCGCCGTTCTTCTCGAACGCCATGCCCATGTTGACGGCGCCGAACCCCTTGAACGAGCCGACTTCGACCCCGCGCTTGTACTTCGCGCCCTCCACGAGGATCCGCAGCAGCTTGGCATCGTCGGCGGTTGAGTCCAGACCCGCGTGCTTGAAGCTCTTGATGAACTCGAGCCGCGCGGCAAGCACCGCGTCGTCCGTCGTCGGGCGGGGCGTGTCCTCCCCCGCGACGGCGAGGGCCACCAACCATCCGCACAGCAGCAGCGTCCCCATGATCGTCTTCATGCCGGTTTCCTTTCCTCGTATCACAGCGTCCAGGGCGCGCGCAACGCGGACCTCTTGGTCAGGCGGTTGGCGAACTCGTTGTCCGCGAAGACTTCCTTGTCCGGGTCCCACTTCAGGCGCTGGCCGCCAAGCTGAATCGAGATGTGGGCGAGGTGGCACAGCGACGTCGTGCGATGGCCGACTTCGGCATCCGCGAGCGTTCGGCCGCGGGTCTTGATGCAATCAATGAAATCCCGTTTCTCCGTCTTGAGCGGGAAATGGATGCCGCCCGATCCGATCTGCTCTTTCAGGAGCGACTCCGGCTGTGCGGCCAGGGTGTTCTTGGACCAGTCGGCCTCGACCCAGCCCTGATCGCCTTCGAAGCGCACGTAGGGCCGGCTCATCGTGTAGTACATCTGCACGCCGTTGGCGAAGCGGTACCACGCCTCGAAATCGAACACGACGTTCCAGAGCCCATCGAAGGGCGGGTAGGTGCCGTGCGCTTCGATCTCCACCGGGCCGGTGCGCTCCGTATTGTTGCCCCACTGCGCGATGTCGTTGAGGTGCGTGCCCCAGTTGCAGATCATGCCGTCGCAGTAGTCGCGCACGCGCATCCAGCCGGGGCGCTCGTAGCTCTGCCGCGGGTGCACGCGGTTCTCGGTGTACGGCGCCTTCGCGGCCGGGCCCAGCCACATGTCGTAGTCGAGTTCCTCGGGAACAGGCAGCTCTGCGGCCGCGGGCGCGGTGAAGGTGTCGCGCGGCACGCCGGTGCGGATGGTATGCAGCTTGCCGATGCGGCCGTTGCGGACCAACTCGGCGGCCCGGTGAAAGAACCACTGCGAGCGCACTTCGCTGTCGGTGCGGAAGACGCGGCCGTAGCGGCGCACGGTATCGCTGAGCAGCCTGCCTTCGTCAATGCTCATCGTAATGGGCTTTTCGAGCGCGATGTCCTTGCCGGCCCTTGCCGCGGCCAGCGCCATGGGCACGTGCCAGTGGTCGGGCGTGGAGATCATCACGGCGTCAATGTCGGGGCGGGCGAGGAGCTCGCGAAAATCCCTGAAGGTGGAGCAGCCCTTGAATGTGCCGGAGGCGTTCTTCCCGGCGTAGAATTTCTCGGTCTCCTGTTTGGCTTTGTCGAGGCGCCGCGAATCCACATCGCACACGGCCACGACCTGGGTGTCCTCAAAATGCAGGAACGGAGGCAGGTTGGCGAAAAAAGCCTGCCGCCCGACACCGATCATGCCGATCGTGACCCGGTTGCTCGGCGCGTCGGCCCCGAATACCGAGCCGGGCACAACGTACGGCGCGCTCAAAGCGGCGCCGGCGGCGAGGCGGGCCGTCTGTGTCAGGAAGCGTCGTCTGCTGAGTGCCATGTGCGTCCTCCCTACTTCCGCCGCCTGCGTGGCCGCGCCGCGCGTTCCGCCGCTGCGCACACCTTCTTGAAGCGCAGCAGGTCTGCGGGCGCCGTATTGTACGACACCGCGCCGCATCCCCATACGAAATTCCTCATGCCGCGGGCCTTCGCGGCAAGGGTCGCGACGACCTCTTCGATTCGCGGCCAGTCGGCACGCTCAATGAGCTTCGGATCGGCGCAGCCGCGCACGATCATCTCGTGGCCGGCAGTCTTCGCGCGCATGAACTCGAAATCGGTGTTGTAGTCGGCGACGACCAGCGACGTGCCGCACTCAATGAAGCAGTCCATCAGCCGCGCCGTGTTGCCGCCCATGATCACGGAGGGCGGGGGCGTGCGGTATGAGCCGCGGATCATCGCGATGATGCGCTTGTTGTAGGGCACGACATACGTGCCGAACATCTCGGGCGTGATGAGCGGGATTGTTGCCCATGATTCGAAAATGTTGACGCCGCAGCCGGCGTCCGAAAGCCGCCGGGCTTGCTCCAGCGAGAGCGCCGTGGTCTTTTCCAGCAGTGCGTGGACGCGGGCCGGGGCTTCGAGCATGTCCATGATCAGTTTCTCGAAGCCGCGCAGTTCGACCGCCTGCGAGAACGGCCCGCCCATGCACGCGTTGACCCACACTTCGTGGCCGATTCGCGAAGCCACGACGCGCGCGGCGTCGGCAAGCAGGCCCAGGCGGTTCGAGGAACCGGGTTGCGGCACCGGCAACACGGCCGGCTCCAGCGCGGACTGCGCGGCCAGCGGGTGCGAGATGATCCCGGGGATTGAGGCGCCGTCGCCTTCGGAGACTTGGCAGCCGAACGCTTCCGCTTCAATGTTATAGATATCAATGCCGACAGTGACGAGGTCGTGGCTGTACGTCTCGAACGACGCCAGCGCGGCGTCCGCCATTAACGCCGCCGAGCGCGCGACCGCTGCGGGCGTTTTGGCGAGCACGCGCGCGCCGTGTTCATAGATGGACGGCACGAACGGGTAGCGATCCACCGGCTGGTGATGGAGGACGGCGTTCATGCGGTCAATGGGCTTCATCACTATCGTCTCCACTCTCGCAGGCACTCGGCAACCTGGCTCATATCCCTATACACCATTGCTCTTTCAATGAGCTATCGGCGTAGTACAGTATAGGGGCACCATCCACTGGGGGGAGGAACGTTCATGAACAGCAGGTTCACACGCCGCGGCTTCATGGGGATGTCGAGCGCCGCGATGCTGGGCGGGCTGGCGCGGACCGGGCAGGGCGAGGAACTCGCGCCGGCCAAGAAGGCGCCCTGGCCCTTCTACGCGTTCGATAACGGGCTCGGCGGCGTTCCCACGCCGGAGGCGAAGTGCAAGCTTCTGAAGGACCTCGGCTACGAAGGCATCGAGTACCATCCCGGCGATCTGCCGCGGATGCTGGAGCAGCTCGACAAACACGGCCTGAAGCTCTTCAGCATCTACACCACGCCGTCACTGGAGGATCCCATTCCGAAATGGGGCGACTGGATCAAGCTGCTCAAAGGACGCGACACGCGCATCGAGATGGGCATCACGCGCAAGTCGGTCAAACCATCCGATCCCGCCGGCGACGAGAAAGGCCTGGCGCTCGTGAAAGCGATCTCGGACCTCTGCGCCGATACCGGGCCCGTTGTCTCGATCTACCCGCATACGGGCTTCTGGACGGAACGCGTGGATGACGGCGTGCGCATGGCGAAGCTTTCGGAGCGGAAGAACGTCGGCACCAACTTCAACCTCGTGCACTGGCAATGGGTCAAGCAGACGCGCACGGTGGAAGAGGCGCTCAAGGACGCGCTGCCGCATCTGTTTCTCGTCACGTTCAACGGCCTGAAGGGGCCGAAGACCGGGCAACAGCAGATCCGCCCGCTCGACGACAGCGACTATGACTTGCAGGAGTTCCTCGCGCTGGTGAAGAAGACCGGTTACGCCGGACCTGTGGGGCTGCAGTGCTGGAGCGTCAAGGAGCCGGCAGAAGAACACCTCAAGCGTTCCATGGCGGCATGGCAGAAGCTGGTGGCGGGGCTGGGCTGAGGAAACCAGGGACAGGCACCGCGGTGCCTGGCTCTGGTTTCCTGCATTGGAGGAAGACACCTGTGGTCACTGATCCCGGCTCGGCCCGAGTGGCGTTATTCCGAAGGGCCTGGGCTTGTCTGCTGTTCACGGCCTTCCTCCAGGCAGGCGAGCCAGGGCCGGGCGGCGAGGTGAAGATTGCCAAGGACGGCGCGGACTTCGTCATATCCGCGCCCGCCTATCAGGCGCGCGTCAACGGCACGACCGGCCTGCTGGAGCAGATGACGATAGGCAGTGTTGCGGTCATCGAGAAAACGGGCATTGATCTCGAAAGCCGCGCGTTTGCGAAGGTTGCCGTGGCGCAGGAGGGACCGTCCACAGTCGTTACGTACGTGAGCGCGAAAGAAAAGGACGCCGTCGTGGACAAGGCTCTGCGCATCACCTACGAGGCGCAGCCAACCCTCCTCCTTATCAAGACGCTCTCCACTGTCGGGCACGTCTCCGGCCGGGGCATGTGCTTTGATATTGGCAAAGAGGCGCAGATGGTCCGGTCGCTGGAGTTCAGGGAGACGATCCCCATGCCCGTGCTCCAAGGCCGCACGCCGTGGATGCGGGTGAAGTACCATTTCAGCAACGGTGCGACGCTCGGGCTGCTCAACAGCGGCGCCGGCAACCCTTTCAACCCCAACGAGAACGGCGGCGTCCACGGCTGGCAGTATTCCCGCGGCGGGTACGTGGCCAACAGCGAGTACGTGTACACGCTCATCGCCGAACGCGGCAAGGAAGGGCAACGCGTCCTTGGCGCGCCGGCTATGACTGTCGTGGAGGCCAAGACGCCGGGCGCGTTCTTCCAGGGCGACGACGTGCGCGCCACGCTGCAGCTCGCCAAGAAGGACTGCCAGAAGCTCGCAGGCGTGGCGGGGCTGCGCGTGAAGTACGAAGTGCAGGACGTCTTCGAGAAAGAGGCGGCCAAAGGCGAAGTGCCCCTGGACCTGGCCAACGCCGCGGACCCGCTGGAGCTGAAGATCGCATTGCCGATCAAGAGACTGGGCTGGTACCGCGCCTACTTCACGGTGAACGATGCCGCTGGAAGCCTGCTCGAAGGGAAAGAGCGCTTCCTCTTCTGCCTGCTGAAGCGCATGCCGAACATGGGCGAGAGCTTCGCCAACCAGATGCAGACCGACTACACGATCGGCCTGGGCCTGTATCGCGAGAGCATCCAGGGCATGGACGTGAAACAGCTCGAAAAGGCCATGGCCGAGCGCGCGGAAGAGGTCAAAGGCACCGACGTGAACGTGTCGTTCCAGATTGACGGTCCGCCGCCGGGGGTGGGCAACAACCCGCAGAAGTTCGGGCAGTACTGCCTGGACCTCTTCTCGCGCGTGAAGGGGAAGATCCCGCGCGTCGAGATCATCAACGAACCCAACGGCACGCTGCAGCCCAAAGAGTACATTGACACGTTCTTGCGTCCTGCGTTCGAGAACATCCGCAAGGCAGCGCCTGAGACGAAGATCGTTGGTCCGGTGCTGTGCGGCATCAGCGCCGACCAGGCGCGCTACCTGCAGGACCTCTACAAGCTGGGCCTGAAGGACCTCACCGACGAACTGAGCTTCCATCCCTACGCCGGTAACT
>JAPLOD010000183.1 GCA_026692735.1 Planctomycetota bacterium | reverse complement strand
CATCGGCGTGATCCTGATCATCTTCGAATCGCGCCCCAACGTCACCGTCGAGGCGGCGTCGCTCTGCCTCAAGAGCGGCAATGCGTGCATCCTGCGCGGCGGCAGCGAGGCCATCAGCTCCAACCGCGCTCTGGCTCAGGTCCTGCGCGGCGCCTGCGAGCGGGCTGGGCTGCCGCCCGCCGCGATCTCCGTGGTGCAGACCGCGGACCGGGCGGCCGTGATGGAGCTCCTCAAGCTCGACAGCCTGATTGATGTCGCCATCCCTCGCGGCGGCGAGAGCCTGATCCGCACAGTGGCGGAGAACTCGCGCATCCCGACCATCAAGCACTACAAGGGGGTGTGTCACGTCTACGTGGACCAGGACGCCGATCTCGACCTGGCCAGGACAATCGCCGTGAACTCCAAGCTGCAGCGTGTCGCCGTGTGCAACGCCGCGGAAACGCTGCTGGTGCACCGCGAGGCGGCGCCGCGCTTCCTGCCCGAGATGGCCCGTCTGCTGGTGGAGAAGAACTGCGAGCTGCGCGTCTGCCCTGAGACGCGGAAGATCCTGAATGCTGCGGGCGTCAGCAGCGCCATGGTCAAGGACGCCGATGAGGCGACCTACTACAACGAATACCTCGACCGGATCATGTCCGTGAAGGTCGTGGATTCGCTCGAAGCCGCGGCCGACCACATTGAGCGGTACGGTTCGCGCCACACGGAGACCATCATCACACGGGACGCCGAGCGCGGCCGCCGGTTCCAGACGCTGGTAGACAGCGCCTGTGTCTTTGTGAACGCGTCCACGCGCCTGAGCGACGGGTTTGAGTTCGGCCTGGGGGCGGAGATCGGCATTTCCACCGACAAGCTGCACGCGCGCGGCCCGATGGGCCTCGAAGAGCTGACCACGTATAAGTGGCTCGGCGATGGCAGCGGCCAGTTGCGCACGTGAGCCGCAGCGCGACCCGCAGGTCGCGACGCGCACCGCAGGATCGCGCTCCCGTCCGCGAAAAATGCGAATCAGCTAAGACGAAAAGGGGCACTTCGCTTATAATGTATCGGTACGAAGAGGTAAGCCTTTATCACGGCTCGGAATAGCGAGGCGCACTAAGCCATGCCAAAAGCCATCTTTGGACGACCCGTCAACGCCACATCCCCCGGCGGCGCTCACATCGGTGTAGACGTGGTCACGCTGTATAAGGGCAAGGTCGTCCTCTTTGAGAAGCCGGGCCTGGCGGGTGGCCAGGACGTTGGGGACCTGTGGTTCCCGTGGGACTATCTGGACTACGGCGAGGCACCTGAAGTCGCCGCCAAACGCGTGCTCAAGCAATGGGGCAAGGCCGAAGCCAAGCAGATGAAGCTGATCGAGGTCTTCTCAATGATCCCGCCCGGCGAAGACTGGAACCTGGCCTTCCAGTATGTCGCTGAGTTGAAGGCGCCGCCGCGAAACGGCGACAACGTCAAGAGCATAAAGATCATTGAGCAGGCGCAGCTCCCGCGCATGGTGGGCTGGTTACGGCGCAGCGACGTCAAGCACTACCTTTCCGCCGCGGGCATGCAACTGCAACAATGACGGAAGAAGGATGCAGCACGGAAGGCAACGCGCAATGCGTGAGACGTGTCGTCTGTCACCAACTGTGCCGCCCGACGTTTCCCGAACTGCGTTATAGCCGTGGCTGGCCTTCACTCTTCGGTTTCGACTAACGTGGCCCAAGTCACTCTCCTGGTTGATGGCATGCACTGCGCGTCCTGCGTGGCGCGCGTTGAACAAGCTGTGCGCAGACTCCCCGGCGTACAGGCTGTCGCCGTGAACCTCGCCACGCATCAGGTTCAGGTGCGTCTCGACCCGGCGCAGGCGGATGAGGCCCGCATCAAGGCGGCCATCACCGAGGCTGGGTATCAGCCGCGCGACCTCCCCGTATCTGCCGCGAGAGGCAGCGAAGAACAAGCCAGAGCCTTCGCCCTGCTGCGGCGCAAGGTCATTGTGGCGATCGTGTTCGCGGCGCCGGTGGCCGCGGTTGGCATGTTCGACCTGTTCCCGGCCGATGTGTACCCCCTGCGGAACTGGATCCTGCTCGCCCTGACGCTCCCCGTGTTCTTCTACAGCGGGCGGCACATCTTCGCCGGCGCGCTGCAAGGCCTGCGCAAGGGCCGCGCCAACATGGACACACTCATCGCCACCGGCGTCACGGCCGCGTTCGCCTTCAGCGCCGTGGCCACGTCCTGGCCGCGGCTCTTTTCGCACGATGGCCACGCAGCGCACGTCTACTACGAGGCAGCGGCGGTCATCGTCGCTTTGATCCTGACCGGCCGCCTGCTCGAACAGCACGCCACGGGCAAGACATCGGAAGCGATCGGCAGGCTGCTCGACCTCCAGCCGCCGACTGCACGCGTTCTTCGGAACGGCCAGGAACAGGAAGTGCCCGCGGAGCAGGTTGTGGCCGGGGATGTCATCGCGGTCCGCCCCGGCGAGAAGCTTCCCGTGGACGGCATCGTCGTCGCCGGGCAGTCGTTCGTGGACGAATCCATGCTCACAGGCGAGTCCATGCCCGTGGAGAAAACCGCCGGAAGCGTCGTCATCGGCAGCACCATGAACAAGGCGGGCAGCTTCCAGTTCACCGCCACCAAGGTCGGACAGGACACCGTTCTGCGCCAGATCGTGCGGCTGGTCCAGGAAGCCCAGGCCTCAAAAGCTCCGATCGCGCGTCTGGCGGATGTGGTCTGTGCCTATTTCGTGCCGGCGGTCATAGCCATCGCCATTGCCGCGCTCGCATGGTGGCTGCTCTTTGGCCCGGAGCCTCGCTGGATGTACGCCACAGTCGCCTTCGTCTCGGTCCTCGTCATCTCCTGCCCCTGCGCTCTGGGCCTGGCCACCCCAACCGCCATCATGGTCGGCACCGGCGCGGGCGCCGAACGCGGCATCCTGATCCGGAGCGGCGAAGCCCTCGAGACAGCGGCCGGGATCAACGCCGTCGTCCTCGACAAGACCGGTACGCTGACCACCGGCAAGCCCGCTGTGACAGACATCGTCCCGGCGCCGGGATTCTCACCCGCTGAACTGCTCACGCTGGCCGCCAGCGCCGAGAAAGGCAGCGAGCATCCCCTGGGTGACGCGATTGTCCGGCATGCGGCAGAGCAGAAGCTCGCGCTCAGCGACACCCAGGCCTTCAACGCTGTTGCCGGCCATGGCGTGGAAGCCACTGTGGCCGGCCGCCGCGTCCTGCTGGGCAACGCCAGGTTGCTGCGGGACAGGGGGATCGCGCTTGGTGATCTGGCGGCCCGTGCCGAGGCGCTGGCCAACGGCGGCAAGACGCCCGTCTTCGTCGCCATTGACGGGCAGGCCGCGGGAATCGTCGCGGTGGCGGATACGCTGCGCGAGAATTCACGGGGCGCCGTCGAGCGGCTGAAGGCGCTGGGCATCGAGGTGATTATGCTTACCGGCGACGATGCACGCACTGCACAGGCGATTGCCCGGCAGGCAGGCATCGAGCGGGTCATGGCTGAAGTATTGCCGCAGCACAAGGCAGACGAGATCAAGCGGCTCCAGCAACAGGGCAAGACCGTGGCCATGGTGGGCGACGGCGTCAACGACGCCCCGGCGCTGGCGCAGGCCGACGTGGGCCTGGCTATCGGCAGCGGCACGGACGTGGCCATTGAAGCCGCCGGCATCACGGTGTTGCGTAACGATGTCGGGGGGGTCGTCAGCGCCATACTGCTGTCGCGCCGGACACTGCGCACCATCAAGCAGAACCTGTTCTTCTCGTTCATCTACAACGTGGTGCTCATTCCGCTCGCCGCCGCGGGAATGGTGAACCCCATGCTGGCCAGCGCCGCAATGGTGTTCAGCGACATCAGTGTCGTCGGCAACAGCCTGCGCCTGCGCAGGTTCAGGTTTGAGCCATAGCGGCGTGACATTCGGGCTGAGGCCGTATAATGGGCGTCGCCTAAGGTTCGAGCATCAGCGTTGAGCGCCGTCCGCGGATCGCGAGTTGCCATGGCACAGAACCAGCCTTACTCGGCCAAGGTCGCAGAACACCTTCAGAGCCCGCGCCACCTCGGCTTGCTGTCAGCGGCGGGCGTGAATCCCGCCACCGAGAAACTTGTCGTGGCTGACGCCGGCCCGTCGCCGCGGGGCAATTCCCTGAGCCTCAGCCTGAAACTGAGCCTGTCCGACGAGCGCATCCTGGACGCGGGCTTTGCGTACAAAGGCAGTCGCATGCCCGTTGCCGGCGCGTCGTGCCTGTGCTCAATGATCGTCGGCAAGACCCTCGCCGAAGCTGCGGCGATCACCGGCAGGGACCTCGACCGCGAACTGGACGGCCTGCCCGAGATCATCTTCAAGCAGCCTGTGCTGGCGCTGAACGCTCTCGACGCCGCGACGCGAGCCGCTCGCGGACTGCCACCTCGCGTTCGCGCGGCCGTTGGTGAGCCGCTACTGTGCAAGTGCAACCAGGTGCCGGAGTCCGTGATCGAACGCGCCGTCCGCCTGCGCGGCCTGAGGACGGCCGATGACGTCACTGACGCCACCAGAGCCGGCGGCGGGTGCGGGAGCTGCCGGGACGACATCGAGGCGCTGATCGCCCGCTGTCAGCGGGGCGAGTACAAGGTCCACATCTCGCAGGCCGAATACGAGGAGGCTCACCAGTTGTACGGCGCGCCGTTGCCGTCTGCGGAGGAACTGGCGCGCAACCCGAAGCCGGAGGACGCCCCTTGAGTATCCAGCCTGATACGTGGATCGCGCGGATGGCCAGGGAACACGGCCTGATCGCGCCCTTTGAGCCGGCGCAGGTACGAAGCGTGAACGGCAAGCCGGTGGTTTCCTACGGCCTGTCATCCTTCGGTTATGACATCCGCATCGCGGATGAATTCCGCGTCTTCACGAACGTTCACAGCAATATCGTTGACCCAAAAGCCTTTGACGCGCGCGGGCTGGTCGAGTTCAAGGGACCGCACTGCGACATCCCGCCGAACAGCTTCGCCCTGGGCCTCACGCTCGAGACCTTCCGCATTCCGCGCAACGTGCTGACGCTCTGCGTCGGGAAATCAACCTACGCGCGCTGCGGCATCATTGTGAACGTCACGCCCTTTGAACCGGGCTGGGAGGGCCGCGCGGTGCTGGAGATCTCCAACAGCACGCCGCTGCCGGCGCGCGTGTACGCGTTCGAGGGCATCGCGCAGGTGTTGTTCTTTGAGGCGGAGCCTTGCGCGGTCTCCTACGCCGACCGGCACGGGAAGTACCAGGGACAGCAGCAGATCACGTTTCCGCACGTCTGAGCCGCACACGGGACCAGACGGTCGTAGCACGGCCGTCCCGGCCGTGTCCGGCAATTGAGGATGAGCACAGCCCATGCGTGTGTTATCCGGTACAGCTCGCGGCGTCCCACTGAAGACCGTCCCGGACTTCCATACCCGTCCGATCCTGGACCGCGTCAAGAAAAGCCTCTTCTCGATCCTCGAATCCTCGACGCTCATCCAGGACGCCATGGTCGCCGACCTCTACGCCGGCACGGGTACGCAGGGCATCGAGGCGCTGTCGCGCGGAGCCGAGACCTGCCTGTTCGTAGAGAAACGTCCTGACGCCGTCGCGCTGCTCAACGAGAACCTCGCCAAAACACGGCTGGCCGCGAAGGCGGATGTCCGCTGCGACACAGTGATGCGTGTGCTGCAGGCTCTAGGCGGCGGGAGCGAACCAGGGGCGCGTTTTGACCTCATCCTCTATGACCCGCCCTTCAGCTTCAGCCGCGAACAAGCTCACCGGTGCCGCACGGTGACAACGGCTTGCAATGCACGCGGCGTTGTCCAACAATCCGTATCGCCGGCGTAGCAGTCTGCTCTGGCACAGCGGGGTTTCGGACCAGCCGACGTGGAGTCGCTATCGTGGCCAAACGTCCCCCACCTCTCGACGAGAAGGCGCTTCGCATCTCCCGCGAGCGCATCGAGCGCGCCTGGGAGGGGCTGCGCAAGCACGTGCTCATCGGCCCGCTCGTGCTGCGCGCCAGACTGACCATCATTGAGTACCAGCCACAGGTCCCGGGCATGTTCTCCACCGTCGCGTCCAGCGGCGATGTCTTCGCCAATCCGTACAACCCGCGGCGCACCGTCCCCGAATGGACGTTCGTCCTCGCGCACGCGCTGCTGCACCTCGCCTTCGGCCACATCAAGCACGCGCAGCGCGGCATCATCTGGAATGCCGCCTGCGATTGCGTGGTGAACGAATTCCTTAACCGCATGCGCATCGGCACTGCTGCAGCACTTCGCGATCATCGAGGACGCGCGGCTTTGCGAGCGCCTCGGCGTGCGCGTCGCCGCGGTCAACCCCCGGCGTCGCGAGCTGATCATCAACCCGGGGTGGGCGCTGAACGACGCGGAATACCGCTACGTCATGGCGCACATGGCCCTGCACGCGGCGCTCCAGCACGGCCCGCGACGCAAGCAGCGCGATCCGTTCCTCTGGAACGCAGCCTGCGATTACTGCGTGAACGCATGGCTCGCGCACATGACGCACCTGCAGAGACACTGCCGGCCGCCGAGCGAGGGTCTGCTGCTGGCCGCGCAGTACGACAAGCAAGGCCCCGAGAGCATCTATGCCGCGCTGCAGTGCAACGAGAAGGCGGCGCGCAAGCTGGTGACGTTCGCGGGAGAGGGCATCCCGGATATCGTGGGCCTGGAGACGGCCGCGTCCACGCCGCCGCCACACGCCGCCAGATGGCAGATAGACCGCCCCCTCGTGGACGCCCTGTTGCGCGGCTATCAGCTCCACACCGAAGCCGGCAAGGGCGCCCTTCCGCACACGTTGATTGACGAGATCCGCGCTCTGGAACAGCCGCCCCTGCCATGGGACGTGCAGCTCGCGCGCTGGTTCGACGAACACGTGCCGCCTGTTGAGCGCGTGCGCACGTACGCGCGTCCCTCGCGCAGGCAGAGCGCCACGCCCGACATCGCCCGGCCCCGCTACGTCAACCCGGATGACGAGACGGCACAGCGCGGCACATTCGGCCTGATCGCGGACGGCAGCGCCGCTCTCGACAACGCGACGCGCACGCTCGCCCTGGGCGCCATCAGCGCGTACGCTCTGTCACGGAACATCCCGCTGATCAGACTGGTAACAAGCGGCGCGGAGCTGAGCGACAAGAGCATGGTCCGCGCCGAGGATCTGCCTGCGCAAGGGGGGCAGGCGCCACCGACAAGCAGACGCGCGGCGGTTCTGCAACCGGCCGTGGAACTGCTCGAAGGGGCTCGGGATTTCCCCGAGAACGCGCCGGTTCTCTTTCTAACCGGAACGCCATGTGACCGCGTCAAGACGGCGCGCGACCACTGCTTCGTCATCCCCGAGGGTGGAAGGCTGCCGTTCAAGACGGATGCACCGGTGATTGGGGTGGCCGAAGAACCGTAGCCTGGGCGTCTCGCCCATGCGGCGGACGCGCATCACGCTTCGACAGGCTCCACGCCCGCCTGCAGCGCCTTGTCCACCATCGCCTGATACAGCGTGTCGCCAGTGCTGTCGCGCCAGGCATTGCGCTGCTTCATATCGGCGAACGTCTCGCCCGCGCCGCGCTCCAAGCCGATCTCGCAGCGAAACTCCGGCACGTCGCGTCGGGCTTTGCCGGAGTCATACGCGCCGTGGTACTGCGTGATCTCGTGCAGCAGCCCGAAGCGTTTCGGGTCGTGTTTCACGATCCAGGCAGCCGGCATGAACACGAGCCGCGCCTTCCTACCCAGAGCCGCGGCGGCCTGCCGGTAGTACTCCCGCCAAGTGAACACCTCTTCGCGCGTGGCATTGTAGTCCTGGCCGTATGTCCTGGGGTTGAGCGCGGCGTACGCGAAGAGCTTCCCGCAGTCGTCGCGATGCGTGGACTGCCACAGACCCAGTCCGTCGCCGGCGCAGAGGACAGGCAGGCCGCGCTCGATGCGGTCCCATGCCGCAGGGCTGAACTCAAGCTGGTCAATCAGCGAGTTGCCGGGCCCGTACGTGGAACTGGGCCGGATAATGGTGGCGTTGAAACGCTTCGCGTCATGCGCGCGGCGGAAGACCTGTTCGCACGCCACCTTGCCCTTCCCGTAGCCGCTGATGGGCTCCTGGGGGAACGTCTCGTCCACCAGCACCTGTGGGGGCGATTTCACGCCGTAGGTACAGACCGTTGAGCAGAAGATGAACTGTTCGCAGCGTCCGCCGAATGCGCGCACGGCGCTCTCGGCCTGTTCGGCGTTGAAGCAGACCATGTCAATGACGGCGTCGAAGCGCTCGCTCTCGAAGCGCTTCTCAAACTCGGCGAAGTTGCCGCGGTCGCCCTTGCTGAGCTTGACGTTCGGCGGCGGCGGCGCGCGTTGGCCGCGGTTGAAGACGGTCACGTCCGCGCCGCGCGCCAGCAGATGCTTGACGATGCCGGTGCTGATGAGCCCTGTGCCGCCGATGACGAGGACACGCATCGTATGTTCACCTCTCACGCCAGCCGCTTCTTCACCACCCCCACCGCGTCGGCGACCTGAATCCGCTCCTGCTTCATGCTGTCGCGCTCACGGATGGTCACGCTGCCGTCCTGCGCGGTCTGGCCGTCAACCGTGATGCAGTACGGCGTGCCGCATTCGTCCTGGCGGCGGTAGCGGCGGCCGATCGTGTCCTTCTCGTCGTAGGAGGCGTTGACCTGGTGCTTCCAGAACTCCGCCACGATCTTCCGCGCCGTGTCCGGCATGCCTTCCTTCTTCACCAGCGGGAAGACCGCCACCTTGATCGGCGCCAAGCGCGGGTGCAGGCGCAACACCGTGCGGCCTTCCTTCGTGCCGGGCGGCGGCGGCTCTTCGGCGTAGGCATCAATCAGGAACGCGAGGGCCGCGCGGTCCGCCCCCGCAGCGGGCTCGATGACATACGGGTGGTAGTGCGCGTTCTTCTGCGGATCGAAGTACGTCAGCTTCTTGCTGCTGTGCTTCTCGTGCTGCTTCAGGTCAAAGTCCGAGCGGTGCGCGATGCCTTCCAGTTCGCCCCAGCCCCAGGGATACTCGTACTCCACGTCTGAGCACGCCTTGGCATAGTGCGCCAGCTCATCCGCGCTGTGCGGGCGCAGGCGCAGTTTCTCCTTGCGGAGGCCGAGGGAGATGTACCAGCTCAGGCGTTCCTGGCACCAGTAGTTGAACCAGTACATGTCATCCTTGCCGCCCTCGGCGTATTGCGGCGGAGGGACGAAATACTCCATCTCCATCTGCTCGAATTCACATGAGCGGAACGTGAAGTGCTCGATCGTCACCTCGTTGCGGAAGCTCTTCCCCTGCTGAGCGATGCCGAAGGGCGGCTTGAGGCGCATGGTGGTCTGCACGTTCAAGAAGTTGGTGAACATCGCCTGCGCGGTCTCCGGGCGCAGGTAGACCGCGGTCTCGTTCACCGCGTCCGAAAGGACCCTCCGGAGTTCGTCGCCGCTCAGCGCCTTGCCGTCCAGGCGCGCGGCGATGTTCTCGATCGGGTCAATGCTGCCCAGCGACGTGCGGAACATCAGGTTGAAGCGGCGGATGTCCGATGTGTTCGGGCTGCCGCAGTTGGGGCAGACGATACCCAGTTTGCCCACGGCGCCCTTGCGCGTCTCCTTCTTCCCCGTCTGGTGGTCAACAATGACCTTGTACTCGACCTCCGTGCCTTCGGGAACCGTCGGCCACTTGTCGGCGCGGCCCCGCTCCTTGCAGTCCTTGCAGTCCACCAGCGGGTCGCTGAAGCCGGCCAGATGGCCCGAAGCGCGCCAGACGTTGGGATGCATGATGATGCTGGCGTCAATGCCCACGATGTCCTCGCGGCCGTGGACCATGGCCCGCCACCACTCGGCCTTGACGTTGCGTTTCAGCTCGGCGCCGAGGGGACCGTAGTCGTAGCAGCTCTTCAGGCCGCCGTAGATCTCCGAAGACTGGAAGACGAAGCCGCGCTGCTTGCACAGCGACACGATCTTCTCCATGATCTCCGGCTCGGCGCTGGCCTTCGCCTCTTTAGCCTTCTTTGGTTTGCCCTGCTCGCCTTGTTCGCTCATGATGACTCCCATGCTGGACGCGCGATTGCCGATCCGCGATCGCGGGCTGAAAAGCGAGAGCTGCACAACGTCACACCGGCCCCGCCCCGGCAACGTCAGTCTGCCGCCGCTTCGTCCGCGCGTTTGTTCTTTCCTGCTCAGTCCTCCACTCGCAACAGGGAAGCGGGCCGCTTGTTGAACTCCTGCCGCGCAATCTCACGGAGGGCCGCCTGGAAGCGGTTCTCGACCGTCGCGTGAGTCAGTATCACCACGGGCACATCCCCGCTTTCGTGCGGCTCCTTCTGCATCACAGAGGCAATGGAGATGCCATGCTGCCCGAGCATGGTCGCGATCTTGCCCATCACGCCCGGCTTGTCCACCACGCAGAAGCGGACATAGTAACGGCTCGTGATCCTGCCGATCGGGATCACGGGCAGGTCCGCGCGCGGGTTCTGGAAAAACTGCAGCTTCGTGAAGGCCTGCCGGGCACTGCCGCGCGCGGCATCCACGATGTCGGCCACGATGGCCGACCCCGTGGGCATCATGCCCGCGCCGCGGCCATAGAGCATGACGTCGCCGGTGGCGTCGCCGCGCACGAGGATGGCATTAAAGACGTCCCGCACGTTGGCCAACGGCTGGCTGTTGGGGATCAGCGTGGGATGAACCCGCAGCTCCACGCCTGCCGCCTGCCGTTTGGCGATGGCCAGCAGCTTCAGGCTGTAGCCGAGTTCGGCAGCGAAGCGCACGTCCTCGATGTTGACGGCATCAATGCCTTCCGCATGTATGTCCGCGAAGGCGAAGGTCGAGTGGAAGGCGAGGTTCGCCAGGAGCGTCAGCTTGTGGGCGGCGTCAAGGCCTTTCACGTCATTGGCCGGGTTGGCTTCCGCGTAGCCCTTCGCCTGGGCCTCACGCAACGCGTCGGCGTACGGCGCGCCGTTCTGGATCATGCGGGTCAGGATGTAGTTGGTCGTGCCGTTCAGGATGCCATGGATGCTTTCGATACGATTGGCCACGAGGCCGTCGCGGATGGCGGCAATCACGGGCACGCCGCCACACACCGAGGCCTCGAAACCCACGCTCGTCTTGCTGGCCAGCGCGGCCTTGAAGATCTCCTTGCCGTGGGTGGCCAGGAGCGCCTTGTTCGCGGTAACGACGGCCTTGCCCGCTTTGAGCGCGGCGAGGATAAACGTTCTGGCCGGCTCAATGCCGCCGATAACCTCAACCACCAGGTCAATCTCGGGGTCATTGCAGACGGCAAGTGCGTCATCGGTGAAGAGCTTGCGGTCAAAGCCCGAGGCGCGCGCCTTGGCCTGGTCCTTCTCGGCAACCCTGTGCAGGCGGATGTCCAGGCCGGTCTTGTCTTTCAAGGACGGTCTGCTTTCGAGCATGATCTTCGCCGTGCCCGTGCCGACCGTCCCACAACCCAGGATACCTACACGAAACGGTTTCGTGCTGCTCTTGTCCATGGTAGTGCTCACCGCTCCAAGCGGGCTTGAGGGTCCGGCACCCGCCGCCGGCGCCCAAGCCTCTCGCCTCAAAAGACGGAATCACAGAAATCTAGCGGGGCGAGCACGGATTACAAACGCCGTCCTCGTTTGCCGGGCCGGATTTCCGGAACCATCCGGCCGGCTACCGCGTCTAAGGGTGATGTACGAGCAGGTGGAAATGGATTACGTTCTCCTCTTCGGGGGGCATACGCCTGCATGAATGGGAGGCTCGAACCATGAAGTGTCGAATGCGCTTTCTCGCGGTACTGGGTGCGGCTCTTGTCGCGGGCGCCGTCTTGTGGCATGGGCGTCTCGCCCATGCGGACAAGGCCACGACGCAGGGCCTCGGCGGTCCCGACCGCTATCTCACTGCCGTCAGCACGGACAAGCCCATGTACAAGCCCGGCGAGAAGGTCTATGTGCGCGGCGTGATACTGAACGCCGTCAGCCGCAAGCCGCTCCCCGATAACCAGCAATCGGCCGCGACCATCGAGGTCAAAGGCCCCAAGGGCGACACGGTCGCGTCGGGCAACACGCAGACGCAGGACAGCGTGTGGGGTTTCGGTTGGGAAATTCCGAAGGACATGGCCGGCGGCGAATACACCGTCAAGGTCACATACCCGTGGACGGGACATGCGCCCGCTGAACGCAAGTTCGATATCCGCGCCTACCGCGCGCCGCGCTTGCGCAGCCAGATAGTTTTCCTGCGCGACGGCTACGGCCCCGGCGAGAAAGTGACCGCGACGCTGCACACGGAACGCAGCGAAGGCGGCATCCCCGAAGGCGCGAAGGTGACCGCCATCGCGCGCGTGGACGGCACCGAAATTCGCGGCGCTGACGGCAAAGTGGACCCCAAGGGCAATTGCATGGTCGCTTTCGACCTACCCAAGGAGATCGCGCGCGGCGAAGGCACGCTGGCGTTGGTGATCGAGGACGGCGGCACGGTCGAGACCGCCAGCAAGACGATCCCGATTCTCCTCCAGACCATTGACATCAAGTTCTATCCCGAAGGCGGCGACCTCATCGCCGGCCTGCCCAACCGCGTTTACTTCGAGGCGCGCCAACCGAACGGCAAGCCGGCGGATCTGGAGGGCGAAATCGACTGCAATACCGGGCGCGGAGGCCCAATGGAGGCAACAAAAGCCCGGACAGACCATGAAGGCCGAGGACGTTTCGTGTTTACGCCTGTCAAGGAACGCGAAGGTTACTTCCTGCGGGTCACCCAACCCGCTGGAATCAAAAAGACGTTCTCGCTGCCGGATGTGAAGATGCCAGGGGCGATCATCCGCACAGCGAAGGAAACGTTCGCCGCTGGCGACCCCATCGCAATTCAGGTCGGGCATATCAACAGTGCACCTCTCAAGGTGACGCTTGCGCAACGTGAGGTCGAGATTGCAGCAAAGGAGATCGCACTGGAGGTGCGGGAAAAAGCACTCGTTATGACCGCCGTCGAGCTCGACCCCAAGGACGCCTCCGGCGTCCTCCGCGTCACAGTCTGGGACGACAAGGGTGTGCCGTTGGCGGAGCGCCTCATCTATCGCGAGCCGGCGAAGAAAGTCAACGTTTCTGTCATGCCCGACAAACAGTTCTTCGTCCCCGGCGACAACGTGAAGCTGACGGTCAAGACGACGGATAACGAAGGCAAGCCTGTTCCGGCCGTTGTTGGGCTTACCGCCACGGACGACAGCATTCTGGAGATGATCGAGAAGCGCGAGCAGGCGCCGCGCTTGCCCGTCATGGTTCTGCTCGAACCCGAAGTGAAAGACCTCGCCGACGCGCACGTGTACCTCGACGACAAGAACCCCAAGGCACCCCTCGCCGTGGACCTGCTTCTTGGCACGCAGGGCTGGCGGCGCTTCGCCTTCATGGATGCCGAGAAGTTCATCGCCGAGAACGGCGACAATGCACGGCGCGTCCTGGCGCTGAAGATCCAGGCGCGGCACGAGGTGGAGAAGGCCGCGCTAATGCTGCGCGACGGCGCCAAGTTTGAGGGAGCCGCACGCGGCATGGCGGTCCCAATGGCCGCAGGCGCCCCGCCGCCGGTCGCCGCAGCGCCCGCACCGCAGAATCGCCCGCAACCTCAGATTGGCGCGCCTCGCGAAGACAAGGCGGTTGCAGATGCCAAGGCGCCCGCCGCGCCGCCGGCGCCGCCCGCTGTGGAGAGGCAACTGAAAGCAAAGGACGCCGAGGAACCCATGCCCGTGGAACGGCCGAAGCTGCAAGCAGCGATGGAAGCGGCCGAGCAGAAGGCTGACAGGCGCGCAGTCTTTGCCGGCAAGGCGATGAAGCGCCTTGAACGCCAGGACTTCGTCGTCGTCCGCGAATTCGCGCATCAGGTCCGCCCCAATCGCAAGCCCACCGACCGCGTGGACTTCGCCGAGACGCTCTATTGGAACGCCGGCGTGAAAACCAACGCGCAGGGCGAAGCCACCGTCTCCTTCGGCCTGAACGACAGCGTCACGACCTTCCGCGTCTTCGCCGATGCCTTCGGCGGCGACGGCGCTCTGGGCGCGGCCAACATCGGCATCGAATCCGTGCAGCCCTTCTACGTGGAGCCGAAACTGCCGCTCGAAGTGACAAGCGGTGACACAATCCTCCTGCCCGTCAGCGTGGCGAACTCGCTGGGCAGCGACCTCCCCGGCGCAACGGTTGCCGCCGAGATGAAGGGCGAGTTCAAGATTGCCTCGCTGCCGCCGTTCGATGTCAAAGCGCTCGACCGCACGCGGCAGATTCTCAAGATTGACGTCGGCTTCAACAATGCGCTCGAAGACTTCGTGCTCACCGCCGCGGCGGGGCCGTATCTCGACAAAGTCACGCGCAAGCTCAGCGTCAAGCCCAAGGGCTTCCCCATCGAAGTACCCTTCGGCGGCATGCTTGGCCCGGCGAAAGCCGCGACGCATGCCCTCACGATCCCGGAAGGCATCGTGCCGCGCAGCCTGACGACGAACGTCGCCGTGTACCCGACGCCGCTGGCGAACATGACCGAAGCGCTGCAGCGGATGATCCAGGACCCCAACGGCTGCTTCGAACAGACCAGTTCGACGAGCTATCCGCTGACGATGGCGCAGCAGTATTTCCTGAGCCACACGGGCGTGGACCCGCAGCTTGTTGAGCGCGCGCGCCAGAAACTCGACGCGGGCTACAAGCGCCTGGTCGGCTTCTGGTGCCCGGACCGCGGCTACGAATGGTTCGGCCAGAATCCCGGCCATGAGGCGCTCACCGCCTTCGGCGTGCTGCACTTCGCCGACATGGCGCAAGTGCGCGAAGTGGACCAGAACATGATCACCTCGACGCGCGCGTGGCTGCTCAAGCAGCGCGACGGCAAGGGCGGCTTCGAGCGCAAGCGCCGCGCATTGCACACGTGGATCGAAGACAAGGATTGCTCCAACGCGTACATTATTTGGGCACTGCTGGAAAGTGGCGAGAAACCCGACAGCCTCTCCGCGGAACTGGCGTCGCTGAAGACCGCGGCGGCGCAGAGCCAGAACAGCTACGTCGTGGCGCTGGCCGGAAACGCGCTGCACATGGCTGGCGACAAGGCCGAAGCCGCGAAGCTGATGGAGCGGCTCGTGGCCAAGCAGAACAAGGACGGCGCGGTGGAAGGCGGCACGGCGACGATCGTCGGCAGCGGCGGCGAGGCGCTCACGATTGAGACGACATCGCTGGCCGCGCTGGCGTGGCTGCGCGATCCGAACTTCGCCGGCGCGGTTGAGAAGACGATGAAGTTCCTGGCCGATTCGTGCAAGGCCGGACGTTATGGTTCCACGCAGAGCACCGTGCTGGCGCTGCGCGCGATCGTCACCTATGACAAGCAGCGCGCGCGGCCGAAGGCGCCGGGCAAGGTGCAGGTCTTCGTGGACGGCCAGGGCGTCGGCGGCTGGACGCCAACGCGCAGGTCGTGGAAGGCGGCGCGACCGAGGCGAACGTCACGGTGACCAACAAGGCCAAGGAAGTGGTGCCGACGCCGGTCGCAATCGTCGGGATACCCGGCGGTCTTGAGCCGCGCCACGATCAGCTCAAGGAGCTGGTGAAGAAGGGGACGATTGACGCCTACGAAGTCATCGGCCGCGAAGTGGTGCTGTACTGGCGCACGATGGCGGCGGACGCGAAGGTTGACGTGCCGCTCTCGCTGATTGCCGCGGTGCCCGGCAGCTACACCGGCCCCGCCAGCCGCGCGTACCTGTATTACACGGACGAGCACAAGCAGTGGGTGGAAGGCGTGAAGGTCAGCATCACGCCGAAGTAGAATGTGTCTACCACGAAGACCACGAAGAGCACGATGAACAGGTTGTGAGTACGGCTTCTCCGTGTTCTTCGTGATCTTCGTGGTTGATCCATTGTTTTCTCTTTGCGTTTTCCTTTTCCCCTTCTGATACTTCCGGTCGCCGTAACGGTTGGAGCTGAAGAGGAGACTGCTCGTATGCCCGAACGCGTCGAAGACCGCCTGAAAGCCATGATCGTGGAGCGCCTCATGTTGAAGGCCAAGCCCGAGGACATCGGCGACGAAGACGACCTCATCAAGAAGTGGAACGTCGAGTCGGTGCAGCTTATGGAGATCGTGATCGGCCTGGAAGAGGTCTTCGGCATCCAGCTTGGCGACGACGAGTTCAGCATCAAGAAGTTCCGCACCGTGACGAACATCGCCGCGGTGGTGAGGGAGAAGAAGCCGGATGCGTAGTCACTGGTCATTTGTCATTGGTCACTTGCCCGTGGCGTCGGGAGAGTCGTCGGCAAGTCACAAATGACAAGTGACCAAGGACAAGTGACAGACCATGGACCAACTCGGTTACATCACAGCCCCCGACGGCTCCCCGCTCTACGCCGCCTATCACGCGCCGGTTCAAGGCAGCCCCGCCAGCCCGGTGTTGATCTGCGCGCCGCTGTTTGAGGAACGCAAGAGCGCGTACGGCGCGCTGCGCAAGCTGGCCGGCAGACTCGCCGCAGCCGGCCGTCCCGTGTTGCGCTTCGATTACCGCGGCAGCGGCGAATCGGGCGGCAGCAGCGCCGCGCGCCGGTGGTCCCACATGGCCGAAGACTTGGCCGCCGCGCGCGAAGCCTTGACGCGCATCAGCGGCGCGCGCGAAGTAGTGCTGCTGGGCCTGCGCCTGGGCGGGACGCTGGCGCTGCAGGAGGCGTTGCGCGGCACTGCGGGGCAAGCCCGCAGTGGCACAGCGGCGGTGATCGCTCTGGCGCCGGTCAGCGTCGGTTCGCACCAGGTCCGGCAATGGAAGATGCGATCGCAGATTCGCGCCGAGCTGACCACGGGAGGTGGCACGGGCGTCCCGCCCGTGGCTGGTGGGCAGGATGCCCATGCCACGCTGGACTTTGACGGCTACGACGTCCATCCCGCTTTCTTCGATGATGTGGCCGCCATTGACCTGCACACAGCGGGTGCTCTTTCCTGCCCTGCCCTGGTCGTCCAGATCTCCCACCGCACCGAACCGGCCGGCGACAGCACCAAGCTCGTCGCCGCGCTGGGGCCACAAGCCAGGCTTGAATGCCTGCGCCTGGAGCCGTTCTGGGAGAAGCTGGACGACGTAGACACGGGGCCGTTGGAGGATATCGTGCTGAAGCAGGTTCCTGGTTTCTGAGACCGCCATGGCGGAGAGCGAGACTCATCCCACGAAGTCGAGAATGGCGGCCCTCCGCCGTTCGCGCGTGTTCTTTTTTGTTCTCTTGTTCGCCGTCGCATGGGGGGTGATGGTACTCATCAGCCCTTCGAAACCGGAAAGCACGGCCGTTCCTGCCGACCCTGGGTTGTGGCCCTTCGCTGTGGCGATTGCGCCTTGGCTCCTCGTGTTCGCCGTCGCCTACGGCCTCTTTCAGTGGCAAGTTAGAAGAGCGTTGGCCACCGTGCAACGCAATCGCGATGCTAATGCTCTCCTGGACGCGGGCGACCTGGCTTCCGCAATAAGCCTTTACGACCAGTTGTTGAAGGAGTGCCCCCGTAACTTCATGAGCATCAACGTGCTCGTTTACGATCGCGCGCTCGCGCTGTTCAGGCAAGGCCGTCAGGATGAAGCTCTGGAGGCGTTCAAGGACTTGACAGCGCGAAAGCTCAGACGCAATGAGGCCATGTTGGCCCCGCTGGTCCATTTTCAACTGGCCCTGTGCTACGCCCTGAACGGCGAACTGGTGGCCGCAGAGGAGCACCACACGCGTGCGCACGAGATGGGATCTGTTCAAGTCGCCGGATTCCTGACGCTTGTGGTCACGGTGATCGGCCTGCGTCAGGGGCGGCACCAAGCCGTCTTGAAGGACTTGGGCCAGGAGTGGGCGCGCGTCGAAGGTATGTTGGGCGTTCACCTTGCCAGAGTCCTGCGCCTCCTCTCCGCCTTCGGCCACAGCCAGTTGCCCGATGCTCAGGCGCACGCCGAGCACATTCAGCAGATGCTCGCCGGCGTCCGCCCCTTCCGTCCCGGCGAATTCGATTATCTGGTGATCAACTGGCCGGAGTTCCGCGCGTTCCTCGTGGAGCAGGGCTTCGTCGCGGCGAAAGCAACTTGAAACCTGAAACCTGTAACCTGAAACTTCCCTTACCATGCCGCACGAGCCGCCGCCTGAACTTGCCGCATTGCTCAACCAACAGGTCGTCATAGACACCGATTCGGCGTACGTTTACATCGGCAGGCTCAAGCGCGTCGGCGCCGACTACCTGGAGCTCGTAGACGTGGACGTTCACGACAACGGCGACAGCCGGAGCACGAAGGAACACTACGCGCACGAAGCCAGGAGACTCGGCGCCCGCGCCAACCGCAAGGTGACGCTCGTGCGCCTCGCGCGGGTCGTGTCTATCGCCAAGCTTGACGATGTTATCCGGTTCTGAGCAGGCCGGACTGTTGACGTTGACAGCGGACGCCACGGCCTTATAAGCGCGATGGCAATGCGGGGCCTCACCATGGGGGGTGCCTTGGATTTCACACCCGAGGTTTTCGGCGCGGTCCTCTACATTGTGCTCGCCGTCGCAATGGCCGTTGCTGTGCTGGGGCTCGTCCAGATCGCGACGCGTTGCTTCGGCAAACGGCTGGGCATAGACGCCACAAAACGCGGCAAGTATGAGCCGTATGAATGCGGCGTGCCGCTGCTGGGCAGTGCGCGTGAGCGGTACGCGATCAGGTTCTACCTGGTGGCGCTGTTCTTCGTGCTCTTCGACATCGAAGTGGTCTTCCTGCTGCCGTATGCGGTAGCCTACAAGACGCTGGGGAGGGAGGGCTTTTTCGAAGTCCTCGCGTTCGTCGCCGTATTGGCCGTTGGCTTGCTCTATATCCTAAAGCGCCGTGCACTGGAATGGGACTAACGTGGGCTTCGGGTTTTGACTCTCGATTCCCGACTGGAGAAGGCGAGCGGTATGGCCGGGGAGACTGACACCAGCAGGAGCGGGCCGCAGAAGCACGGCGGAAGCGGCTACATTACGACCACGGTGGACGCGTTGATCAACTGGGGCCGCCGCAACAGCTTGTGGCCCATGCCCTTCGGCACGGCGTGCTGCGCCATCGAGATGATGGCCACGCTGGCCTCGCGCTACGACCTCGCGCGCTTCGGCGCCGAGGTGATCCGGTTCTCGCCGCGGCAAAGCGACCTGATGATCGTCTCCGGCCGCGTCTGCCTCAAAATGATGCCCGTCCTCATTGAGATCTACAACCAGATGCCCGAACCCAAGTGGTGCATCTCGATGGGCGCCTGCGCCAGCACCGGCGGCGTCTTCGATACCTACACGATGATCCAGGGCGTGGACCAGTTCATCCCTGTGGACGTGTACATCCCCGGTTGTCCGCCGCGCCCCGAAAGCCTGATTGACGCCGTGATGCTGATCCAGGAGCGGATCAAGCGTGGAGAGAGGCAGACGAAGCTCTACGACCGGACCAGGCATCCGCTGGATTTCGCGCCGCTCGCGCTGGTCTCAGGCGCCGTCGAGGGCGCGCCCGTCCTGACCGGCTCACGCCACAGCCTGCCCGGCAAGGACGTGCCGTTCCAGGAGCAGAGCTTTGGCCCGCCGGAGAGAATCGTCACGCATGTGGAACGAACGCAAGCAGCGCAGCGCGGAACACAGGCTGAACAGCAGAAGAGCCCTTAGCGCTGTGTCGTGTACCGCGGTTGTCGGCTTTTGAACGAGGCAACAATGGCGGTTGATCTTCCCAGCCTGATGACCTCTCTGAAAGCGCGCTTCGGCGACGACGTGCTGGGCCACGCCGTGTTCCGCGAGCAGTATGTTGTGCGCATCAGGCGCGGAGCGAACCTGCCCCTGCTGCGCTTCCTCCGCGACGACGCCGGCTTCGACATGCTTACCGACGTCACCTGCGTGGACAGCCTGAGCTTGCCGCAGGACATGCAGGCGGACTATCCCGAGCGCTTCGCGGTGGTCTACCAGTTGTACTCGGTTCCGCACAACGAACGCCTGCGCGTGAAGGCGTACGTGCCCGAGGAGCCCTGCGAGATTGACTCCGTCACGCCGCTGTGGGAGGCCGCGAACTGGGGGGAGCGCGAGGTATACGACATGTACGGCGTCGTCTTCAAAGGCCACCCCGACCTGAAACGCATCCTCATGCCGGACGGTTACGAGGGACACCCGCTGCGCAAGGACTACCCGCTCAAGGGCAGAGGCGAACGGGACAGGTTTCAGAAGTACACGGAGATACCGCCGCGGTAAAGGTTTCTGGTTTACGGTTTGTGGTTTCTGGTTGGCACGCGAGGGCAGCAATGTGGCAACGATACGGCGATTCGAGGATCTGGAGGCCTGGAAGGCAGCCCGCAAGCTGGCGCAGATGGTCTACCAGGTTACGAAGGACCGAGCATTCTCTCCGGACCCCGATCTGCGGCGGCAGATGCGCAAGGCTGCGGTGTCGGCCGTATCCAATACCGCCGAAGGCTTCGAGCGCGGCGGACGGGCTGAGTTCATCAACTTTCTGTCCATCGCCAAGGGATCGGTAGCGGAGATACAAGCCCAGCTATACGTGGCGCTTGACCAAGCCTATGTCACGCAGCAGCAGTTCCACGAGGTACAGGCGCAGGGCGATTCCACCAAGCGGCTGATTGCCGGCCTTATGCAATACTTGCAGGCGTCCGACCTCAAAGGCGAGAAGTTCAGGCGGCCGACATCGCGAGCCGCCAACCAGAAACCAGAAACCACAAACCACAAACCAGAGGGGCGGTATGCCACACGACAATCCTGACCCCATCGCGCGCGTCGCCCCCACCGCCGCCCAGCGCATCGGCGAGACTTTGTCCGTCAACCTCGGCCCCCAGCACCCGTCCATGCACGGCACGCTGCGGCTGAAGGTCGAGGTGGACGGCGAGGTCCTGGTCAAGGTCGAGCCCGAGATCGGGTTCCTGCACACGGGCTTCGAAAAGCTCGCCGAATACCGCAACTACAACCAGTTCGTGGTCATCTCCGACCGCGCCAACTACTTCTCGCCGCTCAACAACAACATCGGCTTCGCCGTGGCCTGTGAAGAGCTCTTCGGCCTCCAGGTCCCCCCGCGCGGCCAGTATGTCCGCGTCATCATGGCGGAGCTTTCGCGCATCGCCGATCACATCATCTCCGTCGGCCTCCAGGGCCTGGACCTCGGCGCCTTCTCGGTGATGCTCTGGACGTTCATCGAGCGCGAAAAACTGTACGACATCTTCGAAGCCGTCACCGGCGCGCGCCTGACGACAAGCTGGACGCGCGTGGGCGGCATCTTCCGCGATGTGCCGCCGGACTTCCCCGAGATGGTCAGGGCGTTCCTCGCGAAGCTCCCCGCGGCGCTCGACGAAATCGAAGAGATGCTCAACCGCAACAGGATCTTCATGGACCGCTGCATCGGCATCGGCACGCTGACCAGGCAGGAAGCCATCAGTTACGGCGTCACCGGCCCCATGCTGCGCGCCTGCGGCGTGCCCTACGACATCCGCAGAGCGCGCCCGTACCTGTGCTACAGCGGCCTCGACTTCGAAATCCCCACGCGGGCGGAAGGCGACGTGTACGCGCGCTACCTCGTGCGCATGGCCGAGATGCGGCAGGCCATCCGCATCATCGTCCAGGCGCTGGAGAAACTGCCCGGCGGCGGCGAGAACAAGGACAAGCTGCCCGTCAGCGTCCTCGATCACAAGGTCATGCTCCCGCCAAAGGACATGGTCTACAACGACATGGAGAGCCTGATCCACCATTTCAAGATCACCATGCCCGGCCACGGCCTGATGCCGCCCAAGGGCGAAGTGTACTCCTGCACGGAAGCGCCAAATGGCGAACTCGGTTTCTACATCGTGTCCGACGGCACGGGCCTGCCGTATCGCGTGCGCATCCGGCCGCCGAGTTTCTACAACTACGCCACGTTCCCGAAACAGGCCACAGGGCGCCTGATCTCCGACGCGGTGTCGGCGATGGCGAGCATCAATGTGATCGCGGGTGAGTTAGACAGGTGAGCTGGAATTGCGGATGAACGCGGAGCGGTTGAGTAAAGGGGCAATGCTGTTATCATCTGTATGGGAGGTGTGAACCGCCATGCGCGCCAAGACCGCTGATATAGACAAGCCGGCGTCCACACTGCTTGCGCGATCCCGTCACCGCATGGCACGCGGGCGCGGCATGGTGTACCAAGCCGCAGACTGGCAACCCGCTCCGCCGAGACCCGCAAGTTTCTACGTTGAGTACCAATTGGACTGCATCCCGCGGACGCAGAATCTGAGCCGACAGGTAGCGGAGGTCGCCATGGTTCCCCAGGACATTGTGCCTGTGTTGTGCCGCGCCAAGGTGGACTACGTGCTGTTGGGCCTGTACGGCATCATCGGATGGATTAAGGAGCCGCGCGTCACTGAAGACGTGGACGTGCTGGTGGCCAAACGCCACCTAAAGCGAGCGCTTGACGCAGTATCAGGAGTCTTCCCCGATCTGAAGGCGCACGACACCCCGGTCGTGGTACGGTTCTTTCAGGAGAACAAGGCGGTTCTCGACATCATGAAGCCGCACCATCCGTTGTTCCTGGAGACGCTAAAGAGCGCAGTAGACAAACACTTGTGGGGTATAAAGGTCAGGGTCCCAAGCCTGGAGATGGCGCTGACACTCAAGTTCTTCTCCATGACGAGCCAAGGGCGGCAGGAGGAAGACAAGCACCAAGACGCACACGACTTCATCCATTTGGTCAAGTCCAACTCCAGCATCAGCCTGGTGAAGTTGCAGGCCTGGGGTGAGATGGCCTTTACAGGCGGCGGCGGCGAACTTGTGAAGATGGTCGCCGACGTGCGCGCCGGACGGAAGCTGGAGATATAGACACCATGGACAGCCACGGCTTCAAGCTCCTGGCGGTCGGAGTTTTCCTGCTCCTGGTGGGGGGAGGCCTGACATTGTGGTCGTACCTCAACCGGGACCCAATCACCGGCGAGTTCTTTGTGTGGGTGAAGACGCTGCTGGTGGGCGCGGTGTCAGTTATTGCCGGATGGTTCTGGATGTCCAAGGAGAACGAGCCGCTCGCGTGAGACACTGACTACTGACCACGGAGGAGGCCTGCGCGATGGTTCCATTCGGCATGACCAAACGCGCATACAAGGTTGCCCTGGCAATTGGGCTTGTGCTGTTGCCGGTGCAACTCGTCATCGCGTTGGCAGTGAACCCGGTGGCGCTCGCGAGTTTGTTTCTGGACTTGCTGGTCTGCATCTGGCTTTGGCAGCGGGCTCGCGGCAAAGACACTGGAGTGTGGATGTAGGCGCCAACTGACCACTGACCACGGACAACGGACAACTGACCAATGGCATTTACGTTCACCGACGATTCACGCAGGCAGCTTGAGTGGCTGCTGACACGTTACCCCGAAAAGCGCGCCGCCCTGCTCCCGGCCATGCGGCTGGTCGAAGAACAGCAGGGCTGCGTGGATGTCGAGGCGCTCGACTGCCTCGCTCGCGAACTCGGCCTGCCGCCCGCGTACGTGTACGGCGTCTTCACGTTCTACACACACTACCGGCTGCCCACGGACGGCAAGTACGTCGTGATGGTCTGCGCCACGCTGCCCTGCGCGTTGCGCGGGGCGCAGATGGTCTTCGACACGTTTAAGGAGGAACTGAAGATCGGCCTCGGCGAAACCACGCCGGACAAGATGTTCACACTGAAGAAAGTCGAATGCCTCGGCAGTTGCACCACGGCGCCGGTGTGCCAGATCAACGACGATTTCTTCGAGAACCTCACGCCGCAGAAGATCAGGGAGATCGTGGAGGACCTGAAGGCCGGCCGCGTCCCGCGCCACCTCTCCAACGGCCCGACGCTGGACGGCGGCAAGTGCGGGTACAGACCGATGGTGGAGGCGATGCAGGACACGCCATGATCCTCCCCGACTTCAAACCCATCCTCTTTGATGGCGCCTGCCGCAAGGGCGAGTGGACGCTGGAGCGCTATCTCGCCAAGGACGGCTACCAGGCGTTCAGGAAAGTGCTCGCCATGAAGCGCGACCCGGCGACCAACAGTATTCCGGCGCTCATTGATGAGGTGCAGAAGTCGGGGCTGCGGGGGCGCGGCGGGGCGGGTTTCTCGACGGGCCGCAAGTGGAGTTTCGTGGACTTCAAGTCCCCCAAGCCGCGCTACCTCGTGGCCAACTTCGACGAATCCGAACCCGGCACGTGCAAGGACCGCGTGATCGGCATGTACAATCCGCACATGCTGATCGAAGGCTGTCTGATCGCCATGCACGCCGTGGGCATTGAGTGGGGTTACATCTATATCCGCGGCGAGTTCGCTGATGTCTTCGAGCGCCTCACCAGGGCCTGCGCAGAAGCCTGCCAGGCCGGCTTCCTGGGCCCCAACGTCCTCGGTAGCGGGCACGGTTTCCACCTGCAGCCGCACCGCGGATCGGGGGCCTACGTGTGCGGCGAAGAGACCGGCTTGCTCAGCTCGCTGGAAGGCAACCGCGGCTATCCGAAGGTCAAGCCGCCCTTTCCGGCGACGGCGGGGGCGTGGGGCTGCCCGACGGTGGTCAACAACGCGGGCACGCTTGCGTCGCTGCCGCATCTGATCCGCATCGGCGCAGGCGCGTACGCGCAGATCGGCGCCGCTCCGGCGGTGGGCGACACGCCGCCCAGCACCGGGAGCCCCGGCTCGCAGGTCTACTGCCTGTCCGGCCACGTGAAGCGGCCGGGGTTGTACGAGCATCCGATGAACGTCACGATGCGCGAGCTTATCTACGACGAACGCTTCGGCGGCGGCATGCTCGACGACATCCCCATCAAAGCCGTCATCCCCGGTGGTTCCTCCATGCCCGTGATGCGCTGCGACGGGAAATCGTACCTCGGGTCCAACGGCCGGGAGATCGCCGACAGCCTGGATATGGAGATGAGCTTCGACGCGGTGCGCGCCGCCGGCTCGCTGCTCGGCTCCGCCGCCGTGATCGTGATGAACGAACGCGTCTGCATGGTCAACGCGCTCTACAATCTCGCGCGCTTCTACCATCACGAATCCTGCGGCCAGTGCACGCCGTGCCGCGAGGGCACGGGCTGGCTGGAGAAGATCCTGGCCAAGATCGTCAGCGGGAAGGCCAGGCCGGCCGATTTCGAGCGCCTGCACAGCGTAGCCACGCAGATGTCGGGCACGACGATCTGCCTCCTTTCCGATTCGGTCGCCATGCCCGTGGGTTCGTTCGTGACGAAGTTCAGGGAGGAGTTCAAGTACTACTGCGAGCATGGGAAGAGCATGGTAAAGGACGCGATACGACTGTAGAGTTTGCGCCGCTTCCGTGGTAGGGTTATTGTGCACGAAAAGAGGGGACGAATTTGGGCATCGTCTACACGCCGATCAAGGTCCGGAACCCGAATCTGGACGAGCCAGCCACCGAAATGCAGGCCAGGCTGGACACGGAAGCCACGTTGCCGGTCCTGCCGGCTGAACTGGTCAAGCAGTATCGCTTCGTTCTCATCCGCAGGCAAACCGTGAAGTACGCCAACGAGGATACGGCGGAACGCGACGTGGTGGGGATGGTTGAGGTCGAGATTTGCGGCCGGAAGGGCTGGTTCGAGGCAATCGTGGAACCCAGAAAGACCTATCCGCTCGTGGGTGCGGTCGTCATGGAGTCGCTGGATCTGATCGTCGAGCCGCGCGGCCTCGGAGTCTACCCCAACCCACGCTCGGTGCAGCCGATGGCAGAGGTCGAGTAGCTGTGCCATCAGGCATGTGAGATCCCCATGAGCACTGAGACACCATCCGCGCCTGCGCCCGCCGCCCCGCCTGCGCCGCTTGGCCCGCTGCCAAAGCCGCCGCTTGGCCCGCTGCCCAAGCCGCCGCCGGGCCTGATGACGTTGCGCGTCAACGGCAAGGACCACTTCATTGACCCGCGGAAGTACCGCACGCTCATCGAAGCGCTGCATGAGCTGGGATATCCCATCCCGCATTTCTGCTATCACCCGGGGTTGGAGCCGGATGGCAACTGCCGCATGTGTTGCGTCAACCAGAGAGACGTCAAAACCGGCCAGCCTCTCATGACGCTGAACCTGGCCAACCAGCCGTTCACCTCGTACCCCAAGCCCGTCATCTCGTGCCGCGAGCCGCTCGACCCCCGCGGCATGGTGATCGAGACCGAGACGCCCGAGGTTATCAAGGGGCGCCAGTGGGTGATGGAGTTCTTCCTCATCAACCATCCGCTCGACTGCCCCGTCTGCGACAAGGCCGGCGAATGTGCCCTGCAGGACTACTCGTTCCTGCACGGCAACGCCGACAGCCGCTTCCAAGAGACCAAGGTCGAGAAAGCGCCCAAGGAGCTCAGCGCGCCCGAACAGGACTACGGCATCAAGCTCTGGACCGACCGCTGCATCCTCTGCTCGCGCTGCGTGCGTTTCCTCACGGAGGTCTCGGGCACAAGCGAGCTGTACATCGTCAAGCGCGGCGACCGCAGCGAGATTGACATCGCGCCGGGCCACTGGCTGAACAACCCGCTGATGGGCAACGTGGTGGACATCTGCCCCGTCGGTGCGCTGCTTGACAGGCGCCTGATCTTCACGTACCGCGCCTGGTATTTCCGCATCACCAGGTCGGTCTGCCCCGCGTGCGCCAGGGGCTGCAACATCATCGTGGACGCGGACAAACAGTGCGTGCGGCGCCTGCGCCCGCGCGAGAACCGCGACGTGAACCTGTGGTGGATGTGCGACTATGGCCGGCACGATTTCCACTATGTCAACGCCAAGGAGCGCGTCCTGCTCTGCCGCGTTGACGGCGCGGCCACCACCGATATCCAGGGCGCCACTCGCCAGGTTGGCGCGCGGCTGAAGGAATTCGCGCAGGCCGATCCGCAGTCCGTAGCGGGCCTGGTTAGCGCCTGGCTGACGCTCGAGGAGCTGCACACGTTCAGGCAGCTCTTTGAGACGCTGGGCAGCAGGCAGATCGGCGCTCTCGCTCAGCCGTCCACCAAGGACGAGGTGTTCCCGAAGTTCAGGATCGAGGCCGACAAGAACCCGAACCGCGCCGGGTTACAGCTCATCTTCGGTGCGGACGTGGAGAAGAACACCGCGGCGCTCATCGAGGGCATTCAGGCCGGCCGGATCAAGGCGCTGTACCTGGTTTCGAGCATGCCGCACTACACGCCGCCGCCGGAATTGCTCGAGGCGCTGAAGAAGCTGCAGTACCTCGTCGTGCAGGACATCCTGTCCGGTCCGCTGGCCGACGCCGCTCACGCGCTCCTGCCCGGCGCAGCTTTTGCCGAGAAGGACGGCGTGTTCGTCAACAGCCGGAACCGGGCCCAACTGCTGCGGCGGGTCATTGACCCGCTGGGCCAGGGCCACGACGACCTGGCCGTCCTGCAGCGCGTGCTGCAGGGCGCGGGCGCGCCGGATGCGAAGCTGCTGTCCGCGCGGGAGGTCTTCCGGCGCATGGGCGCGACGTATCCGGTTCTGGCGGGTCTGACGCATCGGGAGCTCGGCCACAAGGGACTTGTTCTGGGAAAGTGAGCGGGAGCCGGTAAACAGGAACCATGGGCTGGGAACTGTACGTCCTCAAAGCCGTAGCGGTGCTGCTCATCTTCGGCGGCGTGCTGAGCGTCGTGCCGTTCCTGGTCTTCTTTGAGCGCAAGATCTCCGCCTTCATCCAGGACCGCGTGGGCCCCAACCGCGTTGGCCTGGCCGGCCCCGACAGCCTGCTGGAAGCGTTCGGCTTCCGGAAGGGAACCAGGCGCGTGCTCGGTGGCTGGCTGCAGCCGCTCGCGGACGTGATCAAGCTCTTCACCAAAGAAGCGCTCATCCCCGCTCATGCGGACCGGCCGCTGTATCTGCTGGCGCCGCTGTTCGCCGTGCTGCCGCCGCTGTTGGCGTTCGTGGTGATTCCCGTCGGCCAGGACATCGTGGTGAGCAGCGGGGTGCTCGTGAAGCTGCAGGTGGCCGACCTGCACGTTGGCATCCTGTTTGTGCTGGCCGTGGCGAGTTTGTCGGCGTACGGACTGGCGTTCGGCGGCTGGGCCAGCAACAGCAAGTTCCCGCTGCTTGGCGGCGTGCGCGCGATGGCGCAGATGGTGAGCTACGAGGTCGGGATGGTCCTGGTCATCCTGGCGCTGGTGATGAGCTACGATTCGGTGTCGTTGCGCGACATGGTATCGCGGCAGGCGGCCGGCGGCACGCTGCTTGGAATCTGGGACTGCGACGGCGACTGGATCTGGGGCTGGGGCCTGTTCCACCAGCCGCTCGCGTTTGTCCTCTTCGCGATCTGCGCGCTTGCCGAGAACAACCGCTTGCCGTTCGATCTGCCCGAATGCGAATCCGAGCTCGTGGGCGGCTATCACACTGAGTACAGCTCGATGGGCTTCGGGATGTTCTTCCAGGGCGAATACATCGCCATGATGGCCATGGGCGGGCTGCTGGCGACGATGTTCCTGGGCGGCTGGCATTACCCCGGCTACGCCTGGCTCAACGCGTCGGACTCGTTGCTCGTGCATCTGCTGGCGGCGCTGATCGGGCTGGCGGTCTTCGGCGTGAAGATGCTGGGGTTCGTCTTCTTCGCCATGTGGGTGCGTTGGACGCTGCCGCGTTTCCGCTGGGACCAGCTCATGCGCGTCGGCTGGAAGGGCATTATCCCGCTGGCTCTGGCGAACCTGGTGCTCACCGCCGCGCTGAACCTGCCTGCACCCGCGCCCGCCCACGAAAAGCCTGACCGCAATCTCACCGCTGTCACACGAGACAGGTAGGGACCGCGCTATGACTGCTCAGACCCCGAATCCAACACCACAATCCCCGCGCAAAGAGCAACGCACGCTTACCTGGGCCGAACGCCTCTATCTGCCGGAGGTCCTCAGGGGCCTCCGCAACACCTGGCGCCACCTCTTCCGCAAGCCGTTCACCATAGACTACGACGGCACGGAACGCGCAAGCCCGCTCAAGTACCACACGCCGCGGCCCGGCTACCGCGGCGAGCATTACCTCAAGAAGGACGAAGACGGCCACGTCAAGTGCGTCGCCTGCTTCATGTGCGCCGCGGCGTGCCCCGCTGAGTGCATTCACATCGAAGCCGCGCCCACGCCGCCCGACTGGAAGGACCGCGAGCGCTATCCGGTCCGGTTCGAGATTGACCTGCTGCGCTGCATCTACTGCGGCTACTGCGAAGAAGCTTGCCCGGTGGACGCGATCGCGCTCTCGCCGACGTACAACCTCTGCTCCGTGACCCGCGAGGAGAAGATCTACAACTGCGAGAAGCTGCTGGCCGATGGCGAAAGGTATGGGCTCAGCTTGAGCACGCATCGGTATCGGCCGGACGGAGTGCCCGGCGCCACGCCGGCGGCGCAGGGCTCTGCGCACTAGGAAACCGGACCAGGACGTGAAAGGATGCAACGCGATGGGGATGAGGCTTTCCGTGATGGTGTTGGCCGTGCTCGCGCAGTTGGCCGCGTGCGCGTGCGCGGAGGAGCCGGCCGGCGCCGCCATCCCGCAGCCCAAGCCGAAGGCGGCCTCGGTCTCCTTCACGGATGTCGGGCTGGTTGAGTTCGAGGCGCCGCCGGACGCCTGGGTCATCCGCTACACGCTCGATGGCAAGGCGCCCACGGCGACCTCCTATGCCTGCTGCACGCCAATCCGCGTGGCCTCGTCGCTGACGTTGAAAGCGGCCTGCTTCGGGCCTGACGGGAAGTCGAGCGCGCCGGTGGCCGTCGAGTGTGTCCGGAAGCCGGCGGAGCAGAAGGACGCCAAACCGAAGGCGGCCATCAACGTGGATTTCTCCGCGACGCCCGACCTCACCGAATGGGCCCTGCGCGCTCAGAAGGACGCCGAAGAGCAGTACCCCATCATGGCGGAGAAACTGGGCAGCGAAGGGTTCTCGCCGCCACGGCAGATCATGCTGGTCTTCAAGGACGACCCCAAGCTCCAGATTGCGGCGACCGGCGGCACAACCATCGTCTTCGCGCGAAGCTGGATCAAGGCGCACCCCACGGACACGGGCACTGTCATCCACGAACTGGCGCACGTCATCCAGAGCTACAAGAGGAAAGTGCCGGGCTGGCTGACGGAAGGCATCGCCGACTACATCCGCTGGTGGACCTGGGAGCCGCCCGAGCGCCGCGGGCGCATTAACCCCGCTCGCGCCAAGTACACCAACGGTTACCAGGATGCCGCCGCGTTCCTGTACTGGGCCGAGAAGCAGTACGACAAGGACCTCGTCCGCAAGCTCAACGACCAGGCGCGCAGAGGGACGTACAAGGACGAGCTCTTCAAGGAATACACGGGCAAGGAGCTCGACGCCTTGTGGAAGGAGTTCGTTGAGAGCCTGGGCAAGAAATGACGGCGTGCCGGCTTGATACCTGCTTGCCTGCGCTGCTGCGGGGGATAGCCTTCTTCATCGCCGCCTGAATGCTGGTGAAGAGGCACACGCTGAGGGGATATGGTTCCCGATGATGGCCAAGCTTCCTGACATCATCTTCCTGGTCTCCGCCCTCGTCTGCGTCGCCTCCGCCGTGGCCATCGTGTCCCGCAAGAACCCCGTCTATTCCGTGGTGTACATGCTGCCCCTCTTCCTGGGGATGACGACCATCTTCGTGCTGCTGCAGGCCACCTTCCTGGCGGCCGTCCAGATGATCGTCTACGGCGGCGCGATCCTGGTCCTCTTCCTGTTCGTGCTCATGCTCATCAACCTGAAGCCCGAGGAGTTGCGGGACGATTTCTCCCTCGTCCCGCGCGTGCTGACCACGCTGGGCGCCGCCATGCTGGCGGGCGTGATCGCCGTGTTCGCGCGGCGGGGCTCGACCGATGGCCTGCACCACGCGTTTGCCCGGGACGTGGATGCGGCGTTCGGCTCTGTCGGCAGCCTGGCGACACCGTTGTTCAAAGAGCTTGTGGTGCCCTTTGAGCTGGCATCCGTCCTGATCGTCGTGGCCATCGTGGGCGCGGTCCTGCTGGCCAAGAAGAAGGTGTAGAGCGGTTGTGGCAGAGGGGGCGCGCAGACGGCCATGTTCACCCTGACCAACTGCCTGATCCTGGCCGGGATCATCTTCGCCGCCGGCGTCTGGGGCGTCATCGCGCGGCGCAACGTCCTGATCATGCTCATCTCCATCGAGCTGATGCTCAACGCCGTGAACCTGGTGTTCGCCAGCTTCGCGCGGACGCACGCCGGCCTGGCGCAGCCGCCCCAGGCGCACGCGGGCGAGACCGGCCAGCTTTTCGCGCTGTTCGTCATTGCCGTCGCGGCGGCGGAAGCCGCGGTGGGCCTGGCCATTATCCTCACGATCTTCCGCAACCGGGCGACGGTGGACACGGACGACATGCAAACGTTGAAGCAGTAAGGGACCATGGACCAGTTAGCGAACCTCTTCCAGCAATGGGCGATGCCGCTCAACCTGTTCCTTCTCAGGAACAGGCCGTTCTTTGAGCAGACGCTGTGCCTGATACCGCTCCTCCCCTTTGCCGGCTTCCTCCTCAACGGGCTCTTCGGCCGGCGGCTGGGCAGGCGCACGGTCAACGCCGTGAACCTGGTGTTCGCCAGCTTCGCGCGGACGCACGCCGGCCTGGCGCAG
>JAPLOD010000182.1 GCA_026692735.1 Planctomycetota bacterium | reverse complement strand
GGCCGTGGCAGTACGGGACGCCGGTCGCCGTACAGTGTTCCGGGTTGAAGACCGAGAACGGCGAGGCACTGGCCGGCGACCTCACCTTCACGCCGTGGCCCGGCCGTCCGGCCGGGCGCGAACTGTTGCAGGCGTTCCTTATTGGGGAGCTGCGCGAGCGCGTTGATCCGAGCAAGGTCGTGAAGACGTCCCTCCTCGACGAGGCGGCGGTCCGGCCGGCTGAGGGCGCTGCGTGGACTCGCGCGACCGCCGATGAGGGCGTTTTCGATCTCGTGCGGATTACCGGGAAGAGGAACAACGTCGCCGTGCACGCGTGTGTGTACCTCTGGTCGGATGCGGGCCGCGAGGTGCAGCTCTGGTTCGGCTCGGACGGCGGCATCCGCGCGGTGGTCAACGGCAAACTCGTGCACACGCACGCCGCCGGGCGCGGTTACCAACCGGATCAGGACAGGGTCCAGGGCGTTCCGCTGCAGAAAGGCTGGAACACACTGCTGCTGATGATCTCAAAGACGGGCAACGACTGGGCCTTCAGTGCTCGCGTCATGGATGCGGCCGGCAAGGAGCCCGCCAAAGGGGTGTGCTCTCTCGCCTCTCGCCCCGAGGACTCACGCGTGGGACTCGATGCCGCGCCCGAAGCGGGGCCGGTCGCCGACGAAGCTCTCGGCTTCGGTTTCCTCGACGATCTCCGGCCGAAGATCGCGGAACTCGACGCCCTGAACGACGCCTGCATGAAGGCGGCCGACTGGTCACGTGACGAGCCTCGCCGCAAACTTGCCCAGAGCATTACCGACAAGGTGATGAAGGCCGACCGCGCGTACCGCGTCAGCATCGGCTGGGGCGGCGGCAATACCGGCCCGACTCCCGTGACGGACGGGCAACGCGTCTGCGCCTGGTTCGGCGAAACGGGCGTGGTGGCGTGCTATGACCTCGACGGCCGGCGGGTCTGGACGCGCTTTGAGCAGCCTGGGGGCGGGGAGCACGGCATCAACTCTTCGCCCGTCCTCGTCGGCCGTCTGCTGGTGCTCATCGCCGGCGACCACTGGGTCGCGTTCGACAAGGCGACCGGGCAGGTCGCCTGGCGGCAGCAGTACCACCATCCCTGCTACGGAACGCCCGTGGTGACACAGATCGCCGGCGAGGCCGTGCTCGTTGCGGCGGACGGCCAGGTTGTGAGAGTCTCGGACGGCGAGGTGATCGCGCCGAGCATCGGCAAGTTTGACGGCGAATGCGCCTCGACCGTCGTTGACGGGAACCGCTTTTTCCTGTTCGCTCGCGCCGGTTTCTGCGCCGCGGAACTCCCCGCCAAGGCTGAAAGGAACGCGGGTACGCGCGTAGTCAGGATGATCGAGCCGAAGGTGCTGGACGCCGGCAGGGAGCCCTATCCGGTCGGCTCGCCCGTCTGCCACGACGGCATCCTGTACGCGGTGCGGAGCGGCTGGGGGGCCGGGAATCGCGACGTTATCCTGTATGCGTTCGACTCGGCCGCCCCGGAGCCAATCTACCGGCAGAAGCTCGATCTGGAGCCGGTGATATTTTACGGGCCGGAAGGCGGCGGCGTGTGCGCGAGCCTCGCGTTCGCAGGTGGAAACATCTATGTGATGGACAACCGTGGGACGGGACTCGTCTTCAAGCCCGGCCGCGAGTACAAGCAGGTCGCCAGGTTCCGCCTGGACCATTGGATGCGGTGGGGCGGCAGGGAAGTGACGGGCAGTTCGCCTGTCTTTGAGGGGCGTCGCATCTACCTGCGCGGCCGCGAGATGATGTACTGCATCGGCGATCAGTAAGATTCTGCGAGGAACACAGGAATGTGCAAGCTGTCAGGGTCCGTCGTCCCCTTAGTCCTCGCCGGCGCGCTCTGGGCCGTTCATATCTGCGCTCCCGCTGAAGACACCGCGCCAGTCAAGCAGGCGGCGGGCTGGCGCAGCGATGGCTCGGGGTGCTTCCCTGGCGCCGATCCGGTCCTCGAATGGTCCCTCAATCCGCGGAAGAACATCAAGTGGGCGACGGTCGTTGGGCCCAGCCATTCCTCCCCTATCGTCGCCGGTGACCGCGTCTTCGTGACCGTGGAACCCGATCGCCTGCTCTGCCTCAACAAGGCTGACGGCCGCATCCTCTGGACACGGGCCGTTTCGTTCGACGACCTGCCGCCCGCGGTGGCCGCTGGTCTTGACGACGACAAGAGGGAGCCGACGACCCAGGCCGGGTACGCGACACCCTCGCCGGTGGCGGACGGCCAGCACGTGTTCGTGTTTCTCGGCACCGGCCTCACCGCCTGCTACGACTACGACGGCAAGCGCATGTGGACTGTGTTCCTCGACTACCCGCAGCTCTCGTCGGAAGGGCGGGCCACCTCCCTCGTCATCGCCGGCGGGAAACTCCTCGTCCAACCCGGCTGCCTGGTCGCGCTCGCGCCGAAGACGGGGCAAACGCTGTGGGTGACGCCCAAGGGCGCGATCAAGTGCACCCATGGCACAGCGGCGGCAGCTACCATCGGCGGCGTCGAGGTGGTTATCACGGCTGCGGGTGACGTGGTCCGTCTGGCTGATGGGAAGATCCTGGCCCAAAAGCTGGGCCGCCTGATGTACCCCAGCCCGGTCGTCAAAGACGGCGTCGTGTACCTCATCAGCAACCTGGCCTGCGCCGTGGCTCTGCCGGACAAGGCGGCGGACCAGATGAACACGGCGGATTTCGCGGAGCGGTGGTCCGCGAAGTTCCAGGGCGTGTTCTACGCTTCCCCCGTCTGCCACGACGGTCTGGTCTACACTATTGCCCGGGACGCCAGCTACATCGTTCTGGACGCGGCGACCGGCGCCGTCGTGCAGCAGAAGGTGCTCGATCTGCCTCCGGCGGGCAGCAAGGCAGAGAAGCCGTCGGTGTACCCCAGCGTGACACTTGCGGGGAAACACGTCTTCATCTCGAACGACGCGGGCGACACGTTGATCCTGGAGGCTGGCCGCGAGTACAAACAAATCGCCCGGATCAGCTTTGGCGACGGAGCCAGCGCGACGCCGGCCTTCGACGGCCGGGACATGTTCCTGCGCGGCACGAAGACGCTTTACTGCATCGGCCGCTAGCGCATTGGCAAACGCGCGTTACTTCGCCCCGGCATCGCGGCGCAACTTCAGCAGGCCGACGGCCGGGGCCTTCAGATCGGTGGACAGGTCGAGCGGCCCATCGGGCAGGACGCCGCTGCGGATGGTTTCGAGGTTGTGCGCCGAGTCCACCACCGCCAGCCCAAAGCGCGTCTGCCCCTGCCACGGCAAGCCTTGCACAGTGACGCGCAGCGGCTGATCGGTGAGCCGGAGGTTGCCGATCAGGATGCCGGCCTCGGACTTCTCGCGGTTAAGCCCCGCACACACGGACAGGCGACTGGGCTGCGCTCCGGCAGCGTGCACGCGCACGGGCGTATCCAGCAGCAGACGGAAGGCCTTCATCGCGTAGAAGTTCTTCCGCGGCACGCCGTGGAAGGTGAAGAGGCCGAAGCCGTGGTTGTCGGAGAGGTAGTAGTTGGCGACGTGCACGGGCGTGTCCTGCAGGTTCATGAGCACGCACGCGAGAAAGGCGGCTCCCGGCGCGCCGCCGATCTGGTCGTAGAAGCGCTCGCGCAAGGCGGGCTGGCCCTGGATCGTCATCGGCTTCCAGTCGTTGCCCGGCAGGTAATTCCATTCATTAAAGTGGAGCTCCGTCTGGGCGAACCCGAAACGGTCGAGCGCCGCGCGGATGCCCTGCGCTCTAAGCATGCATTCGGACGGGTCATCGGTGTAGAGATGCCAGGAGAAGAAGTCGAGCGGCAGCGCGCGTTCCTTGCAGCGCGCCAGGAACCGCAGCAGGAACTCGCCAGGTTCGAAGCGGCCGGCCGTAACGCGTCCGGTGTAACCCAACGACGGCCCGCCGACTTTCAGGTCCGGCCAGCGCGCCTTGATGGCCTTCGCGGCGGTTTCGTAGAGGCGGAAATACTGCTCGTCGCTGCCTGTCCACATGGCCGGGCGGTTCTCAGGCTCATTCCAGATTTCCCAATAGCGGATGTCGTGATGGAAGCCGCTGGCCCAGCCTTCGTTGTAGTGCCGGATGATGCCACAGCAGATGCCGGCCCACTTCTCATTATCCTTGGGCGGGTTGACGTGGTACTTGCGCTTCGAGTGCTCGATGCTTTCGCCAAGGCGGTAGACGATGCGCGACCCGGCGTTGACCACGGCCTGCAGGTAGTCGTCGGTGCGGCGGAAATCGTAGCTCTCAACCCGCTCGGGGTCGGCATCGCCATTCGGGAACACGGCGTGGAAATCCACGACGTCCGGGTTGGGCCAGTGGCAGTCGTGCAGGCGCGTGTAGGGGATGCCCAGTTCGCGGTGATACGCGGTCAGGTCAACCAGCTCGCCGTATTGCAGCGGTCCGCAGTTGCCGCCGTGCAGGGGACGGATCTCACCGGCCGCACGCGCGCAATCCACCTGCAGGTCCACGGGTTCGCCCCCGATGGTCTGGGCACACAATGCGAGACTGAGCGTAACGACAGGAAGCCAGCGCACGGTCCCGAGAATAGCACGCGCCGGCGGACCTGTCCATCCGCGGCCGCGAGAGGCGCTATGGCGACGTGGCGCGGTGTATGGGAAACAGGCAAGGGAGAACACTGGAATGCATATCGCTGTTGACCCGGCGAAGAGGCGGGGCCCTGTGCCGGCGTTGCGCGGCGTGCACGTGGGCGACTCGCCGGAGCCGTTCCTCGAGGAGGATGTGGCGCGCCTGAAGGAGGAGGTCGGCGTCACATGCGTCCGCTATGGCGTCGAAGCCCGGACGCTGAGCGACGAACAGGCCGAGACGTACCACGAAGCGGGCTTTCGCGCCGTGGGCGAGTTCCTGGACTGGTGCGCGAAGCACCGCGTCCACTGCATCCTCGATCTGCACAACGCACTGGGACGCCAGTACGGCGGCGATGCGCGACTGTGGCGCCAGACGCACTTCCAGGATCGTTTTGTGGCGTTGTGGGAACAGCTCGTGCGCCGCTTCCGCGGCCATCCGGCGGTGGCCGCGTACGAGCTGCTGAACGAGCCGGAGCCGCCGGACAACGACTTCGCGGTGTGGAACAGGCTGCAGCAGCGGACGACCGCAGCGGTGCGCGCGCTCGATCCACACCGCACGATCATCGTTGACTCCATCGGCTATGCTCGCCCGCAGAACTTCTCCGGACTGGCGCTCAACGGCGATCCCAACACGGTGTACAGCTTCCACAACTATCAGCCCGGGCCGTACCACTGCCAGAAGCGGCGCGAGTTGCAGGACCAGTCCACGTACTGCTATCCCGGGTTCATACCGCACAAACGGCCCGAGAAGCCGCTGGACTTCAGCCAGGCGCACATCGGCACGCGCGAAGGCAAGTTCTGGAACCGGCGCCAACTGCAGGACGAATGGCGCGACGTCTTCGCCTTCCGTGAGAAGCATCGTGTTCCGCTCTTCTGCGGCGAATTCGGCTGCGTGTCGGACGTCCCCGAGATGACCGACATGGTCTACCTGACGGACGAGATCTCAATCTTCCAGGAGGAAGGCATATCCTGGACGCTGTACAACTGCATGTACCGCACCGGCGATCCGTACTGGAAGACGCACTTCGACTGCAACCTGTACATCGCCTTCACGCCCGAGAAACTCCTGCGCCGCTTCGCGCGCAAGATCGCGCTGATCGAGTTCTTCTCGCGTACGGAAGGCGACGTGCTGGACATCGCTCAGTTGGACGATGAAGGGGTGGGCGTCTACGGGGTACGTTGCCGGGACGGCAGCGTCCAGGTGTTGGCGTCGAACAAGGACCGCGACGCGGCCAAGACGGTCAGTCTCGGCGTTGCCGGCGTGCCGCCTCAGTGGGCCGGAGCCCTGAAGACCATGGCGCGCGGTGACGAAGGCTTCGTGTATCAAGGCCGCCGCGAGCTGGCACAAGGCGCGGCGGCTCTGGTCCTGCCCCCGCTCAGCCTGGCGCTGCTCAGCGTGCCCGCGCCGGGGCAGCGGCTGTGGGGTTGCACAGCGTAGGGCGCCCACGTAGGGGCGCGCGCTGACACATGGGCGCCCGCCGCGGGGTTCACCAGGGAAGCCGCGCCATCCCGAAGAACTCACGGTACGCGTTCACGGCAGCCACGTAGTTCTCCGCTTTGACGTCCTCGTGCACAGAGTGACTGGCGTGCAGAATATGCCCGCCCGGCCCAGTCTGGCCGTAGCGCAGGCACTCGAGGACCTCGCGCCGGACGTCGTCCGCCGTCCCGTGGCACAGGGTGTGGCGCGCGTCCAGATTGCCGATGATGCAGACGCGGCCGTAGACGCCCTCGGCAATCAGCCGCGGCCAGGTCATCCCGGCGGCCTTGTCCACTTCCTTGTACCCATCCACGCCGGAGTTGAAGAAGAGGTCGTCCTTGATGAGCCAGTGGTTGCCGTCGGAGGTGTACACCGCCCGCGCGCCCGCCTCGTGAACGATCTGCACGTGGCGCCGGATTGCCGGCAGGATGAACTCACGGTACATCCGCGGCGAGAGGAACGGCCCCTTGTCGCAACTGACGTCGCCCCCGAGCGCAATGACCGAGCAGCCATCCGCCACCATCCTCTGCGTGCGCGGCAAAGCGGACGCCATCTGCATCTCGATCCAGCGCCGAACGAGGCCCGGCTCTTCCGCAAGCCACATGAGCATGAACGGCGGGTAGAACGCGACGCCGGTACCGCACCCGATCTCGCCCATGTACACCCATTCCTCGCCCGCCGCCGACGCAAGGTCCTGGACGCGCCGGAGAACGGGGTCCGTCGTCCGCCGCCCGCCGGGAGAGCCGTCCCACGCGAGAATCTTCCGCCGCAGCTCGTCCTCATTCTGCCGCGCTGAATCGGCTGCGCCCTGGCCCGGGTCGAGCGGCTCGACCATTTTCGTGCGCGCGTTGACGCCGTACAGCGTGCCGTCCAGTGCCCAGCGCGCGGGGCCGAGCTTTCTTGGCCGGGTGTAGTTGCGTCCGGGGGCGTCGTTCAGGCGGACCATATCCACACCGAAGAAGCGGTTGATCTGGAACTGCGCCTGCGCCCAGGTCTCGACCAGTTCCTCCCAGGCAATGCCGTCAGTCATGGCATCCCAGGCCAGGGCGGCGTCCGTGGCCACCGTTCGGCCGCAGACCGGCCAGTAGATCGGATGGTATGGCTGAAAGATCTCAAACAGCGGTGTGCGGTCAGGCTTCTCGAAGGCGAAAGCTTTTCGGACGCGTGCCGTTGCTCCAGTCATCTTGAATGACCCCCTGTGGGCGAGCCGCTTGATGTTCGGCCGGGTGACGCAACAATACGCGCTCATGCTTGTGGTTTCGAGCGTATTGGTTAGGATACCAGGGGTAGTCCGCCACACGGTTCTCGCAGAAAGGGCTCACACTGTGACAAAGAAATCAGCCATTGCACGCCGGCACTTCCTGAAACGGGGCCTCGCCGCCGTAGGCGCGGCCTTCGCGTCACCGTACGTCATACCGTCTTCCGCTCTAGGCGCGGACGGTGACGTGTCCCCCAGCGAAAGGATCACGCTGGGCGGCATCGGCATCGGCAACCGGGGCGGCTACGACCTCGGATGTTTTCTGAACGAGAAGGATGTGCGGTTTGTGGCCATCGCCGACGTGAAAGCGGTGCGCCGCGCGCAGATCAAGGACATGGCCGACAAGAAATACGGCAACAAAGACTGCGCCATGTACCGCGACTTCCGCGAACTGCTGGCCCGCCCGGACATTGACGCGGTGCTGATCGCCACCGGACCCAACTGGCACTGCACGGCCTCATGCGCCGCGGCCAGAGCCGGCAAGGACGTCTACTGCGAGAAGCCCAGCACCAAGAACATTGTCCAAAGCCTGATGCTCGCCGAAACGTTCCAGCGCACCGGGCGAGTGTTCCAGGGCGGAATGCAGCGGCGCGGCCTGTCGCATTTCCAGTACGCGGTCGAGCTGGCTCGCCGCGGAAAGCTGGGCAAACTGCAGTCGGTCCACGCCCATCCCTGCGGCATGGGCACGGAGATGAGCGGCTGGTGGCCGGGCGAGCCGGAACCGCCCAAAGAGGAGGCGGACTGGGACATGTACCTCGGCCCCGCTGCCTGGCGCCCGTACAACAAGGGGAAAATGGCCAGTGCGTTCGGTTTCGAGAAGGGCGGCGGCATGGTCGGCGGCGGCGTGCTGGAATGGGGTTCTCACTGCGTGGACCTGTGTCAGTGGGCCAACGACGCCGACATGCTGGAACCCATTGAGTACAACCCGCCGGCAGGCGGCCAGGTGATCGCTGTGTACCCCAACGGAGTGAAGCTGGTGCTGCGCGAGGGCGGGTGGCTCCCGCTCGGCTCATGCCCGGTGCGGTTCGAGGGAGAGACGGGCTGGGTCGAAGCCGGCGACAACGGCGATATCGTGGCCAGCAACCCGGCGCTGCTTGCCGGACGATGGACCAAAGTTGGCGGCTACCCGGCGAACAACCACATCCGCGATTTCCTCAACTGCGTCAAGACGCGGGGGTTGCCGCGGGCCAACCACTTCGTGGCCTGCCACACGCACATTGCCTGTCATTGCGCCGGCATCTCCATTTTCCTGAGGCGCAAAGTCACCTACGATCCGAAGACGACCATGTTCGTGAACGATGACGAGGCAAACCGGCTGCGGTCGGAGGCGCTGCGCGAACCGTGGCGGTTCTAGCGATCTTGGATTTTCGATTTTGGATTGCGGACTGCATAGCTAACCGGCGGACCCGAGATCCGCAGCGAAGGAGAAGGACAATGCTCAGAATGCGACGGTATGTGTTGTGTGCGGCGTTGGTCGCGCTGGCGGCGGCGCTCGCGCGCGCCGCGGAGCAGGAAAGTAAGCTGATTGACATACTGCAGTCGAACAAGCCGCCGCAGGACAAAGCGATCCCCTGCAAGCAGTTGGCCGTTTACGGCACCAAGGCGGCGGTCCCGGCGCTGGCCGCACTCCTGCCGGATGAGAAACTCGCATCGTGGGCGCGGATTGCTCTGGAAGCGATTCCCGACCCGGCCGCGGACGACGCTCTGCGCGAAGCGGCGGGCAAACTGCAGGGCCGCCTGCTGATCGGCGTGATCAACTCCATCGGCGTGCGCCGCGACGCGAAGGCGGTTGAAGCGCTCATACAGAAGCTGAAGGATCCCGACGCGGATGTGGCCTCGGCCGCGGCCGCGGCCTTGGGCCGCATCGGCGGCGATCGGGCCGCGAAGGCGCTGGAGCAGTCGGTGGCCGGCGCGCCGGCCGGGGTGCGCTCGGCGGTCGCGGAGGGCTGCATTCTGTGCGCGGAGAGGTTCCTCAACGAAGGAAAGGCCGACGAAGCCGTGAAGCTGTATGACATGATCCGCAAGGCGGACGTGCCCAAGCAGAGAGTTCTCGAAGGGACTCGCGGCGCGATTCTCGCCCGGAAGTCCGCGGGCATTCCGTTGCTGGTCGAGGCGCTGAAGTCGCAGGACAAGGCAATGTTCGGCATCGGACTGCGTGTGGCCCGCGAGCTTCCCGGCGGCGACACGACCGACGCCCTCGTGGCCGAACTGGGCCGCTTGACGCCGGAACGGCAAACCATGCTGATTATCGCCCTGGCTGACCGCGGCGACCCCAAGGCATTGCCCGCAATCCTGGAAGCGATCAAGAACGGCCCGAAGGCTGCAAGTCTCGCCGCCATGGGGGTCATGGAACGCATCGGCAACGCCTCATGCGTGCCCGTGCTGCTCATGGTCGCGCTCGATACCGATGAGGAGTTGGCGATAGTGGCGCGGGGCGCGCTGGCGAAACTGCCAGGCCAGGAAGTGGATGCCGATATCGCGGGCCGTCTCGCACAGGCCACGGGAAAGACGCGCCAGGTCCTCCTTGAGGCGGTCAGTCAGCGCAGGATCGAGACCGCGCTGCCCGCGCTCGTGTCGTGCGCGGAAGACGCCGACGCGGGCGTCCGCGCTGCCGCTCTGTCCGCCATTGCCGCGCTCGGCGGCGAGAAGCAGGTGGGCGACCTCGTGAGGATACTCCAGAAGACCCAGGACGCCAATGAGCGCGCGGGCGTGGAGAAGGCGCTGACGGCAACCACGGCCCGCGGCGGAGCGGCGTGCGTGCCGCAACTGACGCCCCTCACCAAGAGCGGGGACAGCGCCGTGCGCGTGATCGGACTGCATGCGTTGGCCTGCGCCGGCGGCCCCCAGGCACTGGCCGCCGTCAAAGCCGCGCTCAATGACAAGGACGAGCCTGTCCAGGATGAAGCGGTGCGCACGCTGTCCTCCTGGCCCAACAGGTGGCCCGACGATGCCGGCGTGACCGAACCGCTGCTGGCCCTCGCCAAGTCGCCGAAGACACAGCACCAGGTCCTGGCGCTGCGCGGCTACCTGCAGTATCTGCAAGGCAACAAGAAGCTCAACGATGACGAGCGGTTGGCGAAGGTCAACGAAATCCTGCCGCTGGTCACCAGGCCCGAAGAGAAGAAGCTGGTGTGTTCGGTGCTGGGCACCATCGGCTCTGCCCGCGCGCTGGAGATGCTGGTGACCTATGCGGCGGAACCCGCGACCGCGGAGGAAGCCTGCTCCGCCATCGTCGCCCTCGCGGAGAGGAAGGACCTGAAGGACGTGGCCGGGGAACTGCGCCAGAACGCGCTCCAGACGGTGCTCGAGAAAGCGAAGTCCCGCGACACGAAGAAGAAGGCCCAAGACCTGCTGAAGGCTTTCCCCCGAGGCACGCAGAAGGCAACTGCACCTGCAGCCGCCCCCGGCAAGCCGGGCAAGCTCAAGATCGTGAAGGCCGTCTATGGCGGCCTGCCCGACGGCCCGAAGGACGACGTGACGGCCAAGGTGCAGGGCATGGTCGCTGGCGATACGCTGTCCGTGGATGCGACCAACGACAACTTCGGCGACCCGGCCGGTGGCGTCGTTAAGAAGCTGAGAGTGGAGTACGAGTTTGAGGGTGTCAAGAAATCCAAAGAGGCCGGCGAGAACGAGACGCTTACAATCTCGAACAAGGGAGAGTGACGCCTGCGGACGGTTACTCCGCACTGACACGCCTATGCGGGGCATGACTTCACGAGAGAGAGTGCTGGCGGCGCTGCGTCACGAACAGCCGGACCGGACGCCGCGCGACTTCTGGGCGGAGCCGCCCACGATGCGGCGCTTGTTTGCCCACGTCGGCCACTCCGACACCGACAAGCTGCTCGACTCGCTGGGCGTGGACGTGCGGCATCTCGACGCACCCGCGCCACCGGAGCGCGCGATTGGCGGCGTGTTCCAGAATTTCTGGGGCGAGCGGTACACCTACCAGCAGACGCCATGGGGGCCGCTGCGCCAGGACGTGAAGGGCGCGCTGGCCGGCCCGCGCAGTCTGGCGGAGCTTGAGGCCTTCGACTGGCCGACGCCGGATTGCATTGACCGCTCGCAGCTCAAGGCGCAATGCGCGCGCTACGCGCGGCACGCGCTGCTATACGGCTTCGCCGACGTGTGGCAGCGTCCGGCGCTCGTACGCGGCTGGGAGGACATGTTCCTCGACATGGCCGAGCGGTCGGAGCGGGTCCATTTCCTCTGCCGCACCTTCGCCAAGTTCTACGTGGAAGACTACACGCGCGCGGCGGAGATCACGCGCGGGCGCATTGACCTCTACCTGGTCATCAGCGACCTTGGCAGCCAGCTCGGGCCGCTCATCTCCAAGGCGATGTTCTCCGAGTTTGTCGCCCCGTATCTGAAGCAGATGGTGGACTGCATTCACCGCCTGGGCGGGCTGGCGTTGTTCCATAGCTGCGGCACGGTGCGGCCGTTCATCCCCGACCTCATCAAGCTGGGCGTGGACGTGCTCGACCCCATTCAGCCCACCGGGCCGGAGATGCAGCCCGAGGGCCTCAAGCGCGACTTCGGCGCGCGGCTGAGTTTCCACGGCGGGATTGACATGCAGAACCTGCTGCCCAACGGAACGCCGGCCCAGGTCGCGGCCGAGGCGCGCCGCTACTGCGAGGTGCTCGGCGCGGGCGGCGGGTACATTCTCGGGCCCGCGCATTTGTTCCAGCCCGACGTGCCGCCCGAGAACATCCTGGCGGTCTACCGCGGAGCGACGTGACACGGGAGCAGCGCAACGCGGCACACTGCGCCGCGGCCCGGTCTCACTGCTTGAAGAGCAACTCGCCCCAGTTCTTCGGCTCCATCTGCAGTTCGAAGACCACATCGTCCACAATGCCGGTGTGCTGATTGCTCCAATACGTGCGCAGGCGCGTGCGCTGGCTGGCCTGGTCGCCGTGCGTGACGCCGAAATCGCCGCGCAGCGTCAAGTCCGGCGCGGGCTTGAGATCCAGAGCGGCCAGCGGGATGGCGGCTTCGACCGTGTAGCGCTTCTCGTTCTTGCGGCTGTTGACCTTGATGCTGGCGCCTTCGGCCGCGGCAACGTAATCCATGACGTACTCTTTGACGACGCCCGAACTGAACGTCTTCGGCTTCTTGTCTTTTGCGGCCTTGCGGTAGAGCACCGCTGTGGGGGTGCCTTTGAAGCTGCCGATGGAAACGCGCAGGTCGCCGAGCACCGCTTCGCTGCGGTTCTTGTCGGCCTTCGGGTCGGCGCCGATCTGGAAGTCCACCGTGTCGCCGCGGACGTACATTTCCTCCGCCACCTCCGCGCCGTTGCCCCACGGCGTGGCGTCATTCACGTCCCAGCCGAGGTAGAGGTTCTGATCGTCCCACGCCGCTGCGGCGCGCACGGCGGCATCGTCCGTCTTCTTGAAGCTGACGATCTCCGCGACCTTGAAGTCCTTCTCAAAGTCGCCCGTGAGCGCGATCGTCTTCTTGTTCACAGTCATGCGCCGCGTGCCGACGGCGGCCTGGAGTTGCTGTTCGCGGAGGACACGCGCCTGCTTGACGTCGTCCGCCGCGATCTGGATGCGGTCGCCCTTCATCTCCTTCACCGTATCCAGGCCGACGAGCTGCACATTCCAGAACGCCGTCTTGCCCGCCTGCAGATAGAGGTTCCCATCTTTCGCGTAGCAGATGGAGCCGCCGAAGTCTTCGCCGCCCATGCCCGGCGGGCAGTTGTCCACGATCGCGCCCGGCTCGGCCTTCTCAGGAAAAGCCATCTTCATCGGGTCGCCCTCGAACAGGCGCGTCAGATAGTAGCCGCGTTCGGTGAGCATGTGCCATTCGCCGACGTTCGTGGCGATGACCCAGATGTTGCCGATGGGGTCAGGCAGCTTCGCCGCGCCGCACGCACCGAAGCTGCCGCGCACCATGCCCGCTTCCGGCGGGCAGGCGTTGTGCGAGCCGTGCACGCCGACGAAGTTACTGGGGTAGGTCCACAGCATGCGGCCTGAGGCCACGTCCATGCAGGCGAACTGGCCGTGGTTGACGCCGTACGGGCCATCGTAGAGATAGTACTTGTCGTCGGCCGACCCCAGCCCCCACATGTCGTTGATCGGCGGCTTCGGCATGGGTGTCGGTTTGCTCAAGTCGTACTTCGGCGCGCCGCAGGCCGTGAAGCCCGCGACCTTGAACTGCTGATGGTTGGCGTACATCGTCATGTTCGGCAGGAACGACATGTACCAGCCGCTGAAGCGCAGCTCGCCGTCAACGCCGCTGCATTCTTCCGGCTGGCGCTGGCCGTCGCCGTTCTCGTCGGCCCAGACCATGGTCTTCTTGGCTTTGCCGGACTCGCCGTGGCCCGTCATGGGGATTTCCTTGCCGTTGGCATCCGCGTAGTAGATGACTGTACGCAGCTTATAGTCGGCGTCGCCCACTCTTTCGTAGATGCAGAGCGGCCCGGTGTTGAAACTCCAGTTGCCCGCGACCGCCAGGTACACCTTGCCGTTGGGGCCGATGGCGAAGCGCGAGTTCTCCATGCCGCCGCGCGTGATCGTACCCAGGCACGTGGCGCGACCGGTCTTCGGGTCGAGGCGCCATTCGCAGCCCTGGCCGATCATGATGCCGGGGTCCGCCGGGTTGATCGCTCCGCCGAGCGCGCCGTAGCTGCTCGGCCCGAAGAACTCCTTGACGAACTTGCCGGCCTTGGTGTCCCACACGCTGACGCGCTTGGGCGCGGAGTCGCTTTCCATGACCCACAGCTTGCCTTCGGAGTCAACCGCGATGCCGCTCGCCTCCAGCATCCCGTCGGGCGTCCACGGGCCAAGCCTGGCGCGGCCGCCCTTGCGGCCGATTTCGGCCAGTGGCTTTCCATCCATGTTGAAGACTTTGACCTGCTGGTCGGGGTCGCGCACGGCGACATACACTCGGCCGTCTTTGTCAGTAGTGATGCCCTTGGCGTTGCTCAAGCCCTCGATTACCGTTTCGCACTTGTCGAGCCAGGGACTCACCGCGAGCACTTTTGTGCCACCGGAGACAACATAGATGAGTGCTGGCAGACGACCGGCGACAGCCGGCAGTCGGTCGGTGGCATCGGCGATGCAGGTCGGTGCAAGCACGGACATAGTCCTCAGCAGCTTGCCGTTCCTAGCCTCAATCACCATGATGGCGTTCTCCTTGGTGTAGCTCAGGAACATTACGCCTTCCTTGACGAACAGCCCGTCAATCCGGTCCGGCTTGCCTTTCGGATCAGGCCACAGGTTGCGCGGGAAGATGTCCGGCGAGTCGCTCCCCTCAAAGCACGCGTAGCTCCCGTCCTTGGCGTTGAGGCGATAGACGTAGTTGGTGTTGTTCGGTCCCCAGTTGACGGCGTAGACAAAGCCGCCATCCGCCGCGACAGACTCCGCGCCGCACATGCCCTGGCGGCTGTTCTTCCACTTCACGTTCCCTTGCAGGTCGCAGGCCACCAGCGCCTTGCCGGCCTCCGCCCCGCTCCACCCCAGATACACGCCATCGGCGTCGGCCGCGCAGGCGACGGGCAGGCCGTGATCGCCGCCCCAGTTTTCCTTGCCGGTGGCGCCGTCCCACGGCGCGCTGCCGCCGTTGCAGGCCCAGCCTTTCAGGCGCAGGCCGATGCCGGTGTGATAGAGCGCGTTCCAGACATACTCGCCCGGCTCGACAGGCTGGCCCGGCTGGTTCCACGAGAGGTTGGTGAGGCCGTCCCACTTCACCTCATGCTCGCCTTTGCTCACGAAGGCCATGTTGAGCAATTGCCGCACGACAGTGCCGTCGGGCTTCGAGATGTTCAGCGAGATGTAGCCATCCACGGGCATGGTCAGCTTGATGGTCTTGAAGCCGGGGAGTTCCTTCCGTTTGATGAGGCCGCTCCAGTCCACCGTAGGGGCGCCCCCGTGTGGGCGCCCCGGGCCTTGTTCGAGCTTCACAGGGAACTCGCGCCCGTCGGCCAGGCGCACGGGCTGCGGTGCGACGTTGCCCTTGGCTTCGATGGTCGCCGTACCCCAGCACTGGCTGGCCATGAACGTAAAGACGCGGTCGGGCGTCAGGCCGGACTTGAAGATGTCCTTCACGGTCAAGCGGCCCTTCGCGGGCGTCGTGAAGTTAGGCTCAACCGTGACGGTGAGCTTGTCGCCGGCCTTGGGCGCCTGGCCGTCTTTGGCGAGCAACTTCCACGGGAAGGCGAGTTCCTGGATGTAGCCCTTGCCGTCAGCGTCAATGGTGAACGCCTGCTGCGCGCCGTGAGTGGCTTTGGCATCCTTGATCGTGCCGCCTTTGAAGTCGGTGCCAACCTCGACGAAGACAATGTCCTTGCCGTCGCGTCCCTTCCAGCAGGTCATGTGGTTGCCAAGGGCTTGAGGCGTGCCGGGCGCGGTGATGATGCGCATCTGCAGGCAGTCGGCCTGGAAGCCGTAATCGCCGACGGTCTGGCCGGGGTTGTTCAGCGGTGTGTCGTCGGCCCAGTGCGCGAGGACGTAGAGGTTCTGCGCGTCGTACATCAGGTGAATCCACACGCCGAAGTTCTCGCGCTGAGACTCCACGTTGTCGCAGGCGAAGATGCCGCCGCTGAGGTCCCAGTCGTCGGCCTTGCCGTCAATGGTGACCTTGCCCGGCGCGGGCAGGGCCCTGATGCCCAGGTTCTCCGTCGGGGTTGACGCCGGACACGCGCCGGCCAGCAGCAGGCACACGATGCCAGGCAGAACCGCTGTGACGTTGCTCCTCATTTTCAACCTCCTTGTCGCCTGCCCACCGGCTCAGGCCGGCGGTGATAGCTCTTCTTCAGACACGGGCCGGACGTTGGTCACAGCGGGCGGGGACGCCCGCCCCACCCAACTGACACGAAACAGTCCCCGTTCTCGCCCGGGGGGCGCACCAGTTCTTGTCCTGCGCTTCAAGCCTACTCGGCGATCTCAGTCAGGCCGGCGGTTTTACGGTCAAGCTTCATGACCCAGACCTTGCGGGCGCTGGAGTTGTTCAGCAGGACCAGCTTCAGCTCCGCGTCGTAGCTGAGCGCGTCCGACCAACTGAAGGGCGGCTCTTTGAACTCCACGGGCTTATCGTTCTCCACGAACTTCAGGTCCACCCAGTAGAACTTGTTCTCCGCGGGGTCCCAGGCCACGTTGCCGAGCTTGCCATCCGGCTTCTTGAAGAGTTGCATGAGCAGGATCAGGTCAGCGTCGGGGATGTAGACCTCTTCGCCCCACAAGACGAACTGGCCGAGCGCCTTGGGCTTCTTGACCTCCAGTTTCTCGGCCTTTCCGGTGGCCAGGTCATAGCGGAAGATGGCCTTGTCGTTGGCGAGCCACAGGCAGTCGCGCTTGGAATCGTAGCGCAGGGCGTGACCGTCGCACCAGATGGCGCCGAAGGCCGGGCCGGTCCAGGGCAATTTCTGCCAGCGCCCGGCCTTGGCATCGAAGCGGAAGAGGCCCTTGTCGGAGTAGGCCACCGCACCCAGCGGCGTGGGCGCCATGAAGCTGTGCATCGGGCCACGGTGCTCCAGGCCCGGAAACGGCGCGGGCTCCCACTCGCGGACCGCCGGGTTGTAGGCCCGGTCGAAGTAGACCATCTTGCCGGCGCTCGAATCGTAGCAATAGGCCTTGTAGGCATGGATAGGCACGTGCACGCGGTCGCTGAAGCTCAACGGCGTAGGCACGCAGGCGTAGATGATCTCGATGGGATCGTCCGGGTGATAGCCGAGGGTCCAGAAGCCGCCGAGCACGCTGAAATGAGCAACGTCGTTCTCCTGACTGGTCGCGTGCCCGCCGCCCCAGAAGAGGAGTTGGTGACGGTCGGTATCGTAGGCGGTGGTGCCCCAGCGGTTGGTGGCGCCGGGCGCGTACATCGGAAACTTGAGCGCGGTCCATTGGTTGGCGGGGAGATCGTTCAGGAACTCTCGCGTCTTCTCGGGCTCGGGCTGGGCGGCCCTCTCCCAGATCGCAGGGTCAATGCGGTTGAATGTATAGCAACCCGACGTTACGGCTCTGGCGGCCGTTCCCGCCTCGTCCGTCTTGCCGGCATCCACCTTGCATGCCCAGGTGATCGCCCCCGTAGTGCAGATCAAAATGTCGTCCTCGTTGACCGCTCCGACCTGGTTGAGGCGGCTGGTCACGCGCGGACAGTTCTGGCTGAACTTGACCCGGCCGTATTCCTCAGCCACCAGCGGCACATGGAGCAGCAGCTTCCAGTCGTTGGCGGCCACGTCGTAGGTCCAGATTTCCTGCGCAAGCCAGTCGCGGCTGTAGCCGCCGGCCAGCACGATCCGCCCGGCCTTGGGCAGCCAGGCCAAGACGTGTCCGGCGCGCGGCGCGGGGCACTTCTCGGGGAACTTCTGCTCCCAAGAGCGGGTTGCGCAGTCGTAGAGCCACGTGTCCGAAAGCGTCCGGTCCAGCGCGTCGCCGCCGAAGAGCACGATCTTCTTGCGAACCGGGTCGTAGGCAGTCTGGGACCGCGCGCGGCCCGGCGGCTCGGCGGCCAGCGCATCCACCACCTGCTCAACGATGACCCGGCTCGCTCTGACCGCGGCAATGTTCGCGGGTGCGATCTTCCCTGAGAGCGCCGGGCCGGCGGCCTTGAGCTCGGCGGCGGCAGACGCCAGCCGGCGGACGGCTACGTCACCGGCGGTCTTCTCGCCCCCAGCGAGGCCCGCGGCCGCGATCTCGCCGGCGAGCTTCTCCGCGACGGCGGCGAGTTCGGCGGCCCTGGCGGCCAGGTCCGCCTTGGACTCCTGCGCGGTCTCGGTGATGGCGAAGCGGTTGGCGCAGGCGCCCAGCAGAGCCTTGACCTGCCAGCGGAGGTCCTTGGCCTTGGCGGAGAGAGCCTTGAGCTCCGCCGAGCCGAACTCCAGCCTGCGCCACTCATTCTTCTCGATGCTATAGACCCAGATAGAGACGTCGGCGCTGCCGCCGTCGCCGCCGCTGTGCAGGATTTCCTTGTTGAGCGGGTCGTAGCACATCGAGCCCCAAATGCGGCAGCCCGTCCGCGGCTTGGCGCCCAGATCCTGCCAGGTGCGCGCGACGGGATCGTAGCAGAGGGTTTTATCGTGCAGGTAGGCATAGATCCTGCCGTTGTCAGGCACGTAGGCGAACTCGTAGTTCAACCTGGTGACCTGCCACTGGCCGCCGCAGCCGGGACGGATGAGGCCACCGTCCTTGTAGAACAGCTCCGGTCCGTTGCTGGCCATAGGGACGCGCGCCTTGGAATACTCATCCCCCACCGGCCCGGATTCCGGCCGGCCGGCGGCCACGGCCGCGGGATAGGCGTTGATCCACTTGAGTGCGGCCAGGTCGAACTCCTCCGTGTCGTAGTGGCGAGGCACCACGCCGCCGTGGGACTGCATGCCGCTGGCCATCACGAACTTCCGGATGCCCGGGACATAGACGAAGATGGGCTGTTCGCGCCAGCCGGTCTTGGTTTCAAGCACCTTCAGCCAGGTGTTGACGGGGGCGGCCTGCAGCGTGGCGGGAAGGGGTTGGGCCTCTTCCGCCGCCAGCCGCACCGCGATGCCCGCCAGCATCACCGCCGCCAACCTGAGCTTCACGCACATGATCGGTTTCATAGCCAAGCCACCGGCACGAGGATAGCCTTCCTCGGCAACGCCCGCAACATCTTCTTCTCTCCGAAGGCAGAGGATCGGCGAGGCGCAGAACGCGTGTCCAGCGTGGGCCGTCCCGTCCTTCAGCCCACTGCGAGCGGATACCAGCGCGCTATTGCAGATCGGGGGCTGCATGCTAAGCTCGGACGTAGCATGGCTGCTATCAGCAATACGCCAGCACGACCGCGACTGCCAGGTGTCGTGGTATGCGCGGTCCTCTGGCTGGTCGCGGCGTCCGGCGCGGCGCCGGGCGAGCCGGTCGAGCCACAGGTCAACGTGCTCGTCGTCGGTGACCTGGGTTTCAGCCCGCCTGAAAAGCGTACTCCCGACCAGCAGAACACGGCCCGGGCGATGGCCGCGTATGCCGGCACGAGCCGGCTCGCGTTCGACGCGGCACTGGTCGGCGGCGACAGTTTCAAGGTGAAACTGGCGGGGCCCGACGATCCGCAGTTCCGCGAGGGGTTTGAGGAGATCTACGACAGGAAGGCGCTGAGCATGCCGTTCTACGCCGTTCTCGGCAACCACGATTGCGAGTCCAAGAATGCGGCGGCGGAGCTCGCGTACGCCGCGACGCACCCCGATTCGCGCTGGAAGATGCCCGGGCACTGGTACCGGCTGGACCTGCCGGCAGCGGCGCCGCTGGTGACAGTCCTCATGCTTGACAGCAATCGGGATGCGGTGGGAAAGGAGCAGTGGAAGGCCCAGCTTCGCTGGATGGACGAGGAACTCTCTAAGCCGCGCCAGTCAGCCTGGACAATCTGCCTCGCGCACCATCCGCTGTTCAGCGATGGCCAACACGGCGACAGCGGCACGCTGCAGGCGGCGTGGGGACCGCTCCTGAAGAAACACAAGGTTGACTTCTACCTCAGCGGGCACGACCACATCCTGCAGCATATCCAGGCGCCGGATTGGCCGACCACCTTCATCGTCAGCGGCGGCGGCGGCGAGAACACGAAACGCGCGGTCGCCGGCAAGCGCGGTCCGTTCCTGCGCGCGACCCACGGCTTCGCGGCCCTGCAATTCGGCGCGCGCTCGGCGAAGGTGAGCCTGATTGACGACACGGGCGCGGTCCTGCACGTCTTCGAACGCGACCGCAGCGGCGACATCCGCATCGTCAGCACGACGCCGAGCGACAAGCCGTGAGAGGCGCTCAGGCCGTCCCCGGCCAATTGCCCTTGCTTGGCTGGTGGAAGGAGTCTACTATCCTGGCGAGAGTGCCAGGGCATTACTGCCCAGATCTGTGTCCCCGTAGCTCAGCAGGATAGAGCGCTGGTTTCCTAAACCGGAGGTCGTGGGTTCGAATCCCGCCGGGGATACCATCCGAAGTCCTTGCCGTACCAGTAGCTTGCGCGAAGGCTTGGCGTACTTCCGGTTGTCTTTCGTGGCCGTTTTCGCCACCGACTGCCGAAACCGCTTCAGGATTCCACGATTCTGAGCCCGCGGCCAGCCGCAGCACGTTACCTTCGATCTCCACCTGTCGCGGTGGGCAAATCAGGCTGTAGACCATGCTGGACGACGCGGAAGGGTTCAGTTGGCTGTCGTCCAGGTAGTACTTCTCTTCCACGCTGCCGTCACTGTGGCCAACCTGAACGTTCACCGCGTCCGGGTGGACGCCGTGCGACCGCGCCAGCGTGATGTGCGTCTTGCGCGTGAAGGCGTACAGGTCACGCCCGGCCAGTTTCGCCGCCACCAGCGGCTTCATATCTTCGGCCAGCTTGTCAATCGCTGCCTTGCGTTGTTCCCGTTCCTGCACCTTGGCGGGGTTCGTTGGTGATCGCCCGTCAAACTTGTGACGCCTGCCCGTTGCAATCACCGCAGCCACTTCCAGGGGCGTCGCGTGCTGCGTGGCCGTGTCACCATTCGGCCACAATGCCGTCACGAACGCCAGCGTTGCGGAAGACCAGAAGTCCCGCTTCGACAGGTTCAGGCGGTCCAGACCGTCACCGTCCGCAGAGACCAGCAACGGCGCGCTCGCTCCCCGACCACGGGCGTAGATGCGAAGCTCCTGCACCAGTTCAGCCGGCAGCGTGCCGGCGCCGTTGCGCTTCTTGCCCACGCCCGCCGGCAGGTTCACGCGGTCTGGTTCCAGGTCGGCAATCGTGGCCCGCAGCATGACGCCCGGCCTGTTCCCGCACGTGACGAGCGTCCGCAACACGATTTCGAGCGGATAGCGGCGCCCGAAGGCTTCGTCCAGCTTCCGCGTGGCGTCCAGTATCGCCTGCACTTCGTCCGCGGTGTAGGCGCGCCGCTTCCGGGGTTCGTGTCCGAAGGGCAACTTGCGCCAGCGGCCCAGTGGGTGCGTCGGCAGAATGCCGCTCTCCCACGCCCACCGGCTCACTTGACGCAGGTACGGTTGCAGCGTGTGCGTGAAATACGCGGCGTCGCACGTCTTGGCTTCGAGCAGCTTGCGGCACGCGGCCGTCAACCGTCCTATGTCGTTCAAGTCGCGGGCGTACTCAAGCTCAAGCTCGTTTCGTTCCAGGACGCGGCGGAGATCGCCCTTGCGCTGTTCGCTGGTGATCGGTGCTTCGCTCAAGAATCGCTGCACCAGTTCCAGGAAGGGCAGCTTCCAGCCTGTGCCGTCCGGCAGATTCTCCGCCTTGGCCTGCAAGCCGTTGTAATGGGCGTCAAACATCGGCTTAGCCAGGGAGAGCTCCGTCACGTAGAAGCGCTTTTCCGTTTTGCGGTGCGTGACGGGGTCCGTGAAACGCCACTTCCAGCCCACGCGGCCCGTCTTCTTGCTGCGGATCTTCGTTACTTGCATGGCAGCCCCTTTAGCAGTTTGGCCCGTATCCACCGCGCCAGCATCTTGACGCCGGCGGCCCGGCCTTCTTCCCGCAAAGCTCGCTTCTCTGCCGCGTTCACGCGGATATGCACAGTGAATCGCCTTCGGTCACGTGCTGGCAGCTTCGGTCTTCCCATTTTCGCCATACCCTCATTATACTAAATGCGCTGCATTTAGTCAAGGACTATCTTGCAGATTCCGTTTCCATCCGGCGCAAGTATGAGTGCAACTCCCCCACCCGAACCTTCCAGCGCCCGCCTATCAGCAGACAGCGCAGCTTGCCTCTGTCGCGTTCCCGTTCAGCCGTGCGCTTGCAGATGTTCAGCATCTTGGCTGCCTTGGCTAGACTGACGACAAGGGCAGGTGCGGACACTTCTGTTGCGACACCAGCCGGCGCCGTGCCCTGTCCTGCAGCCGGCTGTGAGGGTGCCTCCGGCTCGGTCGTTCCCGGTCCTGCAGCCGGTACGGCGGCGGGTGCCACAGCCGGCGCCTTGGATCTCCGCCGTATCGGCAACGCGCTGAACGTGGCGACGCCCAACGGGTCCAGCGGGCGCACGTTCGGGTCTGGCCCGGACTGGACTCTCTCGACTGCGGGCGCTATACTTACGGGCGTGCTTTCGGTCATCGCTGCTTCCCTTTCTTGCGGCGGTAGAGTTCCTCGACACAGGCGCTATAGCCGCACAGGTCCACGAGGTTGTCTTGCTTATGAGAATGGACTTCGCGCGCCAACTTCACGCAGATCATGCACAGGCCGACGTGTGCGGCCGTAACCTTGCTGTTCAGGATGATAGACCACATGGCGGCCACGCGCGCAAACTCGGCAGCCGGGTGACCGTATGCCCTTCTGCGGGTGGCGAGGATCTTCTTGACGCGGTTCGTCATGCGTTCAACTCCTCAGTGCGGCTCTTGCCACGGGTTGCCAGGATCGCCGCGGAACGTAGGCTCTTGCACGGCGGGCGCTGCTTGCACGGGCTGCAGGCTGCCGGCGTCTGGCACGGCGCCCGTTGCGGCCGGCGCTGGCAGGACGATGGACACAACACACTGCGCGGCCCGGACGGTGACGCCGCGGAAATCGCGCCTGTGGAACGAAGCCGCAAACTCGGCTTCCTCTCGCGTGTGGTACAACTGGCTCAGCACCTCGACGGTCTCGCCGTCGGCGCGAACGACGCAGACAACCCAGCGTTCAACTGTGCGGACTTCCAGCGCGTCAGGCATGGCGTTCGCGACACCGTTCTTCATGCGTTCAGTCTCCCCGCCACGGGTTGTTTGCAGCCGCGTCCAGAAATGGTGTTGCGGGTCGCGGGTCGCTGACAGGCACGGCGGGTGCCGGCGAGCTGGGTGTCGTGTCTGTCACGCTCCTGACGCCCGCCGGCGCCGCCGCGATGACTTCCTTGGCTTCGCTGAGGTCAAGGCGGACGGGCGCAACGAGCACGCGCCCTGGAAGGTTCAGGCCCTCAGCGGCAGCCCTGGCCGTGGCTTCATCGGAATAGAGCGCTTGGTGATAGCTCAGCACCCCATCATCGGCTGCTGCGGCCACGATGATCCACAGCTTGGGCGACTCAGGCATCTTCAAACCCTCCCGCCGGCCGAACAAGGACACAACAGGTCAACAACACGCGCCCAACACAGAGAGAACGTGACCGCTCCAGAAGCGACCACCTTGCTCTGGCGGAGTTCATTGAGCTTAGGAGACTGGATACCAGATACCGGATACTCCCTATAGAGAGGGAGGTATCCAGGTATCCACCCTTCGAGGTATCCAGCAGGTATCCAGTGGTATCCAGGTATCCGGTTCATAGGTGAATTAGTGGATACCTCCGGGAAAGAGGGCGGTATCTTTCGCTGTTTTGAGGAAAAGCCAGTTTTGGCCCGGCTTTTTCGTTCTATCTTTGATGATCTTGAGCACCCGGGCGCCGCGTTTGGCGGGGTTCGTGAAGTTGCCGCGGGTCTTCTTGAGTGCTTCACAGGCCAGTTGAATCAAGCCGTTCGTGTTGTACTCCTTGCCGGGTTCCATGTGATCGAAGACTTCTTGCGCGTCAGCTTCTTCGCCCGAGACACGCTCATCTTCGGGTTCATCCGCGCGTTCCCAGCAAATGCCGGCGCGCGCATGGCGAAGAAAGACCGTGTCGGTGGGCTGCCCGTGGTTGTCCACCAGCCCAGAGCGAGACCCCCGCTTGGCTGCGCGCAGCTCGTATCTACCGCTTCCAACGTCGCGAAGTGCCAGGACGCCCCTGCAGAAGTTGGCGAATTCGACGCTGCCGAAGCCGAGATACGCGTAGTCGGAATCCTTCCGTGCGAGTTCAACTTCCGCCGGCTTCTTGACGTGGTGGACCAATATCCAGGCGGCGCCAGTTTCCTGGCTGATCGTCCCCAGACCGTTCCGCAACCACGTGCTGACAACGCCTTGGTCGCTCGCATTCCCGCCCAGGAAGCCGAAGACCGGATCAACAACGACGATGTCGGGCCGATACCGAAGGATCAATGTTCTTGCCCACAGGTGAAACGCAGCGCCGCATACCGATGTTTCGCTAATGACGGTCATCCCGTCCTTGATCTTTGACACGGGAAGGTCAAGGCCGTTCACCACGCCGCGCGTCATATCTGCCAAGTCGCCGAGGTCGTTCTCGGCTTGAAGCACGAGGGACCGTAGTGGCCGCGTGGGCATGATGCCGAAGAAGTCTTTCCCGAGTGCCAGGACCAGCGCCATTTGAATAACCAAGCTGCTCTTTCCGATGCCCGTTGGCCCCGGCAGCAGGAGACTTTGGCCACGGCACAAGTAGCGCTTCCCAAGCAGGCAATCGGCGTTGTCCTCCACGTCGTATGAGAGAAGATCCTTCAGGCTCAAAGACTGTGCGCGGCTCTCTACAGCGGCCTGTGGAGCGGTTTCGGCCGGCGGCGGGGGTGCGGCAGGCTTGGCTTTGAGCGCTTTTCGATACCGCGCTTCGGTCTCGTCCGTGTCCCAGCCAAACGTGCACCGCAGGATGTACGCAACCACGCGCGGCTTATGCCCCCCCCCGACGCACCGCACGAAGATCTCCTCCGGCGTGAGGGAGTGGCGCCACTCTTCCACCTGCGCCGAGAGCGCGTGGTAGTTGGCGAGCGTTGGTGGTTCGTCCTCAGCTTCCTCTACGACGACCGGCGCCGCGGCGGTCTTCGCATCCGGCGCCCTGGCCGGTGGTGGATGGGCGCTGCGTTCCTTCCGGTAGGCGGATTGGACTGTGCGCCGGACTTCGGTTTCTGCGAGGCCGTTCGCGTGCTCCAGGCAGACTGACTGGACAAAGTCGAGAGACAAACCGCGCCCGCAGCCTTCCGCGGCGATTCGGAAAAGCTGGTTATTGCGGTTGCCTTCCACGGCGTCTTCCCCCGCCTTGGCAGCCCAGGCCGAGAATAGACGCTCGTTGTCGCCCTGGCTTGCCGGCAGCGTGGCGGGCTGTGGAGCGGGTATCGAAGCAGGGAGTTCGGGCAACCGAACCAAGACTTCGGGGACGGTGTACGTTTCGGGCCTCGACTCCCACGTCGTCACCAAGATCGGCTCGCCCTTCCGATGGAAGAATCCAGGAAGGCGCATGACGCGGGGGAGATCCGAGACCTTGGGGTCGGTGTGGTAGTACGCCGCGAGCCGTTTCTGAGCAGTGCCGAATTCAGAGAGCGGCATGTCCGACACCGCCCAGAAGGCGTGCCAGTGCCGTTCGTCCCGCTTGTTGATGATGCTTGGCCGCACGTGCCACGCTTCCGGGAGCGGCACGTCGTCCGCGTCCACAAAAAGCGCACGGACCGCTACCACGTTCTCGGCCTTGCGACCGCGCCCGTCAGTCGCGTTGACCGCGACGAAGACTCCGGCGCCCTGCTCGTTGAGCCGGGTCAGTTCGTCCGCGTGTTGGGCCAAGGTGCCGTGCAGGACGCGCGCCAGTTCTGGGCGCTTGTCCTTGCTGTCGTCAAAGCACTGGAATGAGAAGACGCCGTTTGCTTCCAGGTGCTCCAGAAACACGGCGGCGGCGTGCATGTCCGGCCTCACCGCTTGCGTGGCCACGTTCATTGCGCGGCCCCTTTCTGCCGACGCCAGCGAAGCCAGAGACTCGCAAGCGGCGCGGGCGCGTCGGCCTTTTTGCGGCGTCGAAGCCCCAACCCGATGGCCGCGGCGTCGTACCTTGCCATCCAGACAGCACGTTCTTTGCCGAGTTCGTCGAGGCGCTGCCGCTGGTATTGCAGTTCGGCGATGTTCTCGGGCGTGTCGTTCAAGCACCGCTGCTCATCATTCCACACGCGCTTGATGTGGAGTTCTGCAGCAAGGAGCTGCTGAATCACGAGCGGCTCGGGGCACTCGATAGGCTCCAGTTCAGCCTTGCGGCGCTTGAGATACGCCAACTCCGCGGGCGTGACGTCCTGTGTTTGCACACCCAGCTCAGATAGAGCCTGCTTGTCCAGGTTCGGCGTGGTCACGGCTGCACCCCCTCGCCAGTGGGCGGCGGTGCGGACGGCGCGGCGACGGTGGGAGTCCCCTTCTGCCTGGCATGTCCAGCCATCATGCGCGCCAGCTCTTCGTTGAATCTATCCGCGGTGAGGCCAGACAAGGCTTGTGCCTCGCCGACGGTGATCTCCGACGGCAGGCGCACGATATGCCCATTGATGAGGACCGGGATGCGCGGCATTCGAGCAACCTCCACAGTGCGGACGCCAAAGTGGCGCCCTCACCTATGGCAGGCTGTTCACTAAGTCAGCGGAGTCTGCGAGGTATTTTTGTTCATAAACGCTCTGTGTTTGTTCACTCTTCGTTGGCGTCATCACGGTCTGGGTCGTTGAGGATGGCCAGAATCCCCGAGTTGCGGCTGATGCGCAGCTTGCGTGTTGTGTACTGCGCCTTCCATGCGAGATACGGCGCCCATTCAGTCAGCCTCACTACCTGTGCTTTCGACCTAAGCCCCAGTCGGTCAGCGACAACTTCAGCGCTTAGTAGCTCTCTCTGGCGTTGCGCCCTTCTCAGAAGGTCGTGTCCCTTCTTTTGGAGTGTTGGCCAATCGAGGCGTTGCCGCTTGCCTCGCGGCGGCGGTGGTGGCGTCTCAGCGGCCGGCTGTCCGGCGGCGGGTGCGGCGTCCAGCACTTTCAAAACCATGCGCACGTAGTTCTGGCCGTCTAAGATTTCGGGTCTAATGTCTAGCGTGCTGGCTTCGCAGTAGTTCCGTTCTGCAAGATGTCTCATGGCTTCCCGCAGCTTTTCAAGTACCATGCCCTCTGATCGTAGGAAAGCCCCAATCTTCTCGTCTCTGGTCAAAAGCAAGGCCAGATCATGTGCGGCTTCATGCCGGCAACCGCCGAGAGCATCAAAGTCTTTGGGATCCCCAATAGGCAGCCGTCCAGACTCAAGAAGCGCAGCGTCACGATTGAGACCCTCGTGCCATTTTTGAATCCTGCCCAGACATTCCGCCAGCATCTCCAGCCGTTGAGCGTCTGTGAGCTTTCCGAGTTGTCGTGCAAGTATGTCTCGTTGCTGTGCCCTGGTAGTGGGGATGGGTGCTGCGGTGGTCATTGGCGCGTGTCCTTTGCGCGTCCAAGGTTGAAGCCAGGGAAGGCGCGTTGGACTTGCGCGCTTTTCGGTTGCAAGCCTATCCCCAGCTTTTTACTCTACCACACTTCGAGCCGGTCAATCCAGCCAAGGACTGGCCTCACCTCAGCCGCACGATGATCCCGCCGTCCACGAGGCGCTTGAGCACGTCGCGCGCGTGCGCCACGCTTGCAAATCCGCTGGGCAAAGCCGCCATTGTCGCCGCTACCAGAGCGTCGTCAGCCAGCCCAGGATGCGCCGCGTTCTGGCGGAGTAGCTCGTCGCCGACTGCCGGCGTTTTCAACGACTCCACCAACGGCATCATTGATCCGCTCATGGCACGTCCGGCGCGCCCGGAAACCGCGACTCGATCTCAAACAACTCTCGCTGCTGGCTGGTGAAAGCATCGGGCACGCGCCCCGCCAAGTAATCCTCGTTTCGCAAGATCTGTTTGAAGCGCAGCCGGTCAAGCGCGGACAGCACCTCGCGCACTTTTTCGTCGCACACGCCCCACACCGCTGCAGGCTCGGCGTCGTCGTTCAGCCGGATGCGCAACCGCCGCAGAGCCGGGTGCGTGTCCAACAAGCGTTGCAGAGTTTCCTGCTTCACACCAGACACGCGGGAAAGGTCGTCCACGCCCAGGTGCGTCGGCCCCCTCCGTGCGCCCATCGGCCACCCTGTGCTCGGCGCCATTCCGCCGCCCGAATCGCTGCCCAGCAAGCCCAAACCAAGTCTAGCATTTTCCATGTCGTTCTCCTTTCTCAGAGGTAAGTTGCCCGGGAGAGTTCGAGTCGTCTGGGGCCGCTCCCAGGCCTGTGGCGCGCGGTGAAAGATGCACCGTGCAGCCCCGCCGCCGTCATTCGGCGGTTGCCGGCAAGTGTTTGGCTCCCCGGACCAAACCCACCGGCGTGTCAGGAGAATGGCGGAAAGGGCACATTCTCCCGACGGCGCACGGCCGAAGCAAGCCACCGAGATCGATGTTCCCGAGATGGCGCTCAGACCGCGCTGAGTTCACAGCCATGCCCCTTTTGGCGGCAAGGGCGCCGGCCTGCAGGCGGCGCTGGCCGCAGAAGATTTCTCCGCCTTGTCGGCGGCTTCATCCGCCACCGAACCGAAGGCAATCTTGCGAGCCAACTCGTCAATGGACTCTTGTTGCTTTCGCAGCGTACCAAGCTGACAGTCCGACAACGATGCCCTGGCTTGGAACGAGCCGCAGGGCTTCCCGTCGCAGGCTGCCTTCACAACCTCAGCCGGCAGAAATGCGCCGCGCGATGCGCATCGGCAGCACACCGGCACGTGCACTTGCGCAAGCCCATCGGCCGAGCACGAGTACCTGCACGAATCGCAGTCCCGCGCGCTCTCGCCAGCCGTCCCTGGCACTTCGGGCTGTTCGTCGTCTTCGTCGTCTTCGTCGTCTTCGCCGCTCATGGGAAGAACCTCCATTCAGTTCTATTTGTGGCTGGGCGGCAGGCACACGCCCGCAAACGCCCAGCCCCGCTAATCAGGTGTCCTTCGTCCGAGTCGTCCATCTGTCCGAGTCCTGGTCCTTCGTCGGGCGGCAGGCGAACGCCCGCACAACGCCCGACACCAGCGGGGATGCACCCGCCGGCAAGCTCTGTCTGACCCTTGCCACAACCGTACCCCCGCGACTGAGCATCGCTGTAGGGGGGCGCCAATGGCCTGCAATGGCTTGTTTTCGAGGTCCACTGCCTCGTCTGGCACTTTGGTACACCCGCGTCGAGATCGTCATTCCTGGACGCCGTAGCGCCTCCGTAGACAAGGAGCAGCACGAAGCCCGCGCGTCGTCATGCCAGCCAACCGAGATACCATCGCCATCTTCAGTCCCTCAAAGTCCTGCACGACTTTCGTTACATAATTTCTGAAAGCGCTTGGCGAGCGAAGACCTCACGGCAAGCCACGCGCTCTTTCCGCAAGTGTGGCGAAATGCACCCCCGTACACCTTGGCAATCTCCTTGCATCAACCTATCCCTTGACCATGGCCTTGCCCGTCGCCAACAGTGCGGCGCGGCCTGCGGCGTCCAGCCGGTGCCACAGGTCCAGGAGTTCACGTTCATCGGCCGGCAGCGCGGGCGCAACGACTTCCGAAACCACTTCCGGTTTCTGTAATTCAGTGTCGTTGTCTGTCGCTGTTGACTGTCTGCGATTGTCGCTGTTTCCACTCGTAATACGCGCTAAAGCCGTTGCGCTGCGCTCCGCCGGGTTGAGCTTCCTAAACCGGAGGTCGTGGGTTCGAATCCCGCCGGGGATACCACTTGCGATTGCGGATTGAGGATTGCGGATTGGCGATTGGCCGACCCGCCCGCGGCGTGTGTTGGCTTGCTGGGAGGTTGTGATGGCGCGGGGGGTAAGGACGTGGCCAATCCCGTTCAGAAAACAGCGGGGGCGTACGCCGAGAACCCGTGGATGCGTTACCTCGTCTCTTTTGTTCCGGGCGGCGGGAACCTTGACGTCGCGTTAACCGCAGCGTGGACCGATATCCAGAAGCAACGAGCGGAGGCCTTCTTCGACGCGCTGCGCCGGAATTGTGCGATCATCCCTGAGCGGCTGCTCAACTCGGAAGACTTCTTTCATTGTTGCGAGATTACCGCACGCTCCGCGGCGCAAACACGCCAGAGAGAGAAGATCAGACTTTTCGCGAATCCGCTCGCTGCCGGCGTCACCGAAAAGCCGCCAGTCTCGTTCCAGACGGAATACGAAGAGCTTCTCCAGATTCTCGATGAATTATCATTTCGGGAGATTCGCCTCCTGACCACTATGGCAGCTTTTGAGGCACGTTTCCCGCGCCAATCACAGGAGAATGATCTCGGCCGCTGCAATCGCTATTGGTCAGACCTAAAGCGGCAAGCCTGCGCGGAACTTGGGATTCAGGAAGAGCTGTTCTCCGGTATACTGACTCGGCTGAACAGGACCGGACTGTACGAGACCATCGTTGGGGCCTACTACGATTACACCGGCGAGCGCGGCAAGCTTACTGGTTTGTACTACCGCCTCGCAGACGTCCTTCAACTTGAGGCGGAGTCAACCGGATGGCGGTCAGGATCTTGATCTGGGAATATGACGAATATCAGGGACGTGCAAATATCAGAAATATCAGGGACGTGCACGATACCATTCTGAGCACGCCCTGCCTTCGGACGAAGCCCTGCCCCGCCGATTGGATCATCAGCCCCACAGCAGTCTACCCCGCCTTCTCCAGCGGCACGACACCGCCGAAGGGCGCGCCATCCAGGCGGTTGACTTCGTTCCCGCCTGCAGTCCCATCCCAGCTTCGCCCGCGTGTAGCCGGTATCCGCGCACAGCGCCAGTTGATTGGCCAGGGGCGCTCATAAGGCAGATTGCCCACCACCGCGCCACTATCCACACTCACTTTCCGGTCTGAATTGCGAGTATCCTTCTCATGTAGTCATCGAACTCAATGCCGTACATCGCCCAGTGCTGGACGATGTAGTAACCGGAGTGCGCGGCCTGGACGTACATGTACCATTTGTTATTGATGTTGTAGATCGCGGGTGTGGCAATGTGGAATTGCGTGTCCTCGGAGTAGCCTGGCCATTGGGTCTGGTCAATGAGATCAATGGGCGCTTTCTTCCAGCCTTTGGTGAGTTTTGAACTGATTGCGACATTGGCCCGCCAACGCGTGCCCCCGTTGTACGCTTCGAGCATCATCACGTAACGATCGGCAATCTTGTAGACCTGATGCCATTCGTAGTACTGGGATTCGGGCCCGGCGCTGAGCAGGTCGGGGCCAGGCTCTTTCTTCCATTGCTTGCCGTCGCTCGAAGTGGCGAGGCGAATTCCGGGCAGCGTCTGCGTTGCGGTTCGGTAAGAATAGAAGGAGTACCACACGCCGTTTTCGCGGAAGATCGCGCCCTGCGAGACAAACGTTTCATCGTCACGGCCTTGGCCGCCCGGAGAGAGAATCGGATTGGCGGCGTGGCGCTTCATAGTTGCCAGGGTTACGTCGCTGTAGCCGTCTTTCCCGCTGGGACATGTCGCGAGGCCGATGGCATCAACATGTGTCTTCGCGTTATGGCCTGTGTAATAGATCCAGTATTCGTCGAGCGCTTGGTTATAGATGACCGAATCGAGCCGAATGGAATGGGACTCGAACGGAATGGCAGGTTCGGGCTTGAGAATCGGGTTGCCGGCGTCCTCATGCCAAGTGAAAGGCTCGGAGATGTCAGCCCAGGCTTTTGCGATCGCACCAGCACCGCCTTTGGCCGACGTTACGGCTCCGGCAAAGATCATGATCAACTTGGTGGCGTCCTTGGGGTTGACCAGGATGCAGGGCTCCTGCACCTGGCCATCTTTCCACCCGCCTCCGCCGTAGTTGATAACCAGCTCTTTGCGCGGAGGGCGTGCGTCTTCGGCGAAGGCGCTGTGGGCGAGGCTGAGAATGCAGAGCGCAACTGCGAATCTCATCAGTTTCCTCTCTTTCGCGTTTACGACTTTTTCTCCGGGGCGCGATGGTCCGCAGTGGTTACCGCAAGCTGACTTTGGCCGAGTAGAACATGCCTGGGTCGCAGCGATCGCCGAGCGTCTCCAGCACGACGGACAGGCAGGGGGAAAGAATGCCGGCGAAAGCTTCCTTGCCGTTCCACACGACCTTCAGCGGCTTCTTGAAGTCGGCTAACTGCTCGTTCAGGTAGACGGTCAGCGCGGGAACATTCTCGCTGGTCACGGTGACGGTGTTGTCCTTGCCCATCTCCGCCTTGACGGACATCCCTTCCTTGGGCGCGGGGATGGCCAGATTGTAGAACCGGGGCTTCCACGCCACGACAGGATGCCACACCACGACTCGCGGGTACGCCTGGCGGGCTTTGTCTTTCAGAAAGGAATCCACGTCGGCGTAGACCTTGTCCGGCAGATTGTGGCCCACGCCTGCGTACTCCTTGTAGAAGCACTTGTAGCCAGCGGGGGTCTTGTCATTGAGCGTCTTAAGTGTGTCGCGGCCGCGGCGCGAACCGCCAAGACGGTCGGCGGCGGTATCCTGTTCGCCGACGAACGCGCCAAAATCGAGATTGCAGTAGTTGGCAAAGCCGTTGTCGTTCACGGTACACCCGCCACCCAGGCTTGCGACGGCGGCAAAGCGGTCGGCTTCTATCGAGGCGAAATACCACGCGCCGAAGCCGCCCATGGAACTGCCCATCAGGTAGATGCGGTCGGGGTCAACCGCACACGTGCGCAGGAGCGCGTCAAGCACGGCGTTGACGGCCTGCGGGCCGGAAGGAATCACCCAGGCATTGACGGCTTTGTCATCCACGCAACGCGGCAGAAGCTTGAAGGGGGCGCACTTGATCATCGCCGAACGCTTCAGGCCCCAGGTCCAGGCCATCTCGTTGTCTTTCTCGCCGGGATGGTCAGGGGGGACGTGGCCGCCGCCATGCAGGTAGATGACCACGGGCGAGCGCGGCATCCTGCCGTCCAGCACGACCGTGCGAACCTGGCCGACCGCGCTCTCAAGGGTCGCAACCGGCGAGGTGCCGACGCCCAGCATCTTGCACATCTTGAGGCGGTCGCCATCGAGTCTGGCGAGCAGGTCCGTGGGGACGGGGTTCATCCGTGGCCCCTTCTTCTGGAGCGCCGCGAGGATCTTCCCCGACCATGCCTTCACATCCCCGGCGGCCTTCAGCGCGTCGGCGCCAGCACACTCGCCCAGCACTTTCTGGCGCTCCGCCGCATCGCCCTCGACGTAGCGCTTGACCAACGCCTCCATCTGGAGCGACGTAAGCGGCTTGCTCCCCGCCTCTTCGGCTGCTTCGAGCAAGCCGAAGAGAATGACTGCCGTCACCAGGACAACGCGGCATCCACGCATGAGCGCACCTGTCATCAATGACAACCAGGATAGCAGGTTCGGGCAGGATGTCAGCAGGAATCCCGATAAGCAGCGCTGTCGCATAGCGACATAAGTGTGTCGCAAACGCGCTTCGTCTGCGACGGACGCGTCGGTGTATGTAACTCGTCTCAGGCCGGAGGACCTCTCATTCCGACTGGACCTAAAAACGGGGGGACGCCAACTGGGCCATCCTAGGCCGAGGCGTCCAAGGAGACGGATAATGAGAAAGCACAATCTGGCCCAAGTCGGGTTCACAATGGTGGCGTTGTCAGTGCTGATGAGCTTTCCCGTTGTGGGAGCGGATGTCCTGCCTGATCTGACCAAATGAGAAACGAAGGGAGTTGACCGTAAGTTGACCTACAATCTGGGCGCCACGGGGCTTCGCGGGTGGATCTACACAAAGCCGGCGAATTTCCTCGATAGCGCGCAGGGGCGGACCACGACGGCCAGCCGCCAGATTCTGGTCACGCATGTCGGGGCAAAGTCGCCGGCGGATGGCGTGATGAACGTGGACGAGGTGATCCTGGGCGTGGGCGGCAAGCTTTTTACGGACGACGCCCGCAAGAGCATAGCCGTGGCGATTCGGGACGCCGAGAAGGAAGCCAATGGAGGCGTCCTGAAGCTGACCCGCTGGCGGGCGGGCACGAACGAAGAGGTGCAGCTCAAGCTGA
>JAPLOD010000181.1 GCA_026692735.1 Planctomycetota bacterium | reverse complement strand
TAACGAATCCGGATTGTATTCGGAGACCCGTGGATCAGTGGCCTGCCAGTCCCATTGCCTTCGCTGCGTCTCCTGCCACAGCCCCGCGTAGTACTTCCCCGGCTGGATGCCCTCCAGCTTCCAGTAGATCGCGCTGGGCCGATCCCATTCCTGGTTCACGTCGAGGGCAATGCCTTCGACGCCGGCCCCGAAACAGTCTTTCTCCCGTTTCATTCCGCTCATTCCCTGCCAGGCGGGCTTCGCCGTGTCGGCCCCGAACACGTAGTCGGCCTTGGGATCGGGAACGGGCAAGATCGCCTTGTTGCGGTGTGCCTCAAGATCCCTCTCCGGAGTCTGGAGGTACGCGCCGCCACCCGCGGCGGGCGTGGGTTCGGGACGCTCGACGACCAGAGGGGAAGAGATCGCGCCCACGGGGATGAACGGCCCATAGCGCAGGCCGCTGGAGACGCGGATCTCGTCCACGGTACATGCCGTCGGCAACAGGAGATCCAGCGCCTCGCCCTCGGGGCGCTGAATGTCGCTGGCCGGGCAGGTCCACTCGGTCGGCTCGCCGCCCAGGATACGAATGCCCTGCAACGCACCGTCAACATAGAGTCGCGTAGCTTGCTTGTCCCAGGAGCCGGCCACGTGATGCCAGGTCGCGGCCTTCCAGTTCGCCCAGCCGCTGTTTCCGAGCGAGAAGGTGCCGGCCCAGGAGTGCCTTCCGTCCCACTGCTGCGTCTGGAAGCCGAAGATCACGGACGTCGCCCAGGAATTCAACATGACCACAAACTGCTTGAAGGCTGTGGGCGTCGTCAGGACGAAGGGGCAGATGTACGAGTTGGGATTGCCGTTCTCGGGAAGCTTAGTCTCCGGTTTGTACCAGAACTCGATAGTGCCGGTTTCCGGGAGCTTCCCGAAATGCAGCCGCGCCTTCGCACCGCCGGACTTCGGCGTAACGAGCAGCCCACGCCCGAAGCGTCCCGCGTCCGTGCCGGTCAGTTCGCAGTCCTTGTCGACCGGGAAGGAGCAGGATGGTCCGTCGAAATCCTCGATGTAGAGAGTGCTCTGATCCTTGGCCGGCTTGGTGGTAACAAGCGTTTCCGGGAGAGCGCCGTCGGGAAGCGGCGCGGTCACTTCGGCGCCGCGAAGGAGCACATCCGCATCGTCACGGACATCAACCATGAGCGCCAGGACGTGCCGATGGTATCCAACAACCGCACGGAGGCTCAGCTTCGTCCAGGCGTCGCCGGCCTTGCCATCTTTCGCACCGAAGTCCTGGTTGGTCGCCGGAATGCACGCGAAGGAACGGAGCGTAACGGAGCCTCTGCCTTTGACGGACACGCCGCAGGTGTAGGAGGTCTTTGGCACCACTTCGACATACTGGCGCAGCCGCACCTGCTGCCCCTTCTTCGTCCGGACTTCCAGCGTGGCGCGGCCGTCATCGTCCGCGACGGAGAGCACACCTGCGCCGTTGCCGCTCGGCTGTACTTCCCATCCCAGCGGCAGGAACGGCTCCTTCTCGTAGGACGGCAGCCAGCGGCGATCCGGTCCGGACGACTTCTCAGCCGGTGAACTGCGGCTGAAGTCCGGATTGACGATGAGATTCCGCACACCCGCCGGTTGCCCGGCTGCTCCAGTCTCTCCTGCCGCCGCCGAGTCCGGACGAAGCAGTGCCAGGCAGGATACCAGGATCATGCATGCGGTGGGACTGATCGTCGGGGCATTCGATGTTCCCATGGTCTCGAGAGTCTTCCGGTCTTCCGGCCACGCTACCGCCGCATCACGAAACTGGCCGGGGCGTAGGCATTCAGCGGAACCACAAAGCTGCCGTCCCTGATGGGTATTGGCTCGCCGGTCTTTTCGCCGCGGAGGTTCACCGGCGTTGCGGTCGTGAACCTCGCACCCGTCGGGAGCGTGACTGTTATGTCGCCAGAGACGCCCGCTTGCTCCCAGAGGCGCAGGCACGTGCCATCGTTGCCATCGGGATCGGCGCCGAAGGCGGTGACGATGACGCCCTTGCGGGAAACAAACAGGCCGGGCTGTTCGGCGGGGAGCGTCCCGCCGCCGCCGTCGGCGGCAACCGCAACAAGAGGGTTGCGGGCCTCCAGGGCGGGCGTGGCGATGACGGCGTCGCTCGCCGTCTTGGCGTCGAAGGTCCATAGACGCACGCGCGAGCTCCAGGTGCCGGGATACCAATAGCGGAAGTTGGTATTCCACTGGTTGTTGAAGAGGCTCAGGAAGACCACCGGTTTCCGCGGAACAAAGTCCAGCGAGAACTTCCAGCAACCCGGACGGTCGAGACTGACGAGCGGATGATCCATGGGGCAAACAGCGACGCCCGAGCCGTCGGCGTCCGCGATCGCGACGCCGTGGCCGACGGCATAGAGGTGGCGGTTGGCGCCGGGCAGGATGTCGGCGGCGGGGTCCATGACGCCGAGCGGCCGGGCAACACGGAATGTCGGGTGGGCGACCTGGAACGGCAGGCAGAGCCAGTCGGCCTCGGGCCAGTTGTCCTTGGCCTTGTCTCGTATGGTGATCTCCAGTTCGAGGTAAGGCTGGCTTGCCGGAAGCGTCACGCGCAGGCTGGCTGCGGGAAGATGGTTCTCGGGGTTGGCCGGCATGTCGAGGACGCCTGTCTGCGACACGGAGTCGGTTGAGACCTTCAGAGTTCCATTGGCGGGCGACGCGGCCCGGTAGGGGACCTTTGCTTCGGAAATCATACCGCCCTTGACCATGCCGGGGTGTGGCCAGTCGCCCTTGGAGCCAAATGCGTGCATGGCGCGTCCCTGCTGATAGTCCAAGGTGTATTTCAGCGTCTGCTCGTAGGTGAAGCGTTCGTTGAGGTACTGGCCCAGGCCATGCTCGGCGGCAGTGTCCACCCATTCGCGGCCGGTGCGCTTGTCAACCAACGAGGCGATGGTGCCTCTGGCGGGGTCGAGCGTGAGCCTGAAGAAGGAGTTCTCCAGTACCGACGTGGAAGGTGCGACAGGCGTGCTCGGAGCCGCTGGCGCAGTCAGAACGCGATAGCCGCAAGGCGGCACGTCGCTGGCGAAGACACGCTTGCCATTGACCTCGACAATACCGGAGCGTTTCCAAGGCAACGGATTGTAGACGATGACGGCTGGACCCTCATGCTTCACGGCCACAGCGAGGGCTTTCAGGTTGCCTTCCCAGATGCCACGGGTGATCTTTGACGCGGTGCGGATGTAGTCGGTCTTGTCTTCCCACGATGCTTCGAGGTTGGCATACCTTTGCGGCGGAATCTTCCGGAAATCGCCGTATTGGTTCACGGAAGGAGCGACGCCCCACGTGTGCTCTCCATAAAGCAGGAGTTGCTCGTAGGCGAGGGCGACGTCCTTGGCTATCTCTGCCTGGGGGACGCCCCAGATGCCAAGCTGAGTATGAAGTACTTCGGCCGACGACAGGAGCGGATGTGTCTCTCGCGAGAGCCGCATGCCGCCCGGATCAGACATCACGCCGTGAATCCACGTGTCGGGCATCTCGCCCTTGACCACGGGAAGGTCCGGCTTTTCGGCCAGGATGGCGGCAGCGAAATCGTCCATGGTCCCCATGCGAACCTTGGTGCCGGGGAGTTTCTGGTTTGCTTCTTCAAACAACGCGTTGATCGCCGCCGCAGTTGGCGGGCCGGAGTTGTCAGGAGTGACGATGATGGCTGGCCAGGTCCTGTGCGGCCAGTTCGGAGGCGGCAGCAGGTTGCGTCCGAAGCCGGTGTCTTCCTTGCCAAGCCATTGCGGCGGCCACAGCCCCGTGCAGGTGCCGTAGATGCACGAGTACATCGTGAGGACCCGGGAGCCGTCGGGGCCTTCCCACCAGAACAGCCCGGGGGTCCTGACGAAGCCGCTGGGCCAGTTGCATCCGATGTGCATGAACTTGACCCCGCCGTTGGCGAGCACCGTGGCCAGCGCGCCCGTGTGCCCGGGCACGTCGGTCATCTTGCCGGAACGCGGCAGCGGCAGGCCGTACCTGCGCGACAACGCCGACGCGAACCCGAAGCCGCGGGCCATCTCCTCCACCTCGCACGCATCGGACTCCAGCGTGAAAGGCAGGGCGTGCGTGACGAACCGTCCCGACTTGAACGCCTCGTCCAGTCTTCGCCGACGCTCAGGACTCTGACCCGGCCAGTCTTCAAGGACCTTCGCCATCACCCAGCCGGGGGCGGTCCAGGCAAAGCGCTGCCTTTCCGGAAGGCCCATGGAGGCGTCCATGATCTCCAGAGCCTTGTCAATCATCGCGGTGCGGTAGTACTGCACGACCTCTTTGACTCGGTGGGTGTAGCCGATGTCGAAATGGGTCTTGCAGATGACGATGACCTCACGAACCGCGAGGGGCGTGGATGACGCTGTGGCCGGCGATTCGGCGGAGGGTGCTCCCAGCGCGAGCAAGGCGACTGCGAGGGGGAGAAGTGGCTTCCTCATGAGACGACTTCCTTTGCGGGGCAGCGGATCGCGATGGTAAGGGCCGTTAGCCCGGGATTATAGTGCTCGATCACCCGGGCGATATGGCCGAATGCGAGCGTCTTCATCGGCCCGCGGCACCACGTAGCTGTTGACAAAGGGCGCGGGATCGGGATGGTGGTGTCAGGAACGGGCGAGGCAAGAGCGCCGGCTTGTCAGAGAGTGTTGCTCCTCGAGAGGCACACCGAAATCGTAGTAGCGCGAGGCTGTCCGGCGTGGTAGTGGGGACGTGGGCGTTCGAGCGGCGGCACGACCAAGCCGATCAGATAGGCTCCCAGAGGGGGGAACGATGGCGAAGCCAGCGTACCAACATCAGTACCATCAGGCCGTCGCGTGCAAGGTCCTCTTGGGAAAGAAGCCCGGCGTCGTCCATTGCGATCTCGACCAGACGCTCGGCATCATCCGCGCCCTTGAGCGCCTCACGCTGGGCCTCAAACAGATCGTCTATCTCGTCGGCTGGCAATACGACGGTCACGACTCCAAATACCCCGCGTTCTTCGAGGTCAACGAACGGCTCAAGCGCCCGGGCGATGCAGACGCGCGGCAGAGCCTGTTGCGGCTGATGCGCGCAACGCGCGCACAACGCCTTCGTCAGTACGCACATCAACCTCTGCGACGCGTACGAGAACAGCCCGCTGTGGGATGAGTACCGTCGCAAGGACCTGCTTGTGCGCGAGAAGGACGGCTCGCTGCGGAAAGGCGGCGTGTGGGACGGCGAGCAGAGCTACCGCGTGTCGAAAGCCCGCGAATGGGCGGCCGGACGCACGCAGCAGCGCATTGACCGCTTCCTCGACCTGCTGCCGATCGCCGAGGCCGGCACGGTGCACATTGATGCCTTCTTCCCCAAGCCCAGCCCCTACCACGGCGTGACGTTGGAAGACGAGGTCAAGGCGATCCAGGCGATCATGCGCTACTGGCGCTCGCGGCGCGTGGACGTCACGGGCGAACTGTTCATCCACGACTACGCCGGCCTGATGCCCCTGGCCTGGCACCTCAACCTCGACGAGGCCGGCCGCCTGAAGTACCCGCCGGCCGTCGTCTGCGGCGGCGGCCCCGGCTGGAACATGCGGCACGAGAAGCACGCCGACCGCGTGCCGTGGGCGGGGTTCTTCACCGCGCCCGAAGCCGGCTGCCTCTATGAAGAGGCCTGGGGCTACTCGATTGACGACGACATCTGCAGCCCCGAGGACGTCGCGCGTTTTGCCGAGCGCTTCTTCCTGCGCACCGTGCCGTGGCTGCACATGAACCGCCACACCATCGTCCGGCACGTCCACTCGCGGGACTCCTACGAGGTACACCTGACAGGCAACCTGGTCAGCCGGGTGCGCGCGAAGGATCGCCAGCACACCATCGAGGAGGACGGCCGCCCGATCGTCAACGGAGACGACCTCTGCGTGCCGGCGGGCTGGCGCAAGCAGACCCTCATCGCCTACAGCAGGCGCGGGTCCAGCAGGCGCTGGGAACTGCCGCCTGACTGGCGCGGCATATCGCGCGTGAAGGTGACGCGCCTGTCCCCGTTCGACTCCCGCCCGCCCCGTGACGCCACGGTCACGCGCCGTGCGGTTCACCTGCGCCTGGGCGCGGGAGAAGCCGCGACCGTCACGCCGGCGTGATGGCTGCGTAGCGTCTGAGGGCGGCTCCGTGAGCAGCAGCGCGTCCTTCGGAAGCGTGACGCCGCCCTTGAAGTTGGCGCGGCCCAAGACGCTGCTGTCACCGATGGCGGCGGGGATGGCGTGCTCGGCGTCCTTGTCGGGCTGGGCGGCGTCCGGCTTCCTCTCCGGCGCGGCGGCCAGCGACTGCTCAGCGGTGTCCTCCGGCACAACGAAGATGCCCTGGCATTTCTTGCAGCGCAGGCGCTTGAACGCCGGCGTGCCGGCGGTGCGGTACTTCGTGTTGCACTGCGTGCAGAACGAGAAGTCGGGCATGCTACTCGTCCCATTCGATTACGAAGTAGTGCCTCTCGGAAGGATCGGCCGAGCCCCCCCACATTCCGGTGTGACCTGTGTACGTCCTCCCGTCCCTGCAGGCATGAGAAGAATCAAAGTAAGATTGGAAACTGACGGGTTCGCCCGTCACCCATGTCGTTCGCCCGTCCAACCGCGACAAGCCGATCCAGGACCATTGCATGCCCGAGGAATAAAGGAACTGGTTCTCTTCCTGGCTGGTGACAGTAGCGAGGTGGCCGCCATATTCTTCGCAGCAGGCTTTGGCATCCACCCAGTTCAGCAACTTGGGGACGAACAGGTAGGCGTGGCCTTGGAAACGAGCGCCCAGCGCCCGAACCGCACCCGCGTCGCCTTTGCGCAAGGCTAGCAGGACTTGCGCAAAGCGGGCATGCTCGCGGCAACTGGACCTCTGGCCCCAATGGCCAAGCGCACGCTCCAACTCCGCGTCGGGCAGTGTCTCACAGTCGAAATAGAATGCACCAAGAGGCGGCGCTTGAGCAAACGGTTCCAGGCTCGTCAACTGGTTGCTCTCGCAGTAGAGGTTGCTCAATGGCATCCCTCGAAGTGGCTCAAGACTGGTCACCTGATTGAGAGCGCAGTGCAGGCCGGCCAATGGCATCCCACGCAACGGCTCCAGACTCGCAATGCGGTTACCTGCGCAGAGGAGTGTTGTGAGGGGCATGCCGCGCAATGGTTCAAGGCTCGTTAGCTTGTTCCCATTGCAGTTGAGATAGGTAAGGGGCATCCCGCGTAGCGGTTCCAGGTTGGTCAACTGGTTCTCGTGACAATTCAGGCTCGTCAACGGCATTCCTTCCAGCGGCTCAAGGCTACTCAAGCGATTGCCGTTGCAGCCGAGGTTATACATGGACATACCGCGCAGTGGTTCGAGGCTTTTTAGCTGGTTGAACCGGCAATCCAGCTTGGTCAACGGCATACCCCGCAGCGGCTCGAGGCTCGTGAGTTTATTGCTGCCACATTCGAGCCGCGTTAGGGGCATGCCGCGCAGAGGTTCAAGCGTCGCAAGCTCATTTCCGGCGCAGTCAAGATTGGCCAGTTGCATCGCGCGGAGCGGCTCAAGATCAGTCAGCCGGTTTTTCCCGCAGTACAGGCTCGTCAACGCTATGACCCGGAGGGGCTCCAGGCTCGTTAAGCTTAAGCCCGATACGTCGAGGTGTTGGACTTTGCGGATTCGTGCCAGAGCGTGCAGCAGGCTTTCGCCGATATCGTCAGGCAACGCCTCCCGCCGAACGTTGAGCATTCGTAGGACAACGCGGCTGTCAGCGTCAAGCGCCCAGATCGAGGGCAGGGCATCCAAAGCCTCCCGGAAGTTGCCCTCCTTCCAAAGCTCGAAGGCCGACGCTTCCAGAACCTGCGCGCGGTGGGGCGAGCGTGGATGAAAGCGGTCCAGTTCGGTGCGGATGGCCGCCGCAGATTGACGTCCGTCTGCTCCGCGCGCGCTAGCTACCAGAAATGCCTTCGTCAGAGCCAAGTCGGCTATCGCCGTACCAGGGTAATCCGTTGCGATGTCACGATATTCTCGCTCCGCTTCAGCAAAGCGCCCGGCCTTGACCAGTGCATCGCCCGCCACCACTGGATTGGCCTTTTGGGCCAAGGCGCGCCGGTAGACTGTGACTGAATGGACGTCCAGGCTCTTCGCCCAGGTGCGCAGCCCCACGCCGTGGAGATTCGCTCCGGCAATGGGCAGCAGATCCACTTGCCGCGAAACCTCAACACCGTCCACTGAAAGCGAGAGCACGCCGCCTTCGCGCTCGAAGACAACTGTGTGCATTTGCCTGATGCGGATCAATGACGGCGCTCCGCTGGACGTGTCTGGCACGCGCGGCTGGTCGTTTCGGGAGACGAAGTCAACTGTGCCATTGTACCCACCAACCTGGCACGAGTAGCCAGCGGGGCAACCCCACGAGGGGCCCTGCTCGGGATGGCTGTTGATGCACAAGTCCAATCCGTCGGAATTCCTGTTGTAGTACAAGCGTACTTCCAGCCGGACCTCTCCCGGCACGCGCACATCTTTCAGCCAGCACCACTCCGGCGCACGGGGCCGCAACGAACCATTCTCCACGGGGAAAGGCGGCACGGTCTTCTCGTTGCGCCAGTCCCAGAACTCCCACCCTGACAGATCCTGGTTCCTGCTGAAGTCCTGCTCGAAGACCAGCGTCCACTTGCCGTAGGTCTTCCAGTATTCCCAGCCGTACCAGCCGCCGAAACCCACGCACAAGAGCAGAAGGGCGCTTGCCAAGGCGACAGGTACTCGGTGTTTCGCAGCTTTCCTAGCCAATCGGTACGCCCACGTCTGCCGCCTCGCGCTGATGGGATCGCCGTTCAGCCAAGCCTTCAGGTCGTCGGCAAACTCGGCGGCGCTCGCGTACCGCCGCCCCAGTTCCTTCTCCAGGCACTTCAGGCAGATCGTCTCCAGGTCACGTGGCACGCCGGGCGTGAAGACTCGCGGCGGCACGGGTTCCTCATGCAGCGCGGCGCGCATGACCTGCAGCGCGTTCTCGCCTACGAACGGCGGGCGACCGGCGAGCATCTCGTAAAGAATCGCGCCCAGGCTGTACACGTCCGAGCGCGGTCCGACGAGGTTGGCCTTGCCTTCGGCCTGCTCCGGGGCCATGTACGCCGGCGTCCCCAGCGCCTGGCCGGTGCGGCTGAGGCCCGATTCCTGCTGGGTGTCCTTGGCCAGGCCGAAGTCCATCACCAGCGGCTCGAAGAAGGCGGGCGCGATCTTCGACACGTCAGGGACCAGCGACGAAGAGCCGGACTGCTCTGATGCATCCGCCGGCTTCGCGGGCTGCGGCATCGTCTCGGCTTTGCTCAACGGCGCTTCCGTCGGCGCCTGCGAAAGGGGTTTCGATCCGCTGCCGTGCAGCGTGCTCGATCCACCGCGCCCGTAGTCGAGCATGATGTTGCCGGGCTTTAGATCGCGGTGGATGACGCCCTGAGAATGCGCGTACTGCACGGCGCGGGCGACCTTCTCCAGCAGGGCAGCCTTCTCGCGGTAGGTGAACTGCCGCTGGCGGAGCGCCTCGCCCAGCGTGACGCCCTCAACAAGGTCCATCACGAGGTAGTCGCGGCCTTCTTCGTGGCCCACGTCGTGGACAGGCACAATGTTCGGATGGCGCAGCTTGGCCGAATGCGCGGCCTCGCGGTGGAAGCGTTCGCGCTCCTCCGCGGTGGCTTCGTCGCTGGCCAGCATCACCTTCAGTGCGACGCGCCGGCTGAGGCGCGTGTCGAAGGCTTCGTAGACGGCTCCCATGCCGCCGCGGCCGAGCATGCCCAGGAGTTCATACGGGCCGAGTTTGCGGGCCTTTATGCGCCGCGAACTGACCTTCAGCGCTGCGTGTTCGACGGCTTCGCCGACGTCCGCACTGGTAGGTAGCGCTGCAACCTCGCCGCCGGTCGTGGCGGGGCGAAGGGGCCGCAGCGTCTCGCCGGGGTCCTGGCTCGGCGGCTTCGGCAGTGGCATAGTCGGGTCGTCCGTCATGCCTGCGGCCACGATACGGAGTGGTTACGGGCGAGGACTCCGTCACGGACGCCTATTGCCGCTTGGGTAATCGGTGCCTTCTTGGTCTTCTTGCCCATCGGATTCCACCCTTCCACTGTATGCTAACCAAGGGGCTACGGATTGCGAACAGTTCATAGGAACGTTCGTTCAGGCACCGCTGGCCGCGGCCCTCTTTCTCGCCCACGTTGTCCCGCCATGTCCCGCCGTTGGTGCATACCGTGGTCCACGAAGTGGTCCACATGACGTTGCGATGGCGCGGGAAACGGCAGTCGTCACGGCCGGGTTGCGGCGGAACAGATCCAAATGTAATCGAACCGGCAGGTTCCAGTAAGCGGTTTGCCGGTCGCCAAGTCCAACCGCAGTTGCCGCAGCTTCCCCTTCCACGCAGGGACGGCGGACAGATCCAGATTGCAGGTCCGGCTCTCGTTGTCGTTAGCGACGACCGCGAAGGTTCTGCTCTTGGCGTCATCCCAGACTGGGTCCGCTTCGGTCGTAAACTTCAGACGCATCTCCGTCGCCGGCGTGTGGTTCTGGAACCGGATGGCAATGGTCTGTTTGCCAGTCAGAGATATGCCGAGGTTGTCGCCGGAGAGCAGGTGTGCGTCCGAACTGTCCTCGATCGCCAGCACGTAGTATCCACCCGCGACCATTTCTACGGGATGGGAAGTGGTCGGCCAATCCGGATTCGGCCACTGCTGGACACGCGTGCCCAGGTTCACTTCGGTCCAGCCCTCTTTGTCCAGATTCTTGTTGAATTCCCAGGCCGCGGCGACCGATGTGCCCGCGGGCAGGACGTGCACCACGACCCTGTCGCTGAGCCACAATTCACCGTCGCGTGCCACCAGACGCAGGAGATAGTCGCCGGGCTTATCGAAGGTGGCCGCGGTCGCCGAAGCACGGGCGTCGTCGAACGTGACTCTGCCGGGGCCTTCGAGCACTTCCCAGGCGATTGACAGGGGTTTGCCCGCCGGCTTGCCGTCGTCATGGACGCTGCCGGCCAGGGCGACTCGTGGCTGGTCCGTGCGTATGTCGGCTCCGGCGTCAACCGCTGGCGGGCGGTTGAAAGGCATAGCGCGGTCGATTTCCGCTACGGTCGGATATTGTGTGTTGTCACAAAGCGTCCATGACGTCATTTGGGGCGCCTCGTTGACGAAGAACGCGATGCCGGGGAGGAGCACATAACCGTTGCCCTGGATGGTTCCCGTACTGCAACAGACCGAAGCGTCGCGCACTTGCCCCCAGACGTAAATCTCCGAAGGCCCCAGCTTCTTCGCTGTGTTGTTCTGGATGAACCGCGAATTCCGGATCTCGATATTCGTGGTTTGGGGCACTTTCAGTCCTAGAACCTCGATCGCGGCCCCGGCATTGTTTTCGAACGTGCAGTGATCAATCAAGCAGCCGTTTCCGCGGTTTTCGAAATCGATGCCGCCTTCGTCGTGACTGCCCGAATCGGGCTGGTTGCGGAAGAAGCAATTGCGGATGATCAAGCCCTGAGTATCGGCGAGCATGATACCCATGGTGCCGGCGCTGGCATGCCAGCCCGAGGCGTCGAAGATGCTGTTCCGCAAGACCGCCCGATGGACGCTCACCACGAATGGATGCGGCGATGTGTTGTGGACGTAATTGTCGTGGCAATAAACGCGATCGACGATCACGTCGTCCCCGCAGACGAAATAGCCGGAGGAACACTGAAACATCTCGCAGTCTCGAAGCACCAGGTCTTTGGCTGGTGCGCCGCAGGTCGCGATTCCAGACGAGTGGTTCAGTCCGTCGCCCGGCGCACCCTTGCGATCGCGCCATTCGGGAATGCCATGGCTGTTAAACCGATAGAGGCCCTCGATGTGGTGGGCAATGCAGTCTTCAATCACCAGCCCGCGATGGCCCGGTTCGGTGTAGCTGACGATCAGCCCTTTGGCGGCGTAGCACACGACCAAGCTGCGGATGCGAAGGAAGTCCGGATTTCGCACCAGGGCACAGCGGTCGTCGATGTCCCAGTTACGGCGGATGATCGGACGAGCGCCGCTGCCATAGGCCCCGATCTCGGCCCAGTTGCCCTCGGCGCCACGAGCCGACACGTTGAGCTCCTGATTGAAGATGCTCCCGCGTCGGAGCAGAAGCCTCTCTCCCGGTCCGAGAACTCGGCCGATGATGTTCGTGAAGTCCTTCCAGGGCGCATCCGGCGAGGTGCCGGCGCGAGCGTTGTTTCCTCCGGCGCTGTCAATGTAGTAGGTCGCCGCCTTCCCATCCTCGGCAGGAGCCGGCGGCAACTTCTCCGACAGCGAAGCCGGCGGACCCTCCTCGTTCGGGAAAAAGATCAGCGGATGCCGCGACGTTGCCAGGGAAGCGCCCCCCGCGGTCACTTGGATCCCCGCGGCAGAAATGGTTGCCGCGTCGGCCTGGACGCTCCACTCGATCGTCTTCTCGGCCCCTGTCGGCATAGCGCCCAACTCGTGGATCGCCTGGCCAATGCAGCGTGTGCCTGCCGGCAACCTAAACCGGACGACCACCTGCTCAATGCCCGTTCCGACGTTGCGGATCAACGTCGTCAGCTTCTCCGGGCGCCCGGTAACCAGAATGGCATGCTCCTGTCTCGCCTCCTGTACCTGAAGCGTCGGGAGCTTGGGGTTCTCGATTTTGAGATTGTCGATCAGTTCGCCAAGGCCGCCGATGACGAGAGGGTTGTCGGTGGCCTTCGCCAGTCCGGATCGTGCGACGCGGCTCCGTTGGCCGTTTACGTCCAGCGTCAGAGCCAAGCCGTCCCACCTGGCCGTCAGCCGATACCATTGCCCCGGCACTACGCGCTGCTCAAAACACACGCGCGGCTCCCAACCATCGAGGTTCACGAAGAAGGCGAAGCCGCCTCCTTCCTTTTGCGGATTCAGGCGGAGCTGGTATTCGCCATTCCTGATCGCGATGCAACGGCCCGCGGGCGGCAACTCAGCGAAGCGTACGGAGCAGTCGATGCGTAGACCGGGTGCAAGCTGGAAGTCCGGATTGCTGGCGACCTGGACTCCTTGGGCGCCGGCCTTAAGCGCCTGTCCACCGGGGACGGGCACGAATTCAACCTCCTGGCCCGAAAGATGGTGCCCGCGCTCGGAAGAGTCGCGAAGATTGCCGTCAAAGAGCCACTGCGCGACACCGGAAGGCGGGGCGGCGGGGTTCTCGATTCGAACCTCATCGAGCACGCCCTCGAAGTGTCCCAGTTCCAGCGGTTCGCCCGAGGGCACCGGTATACCGGACCGTGGCGTGCTCGCGCGCTCGCCGTTGACGTCAATCCAGATTTCCTTTCCGTCCCAGCCTGCGATCAGGTGATACCACACGCCAACCTTGGCCGGTGTCTTGGAGCGAACCCGCGGTTCCCATCCGTCCAGGTACAGAAAGAAAGAAAACTGGCTGCCCTCCTGTGGCGGATCCAGGCGCAGTTGGTACGCCTGTTCCTTGATCAACAGCGGTTGCCAGCTCGTGCCGATGGCATCGAGTTTGACCCAGCATTCGATCCGCAGTCCAGGTGCCGGCCGCAATTCCGGGCTGTCGGGCACGACCGCCCGGCCTTGGCCGCAGCGGAGGCCCTGGCCGCTGTGTCCCGGCGCAAAGGACGCCGACGCCGCGAAGGCTTCGCTGCCGCGCCCGGACGCGTCGGCCAGATTGCCGTCGAAGCTCCACACGCCCACGGCGGGACGCTCTTCGGCAACGAGTTGCGACACGCAATGTGACAGCGCGATGAGGACAACACACTTAGTGAAGGAGTGGCGTTTCATCGACATGCGCGACAGCAACGTCAAGTGGTTGTCAGCCTCCGACCGAGCCAAACGGGTTGCGAACTCTCTTTCTCTCGCATACACCGTCAAGCTCAACGCACTTGTTCAGTTCGCCGACCGCGATGATCGTCTCGGCTTCCGCGTGATTCTGGGAGTGACGCCGAGAACGCCGCAGCCCCGCCGCCAGAGCAAGCCGCTTCGCCGAAGGCCTGGTGGCGCCCCGTCACAGCTTGAACTGCGCCTTGAACGCTCCGCCCTTATCCTTCTTCGCCTTGTACACCCCGGCGTAGCCCGTGGTGTGATAGGCCTGATGGCCCTTGAGGACGACGCACGCCTGGATGGTCGCCGGGTCGCCCTTGGTGCTCGCGCTCGTCGCATTGAGAGTAGCGATACCTGAGAGCACGAGCTGGTCAAGCGCCACGTTCTTGATGGAGATCGCGAGCTTGCCTGTCCGGGCGGTGAAAGGCTGGCCCTTGACTGGCTTCTTGTACTTCAGGCTGACCTTCACCGACTTCGAAACCGGCCAACCGCCTTTGGCGTTGAGCGTCGTCTCGCCCCGAATGCCACCGATGTCCCACTGCACTACCTGGCCGTCGGGGTTGAAGCCGTCGTTGAGCGGCAGGAGCGCTTTCAAGCTCAACGCATCCTTCGAGATCGAACTGGGGAAGCGCAGTTTCGCGGCAATCTGCTGAACGCGCAGCGGCACCTTGCTCAGCCCCGCGCAGATGTCATCGTCGGGCGGGTTCGGGGCCGCGACGACCTCCACGTTCATGGTGCTGCTGCTGCTTAGACCCGCGGAGCCGGTGATTGTGACTTTGACGGCATATTTTCCGGGCGCGGCAAATGGATGTGTCACGGAGGACTCCGTGGTGGTCACGATTGTGCCGTCGCCGAAGTCCCAGGTGTACGACAATGTTCCGCCATCAACGTCAGTCGCGGAAACAGTGAATGAAACCGGGCTGCCAGCCTGGACGGGGTTGGCTGAAGCCACGGGGGCGGAGTTAATCGTCGGCGCGTCATTGACCGCGTTCACCGTGATCGTTAACGTCTGCGCCGCGCTCGTGTCCGCGCCGCCATTCGCCGTGCCACCATCGTCGTGGAGTTGCACGGTCACCGTGGCCACACCGTTCGCGTTCGCCGCCGGCGTATACGTCAACGTGCCCGCCGGGCTGACCGCCGGCTGCGAAGAGAACAGGCCGTTGTTGTCATTGGTGACGATGAAATCCACGGCCTGCCCGCTTTCGTCCGCAGGCCCAGGCGAAATCGCCGTCGCCCACCCAGTCACAGTCTTCGCGCCCGCGTCCTCGTTGACCGTCTGGTCCGCGCCCTTCGTAAACGACGGCGCGTCATTGACCGCGTTCACCGTGATCGTGAACGTCTGCGTGGCGCTCGTGTCCGCGCCGCCGCCGTTGTCGTGAATCCGCACGGTCACCGTCGCCGAACCGTTCGCGTTCGCCGCGGGCGTATACGTCAACGTGCCCGCCGGGCTGACCGCCGGTTGCGAAGAGAACAGGCCGTTGTTGTCATTGGTGACGATGAAATCCACGGCCTGCCCGCTTTCGTCCGCAGGCCAAGGCGAAATCGCCGTCGCCCACCCAGTCACAGTCTTCGCGCCCGCGTCCTCGTTGACCGTCTGGTCCGCGCCCTTCGTGAACGACGGCGCATCATTGACCGCGTTCACCGTCATCAGGAACGTGTCGCTGGCGCTGTTACCCGCCTGATCGGTCACGGTGACCGTTATCGTGGCCGTACCTGTTGCATCGGCCGCGGGCGTCACGGTTATCGTGCGGTCTGTTTCCGACCCGCCAAACACGACGTTTGTCAGCGGCACGAGCGTCGTGTTCGACGAATCCTTGTCGAGCGTCAAGGTGTCCGCGGGCGTCAGGTTGTCGCCGATGCTGAAAGCCAGTGCGTCCGTCGAGGCGTCTTCGTTGATCGTCTGGTCGGCAATGTCGCTGATGGTCGGCGGAATCGTCTCCACGACGATGTCTTTGTTCGCTCCCAGGGAACCCGCCGCGCCCGGAGAGGGCAGCGTAAGAATAGCGTCGAGTGTCGTGCCGTATCTGATCGTTCCGCCATTCAGCGCCAGTGACGTCGTAGCGACATAATCCAGGTCGGGGCTGGCATGCCCCGCGGCGACCGTGTAGCTGAACGTCAACGTATTCGTGCCGCTCCCGGAACTGTAGTTGAGCACCGCATCCGTCGTGCCAGTCTCCAGTGTCAACTGCGGCGTTCCCGTCACATTCACCGGGTCGTTGAACGTTACCGTCACGGCGATGACCCGGCCGACACCGTAGAATCCGTTAGGGGAAGTGGAGGAAACGTTCGTCACTGTGGACGGCACGAGCACGGGCCCCGGTGTCTGGCGCCATGCCGTCCCGTCGCCCAGTTGGCCGTAGTAGTTGTCCCCCCACGCCCAGACAGTGCTGTCGGTCTTGAGCGCCAGACTGTGTTCGCCGCCCCCGGCGATGGCTGCGACACCGCCGAAGC
>JAPLOD010000180.1 GCA_026692735.1 Planctomycetota bacterium | reverse complement strand
CCAGCAGCGCCTTCTCGACCTCGGCGGCAGCTTCGTCTTCGCAATACACCTCGACGCGCGCCTTGGGCAGGAAGGTGAGCTCGTACTCGTCGCCCTTGTACTCCTCGAGATGGCTCTTCTGCCGGCCGTAGCCGCGGACTTCGGCGATCAGTACATCCAGAACGCCGTTGGGCGGCAGTCGCGCCAGCACGGCTTCGAGCTTGAAGGGCTTGACGTAGGCGGTGAGCTTCTTCATGCGATCGGTCCCAGGTGTTGGTCGTCACGTATCCAGGAATACCCGTGGCCTCACGGCTGGTGTTCCTCATGCCGGGCGGCCACATCCTTCTCGCCGCTCTTAAACCGCAGCGAGAGAACCTCGTAGATCCCGTCAAGTGCCTTGCTCCTCCTGCTTCCCTTCTTAACGAGGCGCGGCTTGAACTCGACCCAGCTCTCTTCTGGAACGTCAACGGGTTCGACCGGACGAAAGACTCCTGATGAGTAGATAGCTCGAACGGTTCTCACGGCGGATCATCTCCCGCTTATCAGCAGCAATAGCACTATACCACATGCGCATCGGCCAGACAACGCGGACACCCACGTGGTCTGCTCCTGCGCACATTCCCGCGTGCGGCTAATCCCGTTCACCTTCGTCGAGCGCCATCTTGAAGACGAACGCGTGCTTGCACGGCGGGCTCTCGATGACGCTTTGCGGCACGTCCACACTGATCCCCTGCCCTTCTCTCTCCCAGCGCAGTTGCTCCTTCGCGCCCAGCAGACGAACCTTCGATCCGCGCTTGGGTACAACGCCGTTGATCGCCACCTTGCGCGGCGGAGTCTCCTGGCCGTCTTCACAAAGATAGATCGCGTAGCCCGTGCCGCCCCGGCGCGTGAAGCACACACGGCCGCTCTTGTACGGCGGCAGCACGCGCGTCTTGTAGATCGCCTCGCCGTTCGTTTTCATCCAGTCGCCGATGTCGCGGAGCCGCTCGAGCGCGCCGGGCGGCAGTTCGCCATCCGAGGTGGGCCCCACGTTCAGTATCAGGTTCCCGCCCTTGGCCACGACATCCACCAGCAGGTGGATGAGCTGGCGCGACGACTTGTACTTGTCGTTGGGCTTGTAGGACCACTGCTCGCCCATCGTGATGCAGCTCTCCCACACGAACTGCTGCGGCTTGTCCGGCACTTCCTGTTCCGGCGTGCGGTAGTTCTCGTGCTTGCCGCCGACGGTCCGGTCCACGATCAGCAGGTTCTTCTGGTGAGAACGCGCCATCGCGGCGACGCGGTCCATCTGGATGTCCTGCTGCGGCGGGCGCACCTGGCCGCCATCGAGCCACAGGATGTCAACCTTGCCGTAGCCGGTCATGAGTTCCTCGATCTGCGCGTGCACGAAGTCCACGAACTGCCGCCATTGCTCCGGGTTCTTCAGCGTGTCGTAGTTCGGGTTGCGTGTCTTGGCCGGCGCGTCGGGACTCCAGTAGGCCGGATGGTGCCAGTCCGACTTGGAGAAATACGCGCTGATCGCGAAGCCTTCGTCGCGGAATGTGTCGAAAAGCACCTTCGCCACGTCCGGCTGCGCTGTCCTGCTGTAGGGGCAGTCCGGGTATGTGATGCGGTAGTCGGTCTGTTTCGTGTCGAACATGCAGAAGCCGTCGTGGTGTTTCGTGGTGAAGCAGAAGTACTTCATGCCGGCGTACTTCGCGGCTTCGGCCCATGTCCGCGGCTCGAACTTCCGCGGGTTGAAGGTCCTGTTCAGCGCGCGGTAATCGCGCTTGAAGGTTTCCATGTCCTTCTTGCGTTCGACCCATGGCGGCAGGTCGTCGGGCCGCGCCCACTTGTCCTCCTCGATCAGCGGCCAGGATTCGATGCAGCCCCACTGGCTGTAGATGCCCCAGTGGACGAAAAAGCCGAACTTCATGTCCTGGAACCATTCGAGCCGCTTGGCCAGCCGTTTCTCGAGGTCCTTCTCTGCGTTGCTCATCTCAGCCCCCGCCGCGGCGTAACACGCCAGCACGGCACAAAGAAGCACGCCGACATGTGCTTTGACCATTGTTGAACGAAGCATGCTACGCTATCTCGCGAACCGCGGATCGCGCATTGAGGCTGGCGGGCCGGCGTCGCTCCAATGTCCCAATGCTCCCACCGGCATAGAGCTCGGCTAACGGAAACACCATGTCGAAGTCGTTCCACGTGAGATGGCCGCTCTTCAGATCGAACTTCCGGAAGAGCGCCTTCCGAAGATACTTCCGTATGTCTGGATGCTTGGACTGCTTGAGGAAGCCTTCAAAGTCAACCGTTGTCGTCTTGCCGTCCCCAAACAACAGTTTGAGCCTGTACCGGTCTACATATTCCGCTCTGCGAAGCTCAATCGGTTTCACCGTATCCTCCGCGCCAGCTTCTGCGGCGTAATGCTCCTGTTCCGCACGAAGTAGTCAATCCACTTCTCGACGATCTCTCCTGCGCGGGCCTCCACCAACGCCTTGAAATCGCGGAGCGCCTTGCCGCCCAAGGGGCGCATTCCCGAAACCCGGCCGTATCGTATCCCGACAACCCTGCCCTGCACAATGATGATCTCCGCCTTGCTTTCGCGGCCCTGAAAGGTGCCGTGAACGTGCACGGGCTCGTGCTCGTCCGAGTAGAAGAAGACGATCAGGCCACGGTATTCGTAGAGTTTCGGCATTCGCCGCGGCCCCCTGCTGGCGGGCCGGCGCTCCGCCGCCCCGTCCCAACTGACCAATGACAACTGACCAATGACCAACGCCTACTTCCCCATCTTCCGCAGGACCTGCAGACAGCGGTCAATGCATTCCAGCGGCGGATAGGCGTAGCTTTCCTGCTCGACAATGTACCACCTCGTCTTGCCGACGGTTTCGCAGAGCGTGAAGAACTCCGCCCACTTCACGTCGCCTTCGCCGATCAACGCCTTGTCGTTCGTCTTCGAATACTCCTTGAGGTGCACGGTGATCGCGCGGCCGGGATACTTGGAGACGAACGGCACGGGATCGCCGTTGCCGTGCATGCAGTTGCCCGTGTCCACCTGCATGATCACCTCCGGCTTGGCCGTGCTGAAGAACGTGTCCCACGGCATCTCGCCTTCCAGCGGCGAGAACTCGACGTGGTGGTTGTGGTAGCCGACGGACATGTGGTGCGGCCTCACCTTGGCTGCCAGTTCGTTGAAACGCTGGGCAATCTTCTGCCAGTCGGCTTTCGTCTTGCGCAGTTCTTCCGGAATCCACGGCACGATGAGGTATCTGTTGCCGATGGTCTTATTGAACTCGATCGTCGCCTGCAGCTTGTCGTCGGCGAGCGTGTCGAGGCCGGTGTGCGTGCCGCAGCACTTGAGCTTGTTCTCGTCGAGCAGCTTGCGCAGGTCCGCGGCGCTGTAGCCGTAGTAGCCGGCAAACTCGACCGCCACGTAGCCCATCTTGGCGATGGCCTTGAGCGTGCCGGGCAGGTCCTTCTTGCAGTCCTCGCGCACCGAATAAAGCTGCACACCGATCGGAATCTTCTTCGCCATTCCGCACATCCTCCGTAGGGGCGGCCCCATGTGGCCGCCCGTCGCACGCCCCGGCAATTCGCAGGGCAGCCACATGGGGCTGCCCCTACAACGCCCCTTCAGCGGCCCTCTGTCGCGACATGACAGGGAGGCCGTCGGCCGGGGCAAGCGCGGTTGAAAACCGTGCTTTCACGCTATAACGTCTAGCCCTGTGCGCAAGCCGGAATACGAGTCGAGCGCGAGCCCCTGGCTGGCGCAGCCGTCTGCAGCGCGGGCATGGTGCCCGGCGGCGCTGCCAGCGTCTCTGGCTTGCTGTCTGAGCCTGCTGCTGGCGGCGCCCGCCCCCGCGCGCGCCGGGGAGCCGCCCCAGCCCGACGGGGCCAACGTCGGCGAACTCATCAAGCAGTTGGGCGCGGACGATTTCGTGCAGCGCGAGGCCGCCTCGAAGGCGCTGGCGGAGACAGGCGAGGCGATACTGGCGGAGTTGCTGGCGGCCCGGAAGACCAGCGACGATGCGGAACGCAGCGCGCGCCTGGACAGGCTGATCGGCGCCATCACCAGCAGGCCGCTCGACCACTGGCTCAAGCAATGGAACGGCACCGACCCCAAAGGCATCGCGCAGGCGTCAACGGTGCTGGACTACCTGTTCCATCAGGCGCTCGCCAACCTGCAGAACGCTTCGGAAGCTGTCGTGGCCGGCGGCGACCGTCGCATTCCGGTGGGCAGCGTTCTGGCGGTGAAACCCGACGCGGGGCTGGTGATGATCTCGGTGGGCAAACAGCAGGACGTGAAGCCGGGGATGATCTTCACTGTCAGCCGCGGCGGGTCCTTCGTGGCGCAAGTGCGGATTGACAGAACGTACCCGGACATGTCCTCGGCCAAGGTTGTCCCGGGCGCCGGGAACGGCGAGATCAAAGTGCAGGACAGCGTGCGCTACGGCGATACCACGTTCGCCGGCGTGCAGCCGAGCACCGGAACAGTGCTGCTGCGGCTGGGCGAGGGGCACGACGTCAAACCCGGCGCGGCTCTGACGATCCTGCGCGAGGACAAGGACGTGGGCGAGGCCAAGGTTGAGTCGGTCTTCAAAGGCGGTTGTACGGCCAAGCTCGTGCCCGCCGCCGACACGCTCCGGCTTCAGGGCAACGAGTCGTTCAAAGTGAAGAAGTAAAAAAACCGGGCGCCCGCGAAGACGCCCGGCCCGCTGCAAGTTACAAGTTTCAGGCTCTTCTCCGCGTTCTCTGCGTCTCCGCGGTGAACGAGCCGTTAGTAGTCCTCACCGCCCTGCGGCGGAGGCGGTTCCTTCTTCTTCGGGAGGTCGCAGATCGCCGCATCGGTCGTCAGCAGCAGGGACGCGACGCTGGCCGCGTTCTGCAAGGCGGACTTGACGACCTTGGCCGGATCGAAGACGCCTTCCTTCATCAGATGGCCGTACTTCTCGGTCAGCGCGTTGAAGCCATAGTCCTTGTCCTTGGCCTCGCGGATCTTCTGCACCACGATAGCGCCTTCGTGCCCCGCGTTCTCGGCGATCTGGCGGGCCGGCGCTTCCAGAGCGCGGCGGATGATATCCACGCCGATGGCCTCGTCGCCTTTGAGCTTGAGGTCATCGAGCACTTCGCTGGCGCGGATCAGCGCCACCCCGCCGCCCGGCAGGATGCCTTCCTCGCTGGCCGCGCGCGCGGCGTTCAGCGCGTCCTCGACGCGCATCTTGCGTTCCTTCATCTCGGTCTCGGTCGCCGCGCCGACGCGCACCTGGGCGACGCCGCCGGCCAGCTTGGCCAGACGCTCCTGCAGCTTCTCCTTGTCGTAATCGCTGGTCGTGAGCTCGATTTCCTTCTTGATCTGCGCGATGCGGCCCTGGATCTCCGCGCTCGGCCCGCCGCCCTCGATCAGCGTGGTGTTGTCCTTGTCAACCTCGACCTTCTTCACGCGGCCCATATCCTCGATCGTGATCGAATCCAACGAGATGCCCAGATCCTCGGTGATGGCCTTGCCGCCGGTCAGGATCGCGATGTCCTGCAGCAGCGCCTTGCGGCGGTCGCCGTAGCCCGGAGCCTTGACGGCACAGCAGGGGAGCGTGCCGCGCAGCCTGTTGACGACCAGGGTGGCCAGCGCCTCGCCCTCGACCTCCTCGGCAATGATCAGCAGCGGCTTGCCGCTCTGCGCGATCTTCTCGAGCAGCGGAACGATGTCCTTGACGGTGCTGAGCTTCTTCTCATAGATGAAGACATAGGCGCTTTCGAGGACGCACTTCATCTCGTTGACGTTGGTGACGAAGTGCGGCGAGAGGTAACCGCGGTCGAACTGCATGCCCTCGACCAGGTTCACTTCGGTGGTGATGGACTTGCCTTCCTCGACGGTGATGCAGCCGTCCTTGCCGACCTTCTCAAAGGCCATCGCGATCTTGTCGCCGATGTCCGCGTCGTTGTTGGCGGCGATGGCGGCCACCGCGGCGATGTCCTTCTTGCCGGAGATGGGCGTGGACATCTTGTTGAGGCGCTCCACGACCGCCTCCACCGCCTTGTCAAGGCCCCGCTTGATGGCGGTGGCGCTGGCGCCGGCGGCGACGTTCTTCAGGCCTTCCTCGAAGATCGCTTCGGCCAACACGACGCTGGTGGTCGTGCCGTCGCCCGCGACGTCGTTGGTCTTGCTCGCCACCTCCTTGACCAACTGCGCGCCCATGTTGGCATACTTGTCCTCGAGCTCGATCTCCTTGGACACCGCCACGCCGTCGTTGGCGACGGTGGGCGAGCCGAACGATTTCTCCAGAATGACGCAACGGCCGCGAGGGCCAAGCGTAACCTTTACCGCGCGGGCCAGGGTCTTGACGCCCTGCCGCAGCGCTTCCCGCGCCTCCTGGTCAAAAGCAATCTTCTTTGCAGCCATGAACTTCCTCCCCTAGAAGTGACTAAACAAACTCTCTCAACGTTTGCAGCAGCTCTCCAAGTCTCTCGTTTGCATGGTCAACGGCTTTCAGGGCGCTCACGTACGCAAAACGTTTTCGGTCTGTCGGACTCAGGTCGTCGTTTTCCTGACGAAGCACGCTACGCAGCTTATCGAGTTCGAGTTGAAATTCCGTGATGCGACCGGAATACTGCTCGGCTTGCTCCTTATGCATCCTGGGGAGCCTCCACCAATTCCTGGACCTTGCCCTCCAGCCCCTCGATTTCCACAATCAGTCTCGCGGCGGCGTTTCGGAGGTCCGTATTGAGAAGCCGGTAACTCCGATCGCGGGAGGTCTTATGCCGATCCAGGAACTTGATGAACTGCTTCAGTTTTTCCTCTGCAGCTTGGAGGTCCATCACTGTCGCGATGACCTCCGGGACGTCTGGCTTTTGCTCGAGAGTTTTGGCCATTGCGAGCCTCCTTCTTATACCCGCATTCTACCCTTAACTCTTGATCACGGCCAGCACGTCTTCCTCCGGCATCAACAGGTACTCCTCGCCGTCAATCTTCACTTCGGTGCCGGCGTAGGACGAGAACAGAATGCGGTCGCCCTTCTTCACCTGGAAGCTGCCGCGTTTGCCGTCCTCGAGCAGTTTACCGGACCCCACCGCGATGACCTTGCCTTCCTTGGGCTTCTCCTTGGCGGTGTCCGGCAGTACAATGCCGCCAGCGGTCTTCTCTTCCGCTTCCAAGCGGCGAACCAGGACTTTGTCTCCCAAGGGAGTAACGTTCATGGGCATATCCTACAGTCTCCTAACTTGTTGACAATGCCCCTGTGTTCAGGGGCGACAAAACAGGAACGCAACGAAAATTAGCAAGCCAAGGGCCACGGCTGCGGCATTGCAGTAAGTATTGGTCAGTTCGCAAGTTATGTTGTGGAGACCTGTCGCTCCAGTTCCCCCTCGAGGGCAAACAAGTCAGACTGACCCACCGCGGCGGAGGCTTTGACCGTCATAGTGGCTCACGCCCCGGACCCCCCTGTGACCCCAAAATCACGAAACTGCACGTTGAGTCTGACGTAATCGCGTTTACAAGGAGTGGTGTCTTGGCCAGCTACGAGAGGATGAGCACTATGCGAACAATGGTCCGCCTGCCATTGCCGTGGGCTGCATTCGCCCTCGCTTGTTCCGTGCTGGCGGGTGAGGCAGCCGACGATCTCAAGGTGCAGGCCACCGGCCTGCGGTTGGTGGCGCCCGCGGTCTCCGCAGACGAATCGGTTCGCGCGTTCAACTGGTCCACGGCTGACTGGTCTTCCGGCACCACTGTCGCCTTGCTGGTGTCCCGGCCCGGCGGCGGCCTGGTGCAGTTCGATGCCAACGGCAGTTCGCTGGCGAAGTTCGCGGACGACAAGGGCACCGACCTGCTGGCCAAGCCCGCGAGCGACCCCGCGGCCGCGGATGGCGGGAAGAGAAAGCTCGTCCCGGCCGGGTTCAGCCTGTTCCCGAGAGTGTCGCAGGACGGCAAGTTCTGCGCCGTTGAACTCCGCGGGCCCGCTCTGCCGGCCAGGGGCGCCTCGCGCCTCAGACTTGAAGGCGTGATCGCCATGCTGTGCGCCAGTCGGAAGGCGGAGTTCGTCCAGAAGGACGTCGCCCTCCGGAACTCCTCCAGGATCACGGCAGCCAACGTCGAGCTGTCCATCTGCGAGGCCGGCAAGCCGGAGACAGGCGTGGAGCCGCTGGGTCTGACGTTGCGCTCGTACAAGGAGCTGCACGAGGTCGCGGAGATACGCTTCTACAAGCCGGACGGCACGGAGATCAAGTCCCGGCGCACGGGCACGTCAACGCTGGGCGTTCTCGGCGCGCTCACGGTGGACTGGAGTTTCAGCTTGGCCGAGAAAGTGGACGCGGCGACGGTCAAGGTGTTTCTCTGGGCAGACCTGCAGAAGAAGCAGGTGCCGTTCGCCCTCGATATTGACGTGGGGTCGTTCTGAACGGTTCACCCTCTCCCCCGTGAGGGAGAGGCTGGCGCGCTGAAAAGCGCGCCGGGTGAGGGGGTCGGGCCGAGCTGGCACAGGCCCGCCGGGGCGCGCCAATCCAGGACTGAACGGCTAACCTGTGCGGCCCCTGCGGTCATTCAACCTTCTTGGGGGCCGGAGCTCTCGGCGCTGGGGCAGGCCGCGGGCGCATCTTGAAGAAGATCTCGAACCACTCGTTCCAGCGCTTGGCGTCGAGGCCATAGTCCTGGCCGGTGATGGCGACGAGCGCCTCGAGGACCTTCTGCTTCAGGGCCTCGCCCGTGCTTGTCGCGCGCAGCAGGTAGATGAGCGCATCCACCACTTCCTTCTGCTCGTTCTTGAACTTGGCCGGGTGCAGATACCGCGCCGCGAACACCGCCGCCGCCTTTACCCGCAACGAAGGATCGTCGTCCACCGCCCTGACCAGCAGCACGGCGGTCTTGTGCACGGCTTTCGTGTCCGGCATCTTGTTGTTGTCCTGCGCACTAAGGACAGATTCCAGGGCAAACATGACCGCTTCCCGGACCTCGGTGTCCTTGGAGCTCTCGATCGGGGCCGCCGCCTCTCCGCCCGCCCCCGCCGCTGGCGCTGGCGCCGCCCCGGCCGCGGGCAGGTAGTCGCTGTAGGCTTTCTCCAAGGCGTCCACCCCTTCGGCGCTGCCGATGACGCCCAGCGCCTGAATGCCGCCCTTCACCAGCTTGGTCTCCTTCTCGTTACCCACGATCTTGATGATCGGGTCCATGGCCCGCCGTGCCGGCAGACTGCCCAGCCTGATCAAGCGCGCCAGCACCTTCATCGCGTTGACCCGCAGTTCGGGCGTCATGCTCACGTCGGCGATCATCTCGATCAGCTTGTTGACCGCAGGGAGCGGGACAGCGTCGGCGCTCGAGGCTTTCCCGAGGAGGGCAAAGAGCGCCGCGGCGGCCTTCTCTCGTATCAGCAGCGCGGGGTCACTGAGCAACGTCACCAGCGTCTCGAGACCATCCAGGGAACCGTACTCGCCGATGGCTTCGATGGCCGCGGCGCGGAGGCCTTCGCCCTCGTCTTTATTCGTGGCGATGGGAAGCAGCGCCTTGAACGCCTGCTCGTCCTGCAGTTCGCCCGGTTTCAGCGTGTTCCTGAAGACATCCACAATGGCCCTGCGGACCATCATGTGTTCCTTGGCGGACGCCTTGAGCAAGCCGATGAACGTCGGCATGTACTTGATCTTGAGCTGCGGGTCCGTCTGAGTCTGCAGCTTCCCAACGGCTCGGATGGCCGCGACGCGGAGAAACAGATCGTCCTCGCGGGAGTTGGCAATCGCGATCAGCTCATCGCCGGCCCTGTTCTCACGGCATACTTTCTCGTCGGAGATGTCGCCGAGCTTTTCAATGGCCTTCTGGCGGTCTATCTTCTGCTCGGCCCGCGACTTGGCTATCTGCACCAACTCGGGCGTCGTCTTCTCCTTCTCGGCCGCGGCCGGCGCGGCGGGGCTTGTGGCGACCACGCACGCCAACAGGAGGACGAATCCAGAGTAGCTAGCTTTCAGGTTCATGAGCCCCTCTCTTTCTGCCGCGGGCATGTCCTATGGCCGCGCGGCATTTCGCGGGTATGACGTTGGACTGATGAAAAGGCTGCAACTTTGTAAGGGAATTGCATAGGGCCTGTCAAACGCCGAAATCTGCACGGGTGCGTAAAGGGCCCCGGCCGCATCCCCCAGGTCGGCACGCGCGGCCCCCGGACCGCGCGCTCTACATCCTCTTCAGGAACCGCTGTGCCTCCTTAAAGTGCCGGAAGCGCCGCTCCAGACACTTGAACTCCGCCCCGTGCAGGCACCGCTTCCCGTTATCATGGCGGCCGATGCCCAGGAACTTGTGCAGCAGCTCGTGGAACATCAGGTAGTCCACCACGAAGGCCGGCACTTCCGGGCGGTCGAACAGGCGGCTGATGATCACCCGGTCGCTCCGCTCCTGGTAGCTCCCCAGAATGCGCCGGGCCCGGGCGGGGCTCCAGCACAACTCCGGCTCCTCCAGTTGCGACCTGAAGTACTCGCCATTGACGCGCTTGAAACTCTCCTCCATCTACTGGTACCGCCCCGGACCGAGAATCGAGACGAGCCGCCCGCGCCGGGCCCCCGGCAGCTCAAAATCGGTGTGCGGGATGCCGCGCACGAAGGCGTCGTAATCCGCCCGGCGCAGGACGCGCCGGGCCTTGCGCCGCCGGGTCAGCATCAACTGCGCCGCCTGCGTCACGACGCGCTCGGACGCCCTGCGGAACGCCACGTGGAACTTCACGCTGGCCGTGCCGCCGCGGCGGATCCTGAAACTGTACAGCGTGGCGCGGAAAGGCTTGAAAACCACGTGCGCCCGTTTGACCTCGCCATCCTGCCGCTCGCGCGCCACCTGCATGAAGATTCCCGCGGCCCGCGCCTCGGTCATGAACGGCGTGGCGGCGTCCGGGACCGCCTCTTCGTGACACAGAGCCGCGTCCGTGGACGCACGCAGTGCCGCCACGTTCGTGCTGACTCCCCGCTGGGACACGGCGGCGCCGGGTTCGTGGTCCGTCTCTGGCTGGCTGGGCGCGGTCGCCGCGGCGCTGGGAGCCGGGTCTTGTGGCGGCGCGGCCGGCGCCGCGAACTCGAAGAACAACTGGTCCGGATCGTCCAGCACAATTCTCTCAGGCGCTCTCTTCACGGTGCGAGTCTCGAACCTCCAGCTCCAATTCCACGCTTGACGAATCATCCCCCGCCCTTAAACGTAAGAGTAACGGCCTTGCGCGAGTGGGTCGAGTGCCGAGAAGCAGCGGCGGCGCGCGCGGGCGTCGGTGTCCTGGTTGGGGGGAGTTCGCAAAGAGGCATAGGACCGTGCGGAAACGAAACAGCCGCAAATCCCGGAGTAACACGGTGCTGGATTTCCGGCAGGCGTACCTCGATGGGCTCTCCGGCAACCTTTTCAAGGCCATTGAGACCCCTCTGCCCACCGATACGGAGTTTGAGATCCAGTTCTGCAAGGAAGTCCTCCGTGCCAACGCCAACCATTTCGAGGCCCTGGTGCTGCTGGGCGACGCGTACACCCGCAACGGCGACTACGAGAAAGGCCTCGAGATGGACCTCCGGCTCTCACGCATCAAGCCGGACAACAAGCTGGTCCGCTACAATCTGGCCTGCTCCTACGCGTTGACCGGCCAGAAGGACAAGGCAATCCTTTCGCTGAACAAGGCCATCGAACTCGGCTACTGCGACATCGAACACCTCAGCCAGGACCGTGACCTGGACGCGATCAAGTCGGACCCGCGCTTCCAGGACATCGTCAAAAAACTGTCTGCGGAACAGCACCAGACCCAGGAGTTCTGACCGCTATGTCCCGCGGGTCTTCCCGCTGGCCGCACAGGTGAACACGCTACCAAGTGTATCGGCTTCCGCCGTGCTTGGGTTTAGCGGGAGCACAGAGGAGGGGCGTTGAGCATGCGCGTATCCAAGTCACTGGCCCGGACGCTGGCCCTCGTCCTCTTCGCGCTCAGCCTGCTGGGCGGCTGCAAACGCAGCGAGGACGCCTTCGACGACCGCACGCTGGAGAAGCGCCCCATCACCGAGACAGTGCGGCCCGAGGACCGCCGCGACGCCTTCAGGCCGTAGGGCTCTCTCGCCCCTGGCTGTCGGAGTTCCCGATATCCGCAAGGTACAGCTCTTCACGCCGCATAGAGCACCTTCGCTGTGGCAAGGATCTCTTCGCGGATAAGCGGCTTCAGGCCCGCTTTGGGCACCAAGTCCACCTTGCGCCCAAGCAGCTCCGACAATTCGCGTTGCATGCGCGCCAGCGTCAGGAAGCCTGGCCGCGCTTCCGGACGGAATTCAACCAGAAGATCAATGTCGCTCTCTGCGTTGCAGGTGCCGGAGACGGTGGAACCAAAAACGGCCAACTCGCGCACGCCGTACCGCTGGCAGAACGCCTCGATCACATCGGCCGGGAACTGGATTGCCAACGCGTCCATGGATGACTCCGCCTCTTGTACACAAAGCTACCATCACGGCGGCCAGTTTTCGAGCGACTTCGCGATCCATCTACGGTGTCAATTCACAGCCTCTGCAAATGGAACCCGCCGTCCACGTCGAAGACCTGCCCCGTCGAATACGGAAAATCTCCGCGCAGAATGGCCGCCACGCACGCGCCGACGTCTTCGGGCTGGCCCCAGCGGCGGATCGGCGCCAGGCCTTCGGCCAGCAGTTTGTCGTACTTCGCTTTCACAGGCCCGGTCATGTCGGTGGCAATCACCCCCGGGCGGACTTCGTGCACGGCGATCTTCTCATCCCCCAGGCGCGCAGCGAAGAGCTTGGTCATCATCGCCACACCGGCTTTGCTCACGCAGTAATCGCCTCGGTTCACCGATGCCGTATAGGCGCTGATGGATGAGATGTTGACGATGCAGCCGCGTTCGATCCGGCCGGCCTTGATCTGTTCGATCATGGCCCGCGCAGCCAGTTGTGTGAGGAAATACGGGCCTTTGAGGTTGATGCCCAGCACTCGGTCGAAGCTGCTCTCGGTGGCCTCCAGAAGATCCGCGCGCACTTCCGGCGCGACGCCGGCGTTGTTGACCAGCGCATCCAGGCGCCCGAAGCGCTCCAGCATGAAACTGACCAGGTATTTGTGCTGCGCCGTGTTGCCGACGTCTCCCTGCACGGCCTC
>JAPLOD010000179.1 GCA_026692735.1 Planctomycetota bacterium | reverse complement strand
TTGGATCAACCACCCCAACCGTTACATCGGGAACGTACACTCCAGGTCTTGCCATGCGCCCCTCCCATTCCCCCTGGGAGGGTATCGTCACCATAGCTTGCCAAACTTACGCAATTCCCGACTTCGTTACTACAGTCTCTGGAATTGCGATAATAGACCGCCTTGGACTGGACGTCGGTGATGTCGAGGAACACCTCGTTATCCTTGGGGTTGTTAACCGTGCCGGCGGGCTCGCCCAGCTTGAGCCCCGTGGCGGCGATGCTCTCCTCCTTGCTCTCACCGGCCTTGACGGCCACTTTCTTCCTCTGGTCGAGCAGCGCTTGACCGTCGGAGCCGACAATCTTCACGGCTATTTCCAGCTCGGCGTCCTTGCCAGTCATGTTGCTCAGCCGGAATCCGAAATTCGGATTCCCCTTCATCCAGTCGCCCACGGTGAGGAACTGGGCGGCGACCGCCTTCGAGTCCAGAATGACGTCGGGGAAGAGGTGGAACTGAAGCCAGGAAGCGAGGACCCATGTGAAGTAGTTTGCTCCCGGATCCTGTGCGGAAACAAGCTGCACAACCCAACTGTCGCCGTCCTTGACCTGCGTGACGCCGAGCCCCTTGAGCGGAATCGCTATCTCCTGGTCCCAGGAGCTGTCGGTGAAGACGGACTTTGCCACCGCCCCGGTCTCGTATTGCCATCCCATCTGCCCGATGGACCAGCGTACCTTCTGGTCGGCGACAATGTCCCACGGGTTCGTCATGAATTTGTGGAAATAGCCGGAGACGGCGTTCTCGCGGCCGTTCGTGCAGACCTCGATCTCGCTGTGGTCATCCCACAGGATAGACATCCCCGACACTTGCTCCTCGGCGAGCGGCTTGGTCTTGCACGCCGCCCTGAGCGAGCCCTTCGGATACACCGGATAATGGAAGGCAAGATAGAAGTTGTCGTCGTCGTAGGCCATGTACCATATAGGCTGGAGGAACTGCGGCAGCGACATGCGGTTGCCGAAGTTGGCAAAGCCAGTCACCGCTGCGGCGCCCTTCCATTCCTCCTTGTCCAGTTTGCCGTCAATCACAGGAGCCTTGGCGAGTTTCGGCACACGCAGCGTCGGCGGCACAGGCTTGGCCGCCTCGGCCGGTTTCGCCTCTTCCGCTTCGACAAAAGCAGCGGCAGATAAGATTGCCACCTCGATCAACAACCGCCAGCATTTCACCAGTTCCATGTTTGATTCCATCGTAACAACCCCCATGTAGCAGGGCCGCCTCAAGCTGCAAGCGCGGATAGTCCTACGCTGCTTTGCCGAGATACGACGCGCCATCCGCCCTGCGCCATCGCAGACACCTCCCGGATCAGGGGTCTGCGGCTGGTACAATACCGGGGTTTCGGGGCCGGATTCGCTTTTGTACCGCGAAACCGGCCAAAGACACTATCGGTGCCGAGATCGTCGTTCTAGCGCCGCGAAGGCGCTTGTTTGTCGGGGGTGTCCGACCGCCCAGTGTACGTCGCCACCCCGCTGCTTCGCCCTCACTACGTAGGTGCAGTTTTTCTGAAATGGAATAGCCTGATACGGTGTCTAATCGAATGAGCGAAGGGAACCTCAGATGCGAACATATTGAGGAGGGGGATCGTCCGCCAGTGTACGAACAAGCGCTTGGCACCGACACAGTGGCTCAACTCTACGACAGCCACGCCCTGAAGGCCTTCCGATACGCGAGAGCGATGGGCCTCAATGACGCTGATGCGGACGACGCCGTGTCGGAGAGCTTCCTGCGCGTCATTAAGGCGCAGGCGAGTTTCCGGGGCGACGCCGCTTTCGGCACCTGGCTTTTCTCTGTGCTGCGCACCACGGTGCTGAATGTCGTGCGCAGCGAACGACGCCGCGGTCGCTTGAGCGCGCAGTCAGGGGACGACCCCGTGAGCCTCGACGACCCTGTAAAGGCGGTGGCACGGAAGGAGTACTTTGCGGAGTTGTCACAGGCTATCGCCGCGCTGGCCCCTGAGCGACGGTCGGCTCTGTCGCTGGTTGTCTTCGGCGGGCTGACACTGAAGGAAGCCGCGCAGGCTGAGGGAGTCACTGAGCCAGCGCTGGCTTCCCGGCTGTTCCAGGCGCGTAAGGCGATTCGCGCTCATCTGACACAACGGCATTTGCTGGAGTCTTGAACCATGGATCGAGACAAGCTGGAGTTGTTGTTGAGCGGGGAGCTGGACGGCACGCTGTCGGCGGCGGAACAGGCCGAGTTGAGCGCACTCCTGCGGGACCACCCGGAAGCACGGAGACTCGCCGAGTCCTGGCGCCGCACCGAGCGAGACCTGAAGGATTACGCTGAAACCCTTGGTGCGCCACGCCCCTTCTCGCAGTTGCGCACAACGCCGGCACAGTCGGACCGGCCCCGTTGGCTGTCGTTGCCGCCCATGGCGCTGGCGGCCGCCGTGTTCCTGGCATTCGGGATTGGCCTTGTGACGGCGCTTTGGCTCAGAGCCGGCCAGCCATCCCAGCAGACGGGTTTTGCCAAAGTCCCGCTGCCGCCACGCGGTGCGGCACCGGATGAGACCCCTTTGCGGCAAGCGCTAAGCGAGACGTGGCAGTTGATGCCCCGGCAGGTGAGCTTTGCAGCACTGCAGTCGGGGAAGTTACAGGTGGGGACGTTGCCTCTCGCCATGGAGAACACCCCTGAGCACATCTATCTCGTCACCTTCTTCACCGGATGCGATGCGGAGGCGCTCAAGCTCGTGTGTCAGGTCGCTGTGCTTGAGGGCGAAGTCGCGCGTATCGGCTGGGAGGATAGCGGCCGTTGGGAACTGCAGGCTCATGCGCAGACGCCGGTGGATCGTAGCACGCAACTGGTGGTCGTCGCGAACTACCAGCCGGCTAACAACACCACCCGGCTCACGCTGTCCGCCGCGGCGCTCGTGACGGACGGTGTGGTGGTGCAACTTGCGTCATCACGTCTGGGTAGCGCACAGATCACACTGTGGGCCAAGGTCAGCACCATCCGAACGCAGTCTCTGGCCAGCGGGCGAGGTGCCCCGTGAGAACTGTGGGACTCCTCTGGATTTTCCTTGGCACGCTCTGCGCTGCAGAACAGTCGGGGATCACCATCCGGCCGGAAAGCGGCCGTGTGTACGGGAATGCAGAGGTCAGGCTCGACCTGGACGTCCGCGGCCAACCCGCTGAACTGCGATGGGTTACGTCAGCGTATGGAGCACGAGTCGCCGACGGCAGAGCAAAGAAAAACGGCGCCCAGCCTTGGGCGCTGGCGCTCAAGACGCCGCCAGTCCGGGTACCGACCGATCTTGAGATCGAAGTTGCCGATGTGCAGGGCGAACGCGTCGTCAGTCACGGCACGGCGACGCTCCGCATCTATCCACCCTATGATTGGGGCCGCCTGCGCATTGCCAACCAGAACGGCAAGCCCGTGGGGGTGGCGGAGACGGGTAAGGCCCTTGCTACGGCATTCACCCGTGCGGGCGCCGGACACACCGACGTCAGCGGCCGGCTGGCACTCGAAACGTTCTCCGGCGATGTGCTGGTGCTCGACGGCAGGTGGCTCGCCGAGCGGGCAGCAGAACTCTCAGACACGCTCAAGGCCAGACTGCGAGCGGGCGCCCGGATCTTGGTTCTGCGTTCGCCCACGGCTCTCAGTTCCCTCAGTGTTCCTGTGTTAATGGCGGCCCAGAGCGACGTCGCGGTGGACGACCCCCAGCATCCTGCCGCCGCCCAGCACGCGCTGTTCGCGCGCTGGCCTCGTGTGGGGGAGTTGGACTGGTCCGCTCCGTCAGTGGTTTCCTGTGCCGGGAACTTCAAGACAATCCTGTCTTCGCCCGGCGCTCACGACGTCGTGGACAACACCCGCGATGGCCGGCACTTTGTTGCTCAGTTCACAGCGCTGGCGCAGGCGTGGCCCGCGGAAGGCGGTTCGGTGCTGCTCGTCGCATGCCCCGTCAGCGAGCAGCTTGAGACCAACCCCGCCGCGCCGTTGGTCCTGGAACTCTGCCTTTCGAGTCTCTTGGCCGATGCCCCGGCCTGGCGTCCCGCCTGCCTGGAAGCCCAGTTGCCGGACGAACACCGCGCACTCCTCACACACCTTGGCGTCAGGGCAACGTTGCTGCAGGAACAGAAGCCGCCCGAAGCCAGGGATGCCATGGTCTTCCTCGCCGGCGCCGCTCCGCCGCCGCGGTGGCTCATGGAATGGGTCCGCGCGGGCGGCAGGGCAACGGTCCTGTTCGCGGGCGCGGGCGGGGAGCATCCCGAGGTCGCCGCCAAAGACAAAGCTGTGTGCGGCGTGCACGCAAGCCTGCTCGAACAACTCGCCGCACCTGCCACGGACGACACGGCCTGGCGAGCGCCGCACTGGTCAGAGAACCGCAAGAGCATCATCAGCGGCCTTTGCGACCGCATCGAAGCCGGCAATGGCTTCCTGTGCCTGCTCCGCGTCGGACCGCCCGACAAGCCGCCGTCAGCGGCGTGGCGGCGCTTCCTGTCCATCGTGCTGACAAACCTGTGTGTCCGGCTACAGCCAGCCGGCGAAAAAGGAGAATGACTATGAAACGGCATCTGCTGTTGTGCATTGTGCTGGCGCTGGTGGTGGGCGGCTCCGTCGCCGCGGGCGAGGAAAAGGCCGCGAAGCCCTACCGTATAGCAGTCCTGCCATTTGAGGCCTCAAAGGTCGAGGCGAAGACGTGGGGCAACGAGGTCGCCGATCTGCTCTCCGCTTTGTTGGCCACCAAGGAGAACCTGCAATTGGTCGAGCGTGGCGACTTGGAGAAGCTCATCAAGGAGCACAGCCTCAACCTCACCGGTCTGGCCACACCCGAGGACCAGCTCAAGCTGGGCAAGCTCAGCGGCGCTCAGTTCCTGGTGCTCGGCCGCATCTTCCCCATTGATCGCGACATCTACATCGTGGCCAAGGTTGTCGGCGTGGAAACAAGCAAGGTCAGTGCTGTCGTGGCGCAGGGCCCGCTCAGCGACAAGCTTGCGCCCGTCGTGACCGCACTCGCCGAGAAAGTCAGCGCTGCACTCAACGAGAAGGCAGACGTGCTCCTGCCGCGCGGCGACGCCGTCAAGGACGCCGTGCAGACGATCAAGGACGCCATCGCCAAAGACAAGACCGAAGGCCCACGTGCCGGTGTGCTGCCGCGTCTCCTGGTCAGCGTCAACGAGACCCATACTCGGCCTGTGCGCGATCCCGCTTCAGCGACCGAACTGCTTATCATCGCCAAGGACGCCGGCTTCTCCGTTGTGGATGCGGCGTCCTCCAAGCAGGCGCTGTCGGAGTGGGCCGTGCGTTTTCTGAAAGACACGGACACCAAGCTGCCCGTCGGCGCCGACACGGCCGACATCGTGCTGGTCGGCGAAGGCCTCTCTGAACTCGGGACCCGCACGGGCGACCTGGTGACGTGCGTTGGCCGGCTGGAACTGCAGGCGGTGGACGTGCGCACGGGCAAGGTCTTGTCCATCGGCCGAAAGACGACCCGAGCCACAGACCTGACGGAAACCATTGCCGCCAAGACGGCACTCGAAGCGGCCGCCAAGGAACTCGCGCCCAAACTGATTCCCGAAGCCGTGATCCAGTGGCGCGCGGCGGGCAACGTTAAAGAGGAGAAGAAGTGAAGCGTATCTTCCTCTTACTCTCGTTTCTGCTGATGGGCAGCGTGTCTGGCGGAACGGCGGATGCAGCGCCCCCCGCGCCGCGCACGCTCGCACTGTTCGTGACCGCAGCAGATGATGCCGCCGCTGCTGAATTCGACGGCGTGCTCACGAGCACTCTTGCGGCGCAGCCTTCCCTGCAGTTGGTGGAACGCGCGAAACTGGACGCCATTCTGAAGGAGGTGAAGCTGGGCCTGACGGGGGTGACGGACCCGAAGGAGGCGCCCAGGATCGGCAGACTGGCCGGCGCGGAACTGTTGTGCTGTGTGGACCTGAAGACCGATGTGCTCGCTTTGCGGTTGGTCGAGGCGGGGTCGGCAAGAATACTGTTGGAGAAACAGCTCGCGCGGCTGGCAGACCCCTTCCTGAACGCTGCCGCCTGCCGGGAGCAGGTGCTGGCCGTTCTGCCTGGCCCAGCGGGCCCGGCCGGCCGCATGACCGTCGGCGTGGCCGCGTTCCTAAACCGTAGTCCCACCAGCCGCAGCGACCGATTCGAGCGCGCCTTGCAGGAAGCGGTGCGCAAACGCCTGCGCGCGGAAGGCTGGTGCACCGTCCTGGAACGGCAGTACCCAACCGCGTTGCTCGACGAGGCTGACCTGAAGAGATTCGGGTTGGCCAAGGGGGACGGCGCGGACCTTCCGCCGGCGGATCTGGTTGTTGTTGGGACGATGGAGGACGCAACAGCCGAGTATGCGAGCGACAAGCCGTGGGAGATCAAGTTCGAGCTCGGCTTCCGGCTACGGAATCAGAGCACTGCGCTCAAGTTCACCTGCCGCTCCGACGAACTGGACACGGCGGTGGACAGGATCGTGCGAGAAGCGGCTCGCATCCGGCAGCAACAGCCTGCGGACGCTCACGCCGAACCAGAGAAGGACTTCTGGCGGCGACACGCGTTGTACCTCGTGCCTCTCTGGGCTTACTCCTCCCTGCGGTCGTTACCTTACTGCGGGTCGGACCGGGACAAACTGGCGGTACGTGAGGCCATCCGTGCGTGGGAGAATCTTCTGCTTCTGGACGGGCAGAACACGGAAGCGAGGATGAGTCTGGGCATCTGTCTCCTCGGCTTGCACCATCGCGCGCTCATCTGGGGCAAGGGAGAGGAGAAAGAACTAGCGATCCAGCAGTCGCTGCGGGCCACCCACCTCGTGGAGAGCGCCTTCCGCGCCTCACCAACGCGGCAGTACGCTAGTGCGTATTGCCACGTGGCACAGGCGCTGGCGATTGGGCTGCCGGCGAGGGCGGCAGAGATGGACCGCTATATCGTCGCCAACGCGGCCTTGTTCACTGAGGCGGACCTGAAGTACGCGAGACTGCGGCTCGCAGAGGTCCACAAGGAGAGTCTGTTCGAGGCCATAGACAAGGCCGTCCTGAGGGCAGAGGGAGACCGCGAGATGCTTGTGCAACTCTTTCTGAAGCTGCAATGGAATCAGAAGATAACTGCTCACGAGGCTATTGCTTTCGCCGGGAGATATAGTGCATTCCCAGACCCGCTCGTTCGCTTCTTGGCGGAATATGCCACTGCGGAGAGGCTCTTTCGCGACCAAAAGGACGTGACAGCGCTGAAACACTATGATCGTGCCATCGAGGTGCAGGAAGATGCATACGTTTTGGCGGATCGCCCGGCCCGTGAGGTCGTGGATGGAATCCACTGGTCTCGCTACATCGCCTGCAAGGTCCTGGTTAACCAGGTGGAAGCCGAGAAGATGCTGCGGACGAGCGCGCAGTACTTCAGGAGTGTTGGCCGCTTCAACTTCGCGATCGGGTGGCTTTACACGCATTATCTCGAGGACGTCCTGAGGCGGAATGACGCGGCAGAGGGGCTCCGCGTGTGCGAGACTCTCCTCTCGGGCCAGGAGGGCCGTTTCATTGCCAATGAGACGCCACGCATTCTCGAACTCAAGGCCGTCTTTTCCGCCCAGCTAGCGGGCCAAGCAATCCCAACGTTCAACCAATGGCACCTCATTGGCGGCACGGCGAGCCACGCTCTCTATGCTCCAAGGATGGTTGCCGCCGCTGGCCGCATTTGGGTCGTGCTGCAGCCTTGGCAGTCGGGCGGCCCGGCGTTTGTCTACCGCCCAGGAGAGACTTCGGCCCGGCCCCTGGCTGAGCTGCCCAACGACGTTCGCGCCGTGGCCTCGTTAAACGGGAAGGTCTACTTCGGTGGCGTCAAAGGGTTGTATGAACTGAACGCGGACGGCCATGTTGAGCGGCGTTTTCATAAGGGCGCCAACTCGCTTCCTGCGGATCAGATCGTGGATCTGTGCTCTTCAGGCGCGACGCTGTACCTCATCTTTAGAGATTCTGAGCAGTTCGGCGTCGCGACACTGGATCCGGCCACGGGTATCGTATCGGTTCTGGCTCCAACGCGAAGGGATGCCTCAATCACAGATGAGCCCATCAACCATGTGTATCGCGCCTGGTGGAATGTCGTGGATTCGCAACTCTATATCAACACCTATTATCTTTACGGCCAAGCCCGCAGCTACGGTGTTAACGGCTGGCTCTTGCAGAAGAATGGTTGGGAGAGCCTTCCTGGCTGGAAGAAGCGCCCGCCGCAGTACGTCATCCGCGAGCAGGGCGAAGCGTTGCGGCTGACCGTGATCGGGAAAGAAGCACTGTTCGAGTTCCTGAAGAGCGGCGAGAAGATCATTTGCGCCCTGCCATTTCCTGAATTGGTGGGTGAATCCGCCTGGGACGAGCGGCGCTTGTGGGTTCCGACGTGCGCCGGCCTTTACGAGATTGACCGCAAGAGTCAGAAGGCCACCTGGCTTGCCTATAAGGATAAGGTCCGCGGGTTGAGCGTGCTTCACCATGAAGGCAGACTGTACTTCGCCACAGACGACGGCGTGTATTGGTGCCAGGTTGAGCCGCGGGAGGAAAACAGGTGATGCGCCATCGTTCCGCGCTGAGTCTGGGACTGGCCAGGAGCCTGGCCCTCCTCTGCTGCGTTGTTCGCTCCTATGCCTGCGCCGCGGAACCGACGTGCCTCGCCATCATCGCCGGCGACGGCGAGCGCGCGCCGCAGGAAGCCGTTGTCGCGAAGCTGGAGGCCGCGCTGTCGGCGGAGAAGGCGGTGAGCCTCGTTGAGCGGGCGAGTGTGCGTGCGATTCTGGCCGAGCAGAAGCTCAGCGCCGCGGGATTGACTGACGCGGCGACGGCGCTGAAGCTCGGACAACTGCTCGCCGCCGACCTGCTCCTCTTCGTTGACAAGCTTCCCAAGACGCAGCCGCCAACATGGCGGATCCAAGCCACCGAAACGCGCACGGGTATTTCACTTGCCGCAATGCTGCTGATGGAGCAGTCGCTCAGCCAGGACCTTGCGCCGGCCCTGGCCCTGGTGAAGTCCGCCCTGGAGAAACTGCGCGTGCCAGACGCGGCGCGCCGCTACGTGGGAGTGCTGGGCGTGCGCAGCGAGGAACCAGGCCGGGCGCTGGATGGCCTCGTCGAGGCCCTGGCCGCGTTCCTCACGGTCGACTTGGGCCAATCGCCGCACGTCATCATCCTGGACCGCGAGCACCTGGGCCGGCTGACGCAGGAGAAGGACCTCACCGGGGCCGAGCTGCAACTGAAAGCGTCCGCCGTGCTGCTCGATGTCGGGGTCAAGCGCGGTCAAGGGGCAGAACGTCTGGACGCGACAGTGCAAGTGCAATCGCTCCTTAGCGGGGACAAAGGCAACCTTCCCGTTGCTGTGCCTGGAAGGGACATTGCCACCGTGCGGCGAACACTTCTGTCCGCCATCCTGAACAAGCTGCACGCTTCCGCGCTGGTGCCCCTTGAGGCGGACCCCAAGAAGGAGGCTGCGGTCTTCGCGGAGCGCGCCAGAGTCCTGAGCGCGCATAACGAGCACAGGGAGGCGGCGCGCGCGGCCGAGGCAGCGCTGGCGCTGGTCCCTTGCCAGGAACACCGGCTCCTGGCGCTGGACCAGTGGGAGGTGGTCGCGTTAGAGGCTGAAGGCGGCGTACCGCGCGGCCGAAGCCTGGGGACCTGCAAAGCGGCGTGGCGCTACGTTGAGCTTGCGCGCGAAGCGGTTGATGAGCACAGCGCGCGCTGGAGACGCGGCGAACGGGTCGCTGTGGCACTGCCATGCGGTGCCAAACCCCTTATCCCTTGGCGCGACTTGGGTGCTGCCGAAACGGAACTCAAAGCCCTGCGCAATGCAGTCAACGCCGCCAATTTGTCGCTCCATTGGGCGCAACTCGACTACTATGCGGCAAGGTGGAACGATGACGACCCGGCGTATGTGCAACCCGCCAAGACCGCGCGGCGTCTATGGTGGCTCGAGCTGGGCCACTCCCCCTATCGCTTTCTGGACTGGAGCGATGATGCGCAGCACTTCGGCGAGTTGCTGCAGAAGGCCGTGTTGCTTTACGAGTCGCCGCCGGGGGAGAGCGAAACGCTGGCCGAACGCCAGTACCTGTGCGGCAATATCGCGGGTCTGTCTCTACGGCAGCGGTTCAGGACTGCACAGGAACTCGCAGCGGCGAAGAAGACGCTCGGTTGGGTCTCTGAACGTCAGCCGGCGGCGCTCAAGGTCGCGGCGTATGCTGCGATGGAAGAGATGGCTGACAAGACCGGGGCTGCGCCGACAAAAGCGCCGTTGGGGGCGCTCCTTACTGAACTGCTGCAGGAGAGTTCAGACCCGCAGAAGAATGCTGCGGGCATCCCCTCAAGTGACCTCCAGCGTCGGCTCGTCAGCAGATTGTTCGAGCTAGACCGGAAGACCGGGTTTAGCTTCTGCGAGAGGACCCTGACGCCGCTCCTGGACGGCAAGGACATCGTGCGAGTCAGCAAATGGCATTGGACGGTCACCTTCTGGCTGGAGGAGCTTGCGAAGGACGGGCGGCTGGAACAGGCGCACGGCTTGGCGGTGCGCACCGCGGAACTGTTGCGTCACAGGCCGGGCGACCTCTCGGAGGAGAACTTCGCGCGTGACCTGGAGCACGATCTGGAACGGATGGCGGCCGGCCTGGAACGGCAACTCAATCGCCCTCCGACGATCGCGCAGGCGTGGCAGGGCTACGATTTCACGCCGCTCCAGATTGGGCCGACGCCGGAGGGATACGCGACGCTGTGCGCCGTTTGTCTGCATAAGGACAAGTTGTTCCTGGTGTGGCCGGACCCTCGCAAACGCCGCCTCCTGGTGACATCGGTCGCGGCGCAGGGCGGAGCGCAGGTTGTCGTGGGCGAGGCGGAGTTGGCGGCGACCTCGGAGTCCGTACACAGGTTATACAAGCTGCCCTGCGTGGCGGCGGACGATGCAGGCGTTTATGTCGGGACGCTCGCCGCCGGGGTGGCCGTCTTCCGTGGCGGCGCCAGCACGGTCTGGGACGAGGCTGGGGGCTTGCCCGGCAACAGCGTCACGGCCGTTGCGTGCTATGGGGACAAGGTCTACCTCGCCCTGGGCGATGTGTGGGGGTACTATCCCGCTGGCCTGGTTGAGTGTGACCCGGCGACGAAGACGTTCGTCACGCTGGCGTCCAGCCGTGCAACGGAGAACCGCAGCGTGTTCGATGGCGGAAAGCCATACTCGATTGGCGGGTTGGCGGCGGATGCGAAGCGCGGCTGCATCTGGCTTGCCGTCAAGGGCGACGAAGCCAGGGCCGGCCTGTGGAAGTACATTCCTCAGACGAGGCAGTTTCAAAGATTCAAAGCCATGCCATGGGGGATCACCTGCTTGGCTTGGAGCCAGGGCCAGTTGCTGGCTGGGTGGCTGAACACACCGGATGTTTCCGTCCTGGATCCGGACACCGCCATGCGAACCTGGCTGATAACCAACTACAAGCGTAGCGGCGATGAGGGCCCGCGATTCGGTCTGCCCAGAGCGAAGACGGTCTGGCCTTGCGCCTTCGCGGGCGATCATCTGCTGTCGGCCAATGAATGGTTGTGCCTCTACACGCCGGCCACCAAAGACCAGCCGCTGCCGCTATACTACGCGCCCGCTGGCCGCGCGATATCGGACGTGGCGGTCGTGCAGGAGCATGGCGACGGCATCCTGGTCGGGACGCTAGGCGGCGATTTGTGGCTGGTGCGGCGGAAGGCCGGCACGGTGAAGGAAGAGAAGAAGTGAAACGCCTGCTCGCGCTCCTTGGTCTCCTCGCGTGCTGCTGCCCCCTCCGGGGCAGGGCCGCTGACGCCTCGCACTCCGTCGCCGTCATCCCCGGCGACGGCGAGCGCGCGCCGCAGGAAGCCGTTGTCGCCAAACTGGAAGCCGCGCTGTCGGCGGAGAAGGCGGTGAGTCTCGTTGAACGGGCGAAAGTGCGTGCGATTCTGGCCGAGCAGAAGCTCAGCGCCGCGGGGCTCAATGACCCGGCGACCGCCGCGAAGCTGGGCCAGGTGCTGAATGCAGAGCTGTTCGTGTTCGTCGAGAACGTGCCGCGGGTCCAGCCGCCAGCCTGCCGCGTCCAGATGATCGAAGCCAGGACGGGGATCGCTCTCGGCACGGCGTTGGCAGGCGAAGCGGCACTGATGGCGGATCTATCACCGGCAATCGGCGCGGTGAGGCTGGCCGTTGAGAAGCTGCGCGTGCCCGACGGCGAGCGCCGGGCGGTCGGCATCCTGAGTGTGCGCAGCGAGGAAGCAGGATCGTTGCTGGATGGCCTCGCTGAGGCGCTGGCGATGCTGCTGCTCAGCGACCTGGGCGCCAGCCCGGCGCTGATCGTGCTGGACCGGGAACACCTGGACACGCTGCGCACCGAGAAGGACCTCAGCGGCGCCGACCTGAAGCTCAAAGCGTCACTCCTGCTGCTCGATGTGGGTCTCAAGCGTGTGCCGGGCGAGGAACGGCTGGCTGTGACGGCACAGTTGAAGCCCCTGCAGGGCGGCGAAGGCGAGCGCATCGTGCTTGCAGTGCCGGCGAAGGACGTGGGCGCGGCGCGGCAGGCGCTGGCAGCGGCAGTGCGGGACAAGCTCAAAGCCGCGGCACCCAGCCTGGCGCCGGCCGATCCCCAAGGCGAGGCGGCGGTCTTTGCCGAGCGGGGCGGGATACTCCTGAGGCACCAGGAATACGGCCCGGCGATCCGCGCGGCGGAGGCGGCGCTGGCGCTCGACCCCCGCAATGACTACCGCGCACTCGCAGCCGAATGCTGGCAGAACATGGCCAACTGGGGAATGGACAAGCTTCCGAAGGAGGAACGCGCTCTGCCGATCTACAGGGCGGCGCTGCGGAAGTGCGAGCTTTCGCGCGCGGCAATCGAGGAGCATATTGCTGCCTGGAAGCGCGGCGAACACGTTCGGATAAGACTTCCGAGCGGTACATACAACCCTGCGACGTACATCAAACTAAAGCCGGACGAGAAGGAAGCCCGGGAGATCAAAACGTTGCTGAAGGACATCTGCCTGGCCAGCTACCGCGCGGAACTCGACTACTACGCCGCGCGCCGGGACGATCTGGACGACCCGCGTTACCCGAACTACAGACCCGCGGCGAGCGAGTGGTGGCGGGCGCTGCAGCAGGCGCCGAACTACTGCGCCTACTGGACAGATGACGCCGCCGAGTTTGTGGCGCTGATGAAGGAGATGGTGCTGCGGCAGGAGTCGCCGCCGGGGCCGCTGGAGCAGGACCTCCCGTATGGGGGCATCTGCTCCAGTCTGGCGCAGCTCCAGGTCCTGCGCGAGAAGTTCACGGCGCCCGAGGAACGGCGCCGCGTGGAGGAACTCCTCGACTGGATCACGCAGCGCAAGTCGCCGAGCTTGCGCATTGCCGGCTGGTGCGCCATTACGCATCTCCACAACGAGCGGCGTCAGGAGGCGGCAAGAAAGGCGCTCGACACGTTCCTGGCCGAGGTGCCGGTGGGCCATCCTGAGCGCGGCCGGGGCGACAGCTTCTTTCCGATCGCGTTGACGAACGAAGGCCTGTATGTGTTCGCGGAAAAGGACAATGCCGAAGCGGCGCGATATCGCGACGCGCTCATCAGGCCGCTGGTGGCGTCGGAGGAGACATGCAGGCTCAGCGCCTGGGACGACACCGTGGGCGGCTGGGTCGCGGACCTGGAGAAAGCCGGGCGGGTTGAGGATGCCTGTAACGCGGCGAAGCGCATCGTCGGGATCCTGGGGAAGCCCGCCTACAATACGCACGACCACGCGGCCCGCTTGCTCAGCAGATACCTGGGGGACAAGGCGGCTGCACTGGAGGCGAAGCTCAAGGGCCGCGTGGCGATTCCGGAGGCGTGGAAAGCGTTCGACTTCATCCCCATTCAGATCGGCCAGTTGACCGAGGGCATGGAGCTCGCGGCGCTGTGCAGCCACAAAGACCGGTTGTTCCTGGTCTGGACACCGGAGTGGAGATACGGGGTCTCGCTGGAGCTCCGAGCGACAGCCGTATCAGTCAACGGTGGAGCGCAGGTCTCCCTCGGCAGAATCGTGGTGAAGCGGCTTGACGAGTCCTGGACGAACTACGAGCAGGTGACGTGCCTTGCGGCGGATGATGCCGGTCTTTACGCGGGCACGCGGGACGGCGGCCTGGCCATGTTCCGCGAGGGCAAGGGCACAGCTCTGAGCGAGGAGAAGGGAGCGCCCGGGGTCAAAGTCAGCGCGCTCGCGTGCTACGCGGGAAAAGTGTACGTGTCTTTCGGCGAACCCTGGCGCTGCCCGCCGTGCGCGTTCGCCGAGTTCGATCCCGCGACAGGGGAGTTTGCGATCCTGGCCTCCAGCCGTTGGCAGGAGAAGCGCCACGACCTGGATGGGGGAGAACCATACGCCATGGGCGCGCTGCTGCCCGATGAGAAGCGCAAGTGCATCTGGCTGGCGGTGAGCGAAAACGCGGGGTTGTCGAGGAGGGGACTGTGGAGGTTCCTGCCGGAGACGAAGCAGTTCCAGAAGGCGAAGGCGGACGACTGCCAGATAAGCAAACTGGCGTGGAGCGGCGGGAAGATGCTCACTGCATTCTTGAACTTCACGAGCCTCGGACTGGCTGACCCCGCGGCCGAAGGACGGACGGCGCTCATTGGCAGCTACCAATCCGCCGGCAGCCGCGGCCGGCCGTGGTTTGGCGATCCAAAGGTGAAGAGCACTTGGCCGTGCGTGCTGGCCGGCGACCAACTGCTGGCGGCTGATGACTGCCTCTTTCTACACACGGGCGGTGGGGAGCCGTTGGCACTGCGCCAAGCGCCGGACGGACGGAGACTCGCCAAGGTCCGGTTCGTTCAGGAACTCGGCGACGGAATCTTGGTTGGGACGCTTGACGGCGATCTGTGGCTGGTGCGGCGGAAGGCAGGCGCCGCCGATGCAGCCAAGCCGGCGCAGAAGGAGCAGAGATGAGACTTCGTCTGCCGTGGCTGTTGTCCGCGTGGGCGAGCGGCCTGCTCGCAGTGGCTGCGGAGGTCGCTCCACCAACGCCACGCCCCCTCGCCCTCTTCGTCACCCCGGCCGGCGACGCCAAGGCCGCGGAATTCGCCGACGTGCTCAGTAGCACGCTCGCCGCGCAGGGTTCGCTCCAACTTGTCGAACGCGCGAAACTTGATGCCGTCCTCAAGGAACTGAGTCTGGGCCTGGCCGGAGCCGTTGATCCCAAAGATGCCCCCGCCATCGGCAAGCTCGCCGGCGCAGAACTGTTGCTCTGCGTGGATGTAAAGCCCGATGCGCTCGCGCTTCGGTTGGTCGAGGCGGCCTCGGCCAAGGTGCTGCTGGAGAAACAGCTCAGCCCGCTGAAGGACCATTTCCTCAGTGCAGCCGCCTGCCGGGAGAACGTCCTGGCCGTGGTGCGTGGTGGCGCCGCTACACGCGACCTGAGCGTCGGTATCGCCGCCTTCCAGAACAAGAGCGGTACGGATCGCAGCGACGCGTGGGGTAAGGAACTGGAGCAGAAGCTCCGCGCCCTCCTGCGCCAGCATCCAGGCTGCATTGTCCTGGAGCGACAGTACCCGACGGAACTGCTGAACGAGGCGGACCTCGCCCGCGCAAACCTTACCGGTGGCAAGAGCCCCGATGTGCTTCCGCCCGCCAGCCTGGTGATTCTCGGCACGTTCAAGGATGTGGATGCGCAATTCGTCGGCGGCAAGCCGTGGGCGATCGCTTTCGAAGGTGAGGTTCGCTACTGCGGGCGGGTGGAACCCGTCTCCATGCAGGCCGAATCCAACAACCATGATCGTGTCATGGATGCGATTCTAGCCAAGGTCAAGGCGATGCTCGATAGCAGGAGCACCGGCAAGAAAGAGCCTGAACTGGACTACTGGCGCAAACGCGCCACAGAGCTCACACGCTCACGAAGTTCCCGGTCGGACCGCGACAGCTTTCTTCTGTACGAAACCGTGCGCGCATGGGAGAACGTGCTCCTGTTGGGTCCTGCCGATGCGGCCGCTGAGTGCGGCCTGGGCCGATCGCTGCTGTTGCTGCATGACGACACCGTGCGCCGCACCAAGGCGCGCGAGACCCACCTCGCACAACGCGGTAGCCGCCTGATTGAGAGTGCTTTTCGCAAGTCTCCCGGTGAGTTCGCCGCAGACTTCTGCTGGATGGCCGGATATCTGCAGTATGACATTCCCGAGCGTGTGACCGAGTGTGTGGAACTGATAACGGCGCATCCGGAGTGGTTCGACGACCGGCAAAGAAAGGAAGCCGAGTTCATCCTGACGAGACTGAGACCGCATGCGGTGTATGAAGCCATCGAGAAAGCGGCGCAGCAGACCCAACCTGACTCCGCGGCACTCGGCAACCTGTTCTGGCTGCTACTGTACCACGACAAGAAGAGCGTCCCCGAGAAGATCGCTTATCTGGAGCGGCAGGCGCAGTCCAAGCAGCCGCTGGTCGCGTTTCTGTCCGAGTACGTCATGGCGCTGCTGCCATCCCACGGAACGAATCTTGAGCACTTCGACCGCGCCATTGCTCTGTACGAGCCCGCTGCCGCCGCTGCCGGGCAGAACTTCGCCCAGCTTCGGCCAGATCAGGTATTTGAAGAGAAGGCAAACTTCTGCAAGGCGGGGGGCAATACGGCGGAGGCGACACAGACCATCAAGATGGGCACTCAGATATTTCTGCGCCGGAAGCTCTTCAACTACTCAGTGGCCAACCTGTACTACCAGTATCTGCGCGAGAAGCTCTGGGCGGACGACCCGGAAACGGGGTGGTCGGTATGCGAAGCGTTGCTGGCGGCCCACAGCGCACACAAGCAGGTCGTGGGGTTGGAGACCGTTGTCCAGGTCCACGAACTACTGCTGGCTCGTAAGACCGATACGTCCGTCCCCGGTTTCGACAAGCTGCATCTGATTGGCGGAACCGAATCGCGGTGGCCGTACGAACCGGCGGCGGCGATCAGCCCCGACGGCGTATTGTGGCTGGTGCTGGCATTCCGCGGCGATGGTGGAGCTGTGCCCGTTGGGGGACAGGCGTTGCGTTATGAGCCGCGCAAGCCGAAGGCGGAACCTCTGGCGCAGTTGCCCAAGAAGGTGCGGACGGTCGCGGTGCTTGGGGATCGTGTATTCTGTGGGGGCGCCGAAGGACTGTTTGAACTGGCGGCCGATGGCCACGTGCTCAAGCAGTTCCGCAAAGTCACGCAGGAGCTGCCCGAGGACGAGATCGTCTCGCTCAGCGCAGCGGGCAACAAGCTATTGATGATCTTCCGCAATGGGGAACGTGCGGGCGTTGCCGAGTTCGATCCGCATTCCGGACGGACGACCGTGTTGGCGCCTACCAGCGCCAGCGCTGGTCTGTCGAATGAACCTGTGCGTGTTACCTACACCGCGCGTGTCTGGTGGGATGCCCCTCGCGTGTACGTCAACGGTTATACGTATGCCTCGCACAGGGCTCGCATGCCTGTCTTTCGGCTGCAGGACAACGTGTGGACGCAGATAAGCGCGACCGGCGCTCCTCAATACATCCTCCACCAGGATTCCGAGAGGCTGCAGCTCATAGTAGAGGATCAAGCGGCTGTGTTTCGGCTCTCCGACGCCGCTGGCCAATCGCAGGACGTGCGCTGCACATTTCCAAGTGCGGCGATGAGCGGCGAAGCCGCGTGGGACAAGAAGCGTCTGTGGGTACCGGCAGCCGCCGGCATTTACGAAGTTGACCGCGCGACAGGAAAGGCGACCCCGCTCACGCGTGGCGACAAGGAGCAGTGCCGCACCATACTGCGGCACAAGAACCGCCTGTACGTGGCGACGACACAGGGAGTGTATTGGTGTGAGATTGTGCCTGAGGAGTGATGGTGTGCGGTGTGGGCGGCAGCTTCACGCGATTGGCGTACTGCTCGATGGACTCCTTGCCGTCCCAGAGCGGCCACGTTGGCGCGGGCGTCTCCGCCGCGAACGCGCTCGTGGCCAGCCACACGAGGGCCAGCAGCGGGAACCGGAGCGGGATGGTCATCGGGCGCGCTCCCGGCGGCGGATCATCAAACTACGTAGTGGCGTCACCATGCAGCCCGAGACCGTGATTGGCACGCACTCGACCACGATCACGTGCTCGATGCGCCGTCACTTTTTCCCTTGAGCCGCTTTCAGAAGCCCTGGAACGGCAACCGCGCCCAATCTGGTCAACGCCTCGGCCGCTGCCGTGCGGACTGCCGCGTCGTCGTCTTTGATCAACGGAACGAGAGCGGGGCATGCCAGAGGACCGACAGCGACCAGGCACTCCAGCGCAGCTTTGCGGCGTTCCTCGCTCTGGCCTTTGATGGCTCTCACCAGATCGGGCAGCGACCACGGCGAAAGCTGAGCGAGGGTGCGCGCCGCGTCCGCCCGCACGCCTGGATCGAGATCCGACAAAGCATCCATCAAGGCCGGCACGGCGGCGGGGCCGAAAGTCCCTAACGTCCACACGGCGCGCGCGCGCACCTGGTTGCTGATGTCCTTCAGTCGTTCCCGCAAGACCGGCACAGCCGTCTCGGGGTCCACCTTCATGTTCATAAAGGCGCTCGTCGCTGCTGCTCGTGTCGCAGGATCGCGATCTTTCGTCGCCACAAGCAGATCGGGCACTGCCTTCTTCGCAGCCTCGCCGCATTGCGGCAAACCGCTTATTGCCATCTGCCGATACTTGGAGGCAGGATTGCGTGCCTCTTCAAGCACCACTGGAGGTGCTTCCGGCGCTTTCTCGCCAAGAGTCAGCAGCACGATGAACGCGCTCCGGGCCAACTTCGCGTCTGGTGACGTCTTGAAGACTTTGATGACCTCTGGTGCGCAGCATGGCAGCTTGCTCAGGCATAAGTGCGCCGCCTGCTGCATGTCTCGATCAGGATCGCCAAGCAACTTAATCAGCGGCTCGACCACTGGCGGCCCAATCGCGGCGATAGCCTTCAGCCACCCGGTGCGGCGGTCCGGCGACGGCGCGTCGGGCTTGTACAACTTGAGCAGTTCGGGAAGGACCTCCAGCCCGCATTTCCCCACGGCCTGCGCCAGGACGTCCTGCGCTTCGCCCGAAGTGTACTTCAAGCACTCGAGCAGTTCCGCTTTGGCTGCCGCGCCCTGGCGCGAGAGGGCGCTCGCGGCGGCCAGCTTGATCTGCTCGGCGTAAACTCCCTTGACCGTCTTGATGATGCTGGCCAGGTCGGGGATTGCCGTCTTCGGCAGTCCATCGAGTTTGGCCAGCGCGGCGGCCACTTCAGGCCCCTGGTTGGTGTGCGCGTCCGTCACTTGGCGTTTGAGAAGGGCGAGCAACTGCGGCGCTGCCGTACTGGCACCTGCACCGATCTGAGCCAGCGCTTCGGCGCAGAGACGGACAACGACCTCGCTCTTGTCGCTCAGGCCCTGCGTCAGGTATGGAACGGCGCCCGGCCCCATCTTGCCCATGGTTTGGACGGCAACCACGCGGATGTCCATGCTGCGAACGTCCGCGTGCGCTGGCCCCGTCAGGACCTCGCCCACCAGCGGGATGGCTTCCTTCGCTGCTGCGCCGATTTCCGACACTGCATGCAAAGCACTAAGCGCTGCGCTCGAATCGCCGCCGCTTCCGGCTGCAGGTTTCTGTAGCAGCTCCTTCAGCACGGGCAAAGCCGTGCCGGGATCGCCGCCGATTCGCCAGATCGCCATGGCCGCGCTCGCGCGCGTGGACGGGTCGGTGCTGGCGGCCAGTGGCTGCAGGTCGGGCAAAGCGGCTTTCGCCGGCGGCCCGATCTGACCCAGGCTGGTTGCGGCGCTTGGCCCCAGGACAATCCCGCCCGCGCGCTGCTCACGAAGGGTTTCCCGAAGCGCCCCAACGGCTGGGGCGGCATCGGCGCCGATCCTTCCGATGGCTAGAACAGCGTGCAGGCGCACTGATGGTTCCTCGTCTTTCAGCGCTGCGATGAGCGCCGGTAAACCCGCCGGCGCTCGCAGCTCCTCCACAATCTGAGTGCGCAGCAGACTGTCTTTCTCCTTTAGCAGCGGCAGCAGATGGGGCGTGGGGTCAATGTCGAGCGCCTTCAGCCCGGCTATGGCGGCACGACGGACGCTGTAATCCCGGTCGCGCAGTAACTGGATGTAGAGCGGCGCGAGGCCCTTGTCCGCCCCGGCCATCTTTGCGATCTGCTGCAGCAACGTGAGGCGGTTCGGTGTCTTTTCGTCGGCAAGCAGCTTGCTGGCCGCAGGCAGAACCGGCTCGCAAGTCTTTGCCAGCGCGATCAGAGCTTTCTCCCTGAACTTCGGATCGCTTTCAACAAGCAGCCGCAATTGTGGCGCGGCAGCCTTGGCCTTCGGCCCCATTTCCGAGAGATGCCGCAGTGCGCATTCCTTCACGTCAGGATGGTCGTACTCCAGCGCTTGAACCAGGATCTGGACAACCTCCGAGTCCCGCTGGCCCGCCGTTTCGCCGGCGGTCCCCAGCGCTGTGGCCAGCGCAAGCACAACGACCATGCTGCTGACGATATGCTGCCTCATATCAGATCCCTTGCCGAAGGAACGCTGCTTCAAAACTCCTGTGGCGGTGCTGGCTTGCGCGCCGGCGAAATCTCCACCCAGACCGGCTGCACGTCATCTAAAGCATCTTGCGCGTCGCTACTGATACCACGATCTTTCCCGCTGGCCGCCTGACGCAAGAGCGGTACGGCCGCCTCTGCGTCAGGGCCAATGCGGCCCAATGCGATGATGGCGCGCGATCGCAGCGACGACTTGGCGTCACCGGCGATACGGGCGAGTTCGGGCACGGCGGCTTTGGCCTTCGAGCCCATCGTGCTAAGCACCCAGATCGCGTGGGCGCGGCCGGGCGCCTGCTCATTCTTCAGCTCGTCAATAAGCGTCGGGACGGCTGCGTCTGCATCAGGGCCGATCCGGGCCAGTGCTTCGGCAGCAGACTCGCGCATGACCGGGCTGCCCATCTGGAAAGCTTCCAGCAGCTTCGGAACCGCCTCTTTGCCGAGGACTGCAAGTCCGTCAACGGCATCTATGCGGAGTTCCTCATCTCTTGTGTTGAGAGCCTCGATGAGCATAGACAGCGCATCGGTGCGATGCGGCCCCTTTGGTTCAATGCGCAAAAGCGCTGCCGTCGCCGCGGCCGGCACCATGTCATCCTTCCGCTGGCGCAGTTCGCGCAGGTCGGTGAGCGCCCCGCTCGCGGCTGGGCCAATCTGGCCGAGCGCGCGGGCGGCCAGTCGTCGAATATGCGGCGCCTCGTGCTTGAGCAGAGAAACCAGGAGCGGCACGCCATGTTTCCCGCTGTAACCCAGCGCGCGAACAAGGTCGACCGGCGGCGCCGTCTGCATTGACGTGAAGGTCCTCAGGAGCTCGCCAAGTACCTCTACGCCGCGTGGCCCCAACTTCGCCAGCGTGCGCATTGCAGGCGCACTGTATTCCCCCGGGCTGCCTGCGAGAGGCTTTACAATGGGGAGAACTTCGTCCGCCACTTCCGGGCCGCAGTTGCCAAGGGCTTCTATCGCCGGTGGCTGCAGATCCCATACTTCCCCGGAGTCGCGCACGATCCGCAGCAGGTCCTCTTTCCCAGCCTTCGCTGCTGATCCCAGCTTCGCCAACAGCAGCACTGCATCTAGCCGGCAGCCGGTGTCCGGGTCCTTCAGGCGGCGCACAATGCCGGGCAGCGCCTCGCTGATGTCCGTACGTGAACGGAGGGCATCCAGTCGTCGTAACGCCGCGAGGCGTAGCGTGGGACTTGTGCTGTCTAACTGCGCGATCCACGTGCTGACAGGCTGGCCCCGGAAGACACGCTCCCGCTTCACCGCAGGCGTTGTGACGATCGGGTTCTCGGTGGGTTTCAAGACCGGTGCCCCGGCTGACTTCGGAGTTGCGGCTATCGCGGCTTCCCGCTCCGCGGTCCGCGCGCTATCACCGTGCGGCTCCGGCTTGCCGGCTTGTGGTGCTGCGGTCTCGCGAGCAGTCGTCGCGATCAGAACTACGACGGAGGCCAGTAGGAGCAACGCGAGTGCCGCGCTTAGTGCGATCGGCCAGCGGCTCCTTTTTGCAGTCCAGCACTGCGGCTTCATACGCGCGGACTCAAAGACAGTGAGTACCAAAACCTCTATTGCGGACAGCAACCGTCCTGGCCGGTATTGGAGACAGCCCGATCAGGCTACCACGCGGCGTCTTACCCGTAAAGCTAACTGATAACCTCATCGTTCCCGGGCGTGTCTTTCGCCACCCCATTCCGCTCCGCATTCTGCGGCTGAGCGTCAGCGCCACGGGCCAACGCGCAGGCGAGGAAGAGGCAGGCCAAGGCTCGATACATGGCGGCATTGTACCACGGTGTTTGCGCGGCGCGGCGGGCTACTGGGGCCCGGGGGCCGACACCTGGAAGACGTTCTCAGCGCGCAACGCTGGCGCCAGCAGGCAGAACGCGACCGCGACTGCCCAGCGCACAATCCTCGTCCTCATTGTCGCCTCACTCCTCGCGCCTGCGGCGCGCGACCCACTCCAACGCCGCACCCATGGCAACCAGGATGATCCCTGCCACGAACACATCACGGGCGAGGTTTGCCCAAAGCATGCTCCCGGAGAAGCCTGGGGTGCGTGCCACCATTTCGCGTTCCTTATCCGTGGCGGGAAAATCACGTAACAATTCCCTCTCCAATGGCGTTGGTTCCAACTCCCCATCCGGCCCTGGTCCGCCTGAAACGCGGGCTCTTGAAACGCGGCCGTGATCACCCGAAGGACGGGTTCCCACCTCGACTGTGTCCACGAGCCATGGACCTGGAAAGCCCCGGGCGACAAGCACAGACACGATGTGCTCTCTCTAGATGATGCCTTCACGGGCGTCGTCTATCTCGCCTGAGACGTACGGTGTCACCCGTGGCCGCACGTTCGCCCACATAAGTCCGCTCGCCATGAACATCAGCACCACCGATGAAGTCGAGAAGAGGCGCGGTGGCGTGCTGATGTTACGCAAGGCTCCGTCTCCCCTTCCCGCTTCCCGAACCGGACAGGCAGGTTTCCCGCATCCGGCTCTCCCTCAAGGTCATCACTGCGCACAGCATGCGGCTTCACAAACCGCTCCGTGTCTCGGCGCTCGTTGTGAGTATGTCGCGGCCCCAGACTAGCAGCTTTGTGGCCGCGACAAGTTTCTCGTAGCGGGCTGCCTGCCCGCGAGCGCGCCTTGCGCGCCGACGCCGGGATGGCGGATGTTTGCTTCTGGCCCATTCTCTCATTCGTTCCCAGAGATACTCGTCCAGTATGTGAATTGTCTCGTGGACGCGTCCCAGTCTGAAGTAGTTCCAGAACCCCCGGGTCGTCTGATTCAGGGCAACCGCGACGCTCTCAGCGTTTCTCCAGGTCTGATCGCATCCGGTCAACTTGCGGATTGTCTCCCGGTACTTCTGGACGTTCTTGTCGGACGCCCTTAGTCCCAGGTATTCCCTGCCACGCAGGCCATATTGCTTGCCGAATGTGTAGCCGAGAAAGTCAAAGGGTTGTTTCCAAGCGTAGACGATGCGTGTTTTCGCTTCGTTTAGGGTCAAGCCGATCTCCATCAGGATTCTCCGCGCTTCGGCATGCGCCTCTTGCGCGTGTCTTCGTGTGAGGATCACGAAGTCGTCGGCGTAGTTCACTATCCGCGACTGGTAGTTCTGGTCCAATCCGCGTTTCTGCCACGCCACGAGGAAACGCCGAAAGTAGATGTTCGCCAACAGCGGCGATATCACCCCTCCTTGCGGCGTTCCCACCTTCGTTTTCTTGCCCCCGCTGACGACTACCTTGCCATTCTCCTTGGTCTCCTGCACCGGCACTTTCAGCCATTGGCGGATCAGCCATACTATCCTGCTATCCGCTACGCGCCGTGTTACCGAGCGCAGAAGCTCCACGTGTGGAATGGTGTCGAAGTATTTCGACAAGTCCGCGTCTACTACATCCACGTACCGCGTCCTCAGGCATTCGTGCACTCCGCGAACGGCGTCCAGGGCCGACTTTCCGGCCCGATAGCCGTACGCATTGTCTGTGAAGTCCGCTTCGTAGATCGGTTCCAGTAGCAGTTTCACCGCTTGCTGCACGATCCTGTCCTTGATCGTCGGTATCCCCAGTGGCCGGTACTTCCCGGGCTGACCCACTTTCTCGATCATCACCCTTTTCACGGGCTGCGGGCGATACCGCAACGCTTTCAACTCTTCCGCCAGTTCGGCCAGATACCGTGCCACTCCGTACTTCTCGATGTCCTTGAATGTCTGCTTGTCCACACCCGGTGAGCCGTCGTTCTTCCGACACTGCTCGTAGGCTGCTTCCAAGAAGTCCATCCGGTGCACCTTGTCGTACAGCGAGTAGAAACGATACTCCGGCTTAGCCTTGGCTCTGCCGTTGAGCTTCTTCCGCAGGTCTTCCACTTTCGGCCAGCGTGCTAGGCTGATCACAGCCAATCTCCTGAGCTGGATGTTGTTCCCGCGTTCAAAGCCGCCTTGACTGAGGCCCTCTCGCTCCACCGGCATTACCCGGCTTCATCGCTACTGTGAGCCCCTCTGCGGTCCGCAGCTTCCATTCGCTGGAATGAGTGGCGTGGCAAGCGCCTCTCTGCTGGGAGGACCGACCCGACTATGCCACTGCCGAAGCCGCCGAGCCAGGACCCCGGCGAGACGCTGCGGCCTGTTAAGCCGGTGACGCCCAGCAATCAGACCGTTCCTCTCTCCGCCTCGGGGAGGTCCTTCAACGGGGAAGGCGATGGAAGGCGAAAAGGCAGAGCAACGCCAGCGGCTTCGATGCGGAGGCCCCACGACAGGCGGCGGTGCTGAAGACAGTTTGGAGCACGGGCGTATTGTAGCCCCCGACTGCCTTGCGGGTCACCAGGGTTTCATTGCTTTTTGGCGGCCTGCTTGCCGTTCTCGGCAAGGCGATACTTTTGCAGACGGCTCTGCGGTTTGCCGGGAATCGTCCGTTCGATCTGCTTTGCCGCAATAAGTTCCCGGATGACCTTGTTGAGTTGCCCAGAGACAGCCTTCTGCCCAAGTTCTTGAGAGAGTTCCGCCTTGGTCATCATCCGCCCCTGGAGCAAAGCGAGAACTCTGTCAGCCAGACTTCTTTCCGGGGAACTTGGCTGCGACTCTGGCTGCGACTCTGGCTGTGTCTCTGGCCGCGACTCTGGCTCCAAGGGAGCCGCTGGCGCAAACGTCACGGTTACCGCCCCCGCCTGCTCAGCCCATGCAGGCGGTGGATTTCCATTCTCGCGGCACCAATCGAGTATGTTCAGCGTGCCCGTGCCCCACTGCTCGATGATTTCCGATTTGTAGAAGGCATCGGCGATAATCGGATTCCACGGCTTGGATTCATGTGGCTGAACGAGTTTCTCCGGCGACAAGCCAAAGTGCAGTGCGCCGGGATTGGAGACTTCCAGATGATCGTCGTAGAGGGCCACGGTCACCGCTCCGCCTGGAATACTGTAGTCGCGGTGGCAGATCGCGTTGGCGAGGGCCTCACGAGTGGCGCGAGGCGGGTACGCGGGCCTGTCTTCTCGGCGCATGTTTCCAGACTCCACCCGTCCGGCAATGAAAATGTGATCCATCAGGAAGGCTTCGGCATGTTGGAGGAGCGCGAAACCGTGCCCCCAGAATTGCCTGTTGTCGGCAAAGTCCGCCAAGCGGTCCTTGCCGCGAAAACGAGCAACTCGGAGAGCGAGTTGTGGATAGAGTGCTTTGACCCGTTCACCTTTTCCAAACAATGCAACGGCGGCATTCACCAGTCGGCCATCGACGAGGACGCCCAAGCCGCGCAACAAATTCTCCAGGCGTAGACTGCGAGGGCGTTGTAGGCGTCCGGAACGCACCGCGTTATCAACGACGCGCCGCACCTCGTCGGCATCCAGATCGCCGAGACCGATGCCTTTGGCCACGGGCGAGTTCTCCCAGCGGCGCGTGGCGTGGAGCCGTTCGATCAACAGCCGCTCATACTCCTGCTGCGGCATGATCGAGGTGGTTGGGCCATTGCGGACGTAAGGACGGCCATCGAACGTGTACGGCTTGGACTTCCCGTCATCGACTCGGACGCTGATTGCCGTCTTGCCGTTTTCGAGGCTTACGGTTTCGATCTCTGGAAACGCAGGCGGCTCGAAACGCCGGAACTCTTGCGCGATGTCCTGAAGCGTCTGGTCTGAAACATCCTGTCCTGTCATCTCGCCGCTGTTCTTGACGCCAAACAGCACGACGCCTCCGCTGCCATTGAGCATAGCGCACAGAGTTTTGGCAGCGTCAACGCGCAGTCCTGTTGTCTTCTTGAACTCAAGCCGGTCAGATTCACCGGATGCCACGAGTTTCTGTAGTTCTCGGTGGTTCACGTGAGAGACCCCGTAATGCCCCTGGTAAGCATCATACAGCGCAGCGTTACTACATTGCCAGTATTTTGCCGGAGAGAGGTGCAAGTTCATCTTGGAGCGGCCAAACAGATTCCACTCGCGAGCAAAGACCTACGGGCTCGGCTTCCGCTGCGCCTCCAGCCGCCGCGTGAAGTCCGTACGCCATTGCGCCCAGGCTGTGCCCCCACGCTGCTGCACGATGCCAGCCCGGCTCTCCGCTTCCGGGAGGTCCTTCAGCCCCAACGCCACTTCGGCCCACGCGGCGTAGAGGCTCGTGCTCTGGTGCGCGGCAACTAAAGGCCCTCGATAGACGGCGGCAGGGCTGAAAGAGCATCGGCGGACGGGCCTGAATTGGCCGTCACTTCGGCGGCAGGGTCGCTCGTTACCATCGTCACGGTGATGGCATACTGTTACGCTGTTGTTGTTGACAGCAATCGCCAACGACAATCCCACGGGCGGGACCCTCCGCCCAAAGACTGCGGTCTATCGAGGTGAGGTTGAACGTGGAGCAGACCCCGTCCTGCTGGACGGGCACGGCATACGGGCGGGAACGGGCGGATGGCTACGGCGTCCTCGGCGGCACTTCCACCACCACCCGAAAGCCGATGAAGTTACCTCGGAAGTTCGGGAAGGTTCCCGTAACGCCTGGCCAGCTGCAGGCGTCGTCCTTGCCGTGCTCCTCAGCGATCGCCTCAGTCGAGAGCGCCTGCGCAGGGAACCTCCGCCATTCGGTCGCACTCTTTACGCCAATGCTGCAGGAACATATACTCTGCCCTGCAACCTTCAAAGCGAAGGACGGCGAACATGCTGGGGTGCGCTTACGCCCCTGTTGTTAAAGAGGAGTTCATTACCGTAATCGAAGAGGCTGCGCCAAGGGCCGGGACTAGGCGACCGAGCGGGTGGACATGATGCATGAGGCGAGCCGGCGCGTCTAAAGAGGATAGACTGACTATGAAGACTTGCTGGGTGGTGGCAACCTTTGCCATTCTCGTCGTGTCTTCGGACGTTGCCTCCCAGGAATCTGCGGCACAACCGGCCGCAGCGGAGCAACCAGTGCCGAGGACCTACGAACTGATGTTCTCGACGTACTTCGGTGGCGCCGGCGGGGAACTGATCCGGGATATGACCGCCGACGCCGAGGGCAACATCTTCATCGCAGGCACCGTTGGTCCCGGCGATTTTGCGAGGACTCCCGGCGATGTTTCGGGACAGACCCCGAACGCTGGCGCCATGGTGGCCAAGTTCGGCCCTACCGGCAAATTGATCTGGTCCAAGGTCTTTGGGACCGGCAAAGAAATCTACTTCTACACGGTCAAGGTGGATCACGCGGGGTTCGTCTACGTGGCCGGGCGAATCGGTCCAGGGTTCCCCACCACGCCGGGCGCTTTCCAGCCGACCAGCGAGCACCCTTGCGGGTTTGTCGGCAAATTGAAGCCCGACGCCTCGGGCTGGGTCTGGGCGAGTTACGTCGGCACCGGCTACGCGGTTCGCGACATGGCCATGGACGATAAGGGTAACCTGTACGGTGTCCTAGACTACTTCGCCGAGAGCAGAGAGGAGCTGCCGGCCGGCTGGTTCGCAAATGCCTTTCAAAAGACTCCCCATGGCGGCGGGAACCATTTCGGCAGATGTGACGCGGGGGTCATCAAGATTTCCGGTGATGGGAAGGTGCTTTGGGCGACGTGGATTGGGGGCACGGGCGGCAACGATTGGGTGGCTTCGCTGGGTGTAGGCGCCGATTACTGTCCAGTCATACTCATGCGGACATACTCGAAGGACATGCCGACCACGCCCGATGCGTACAATGCGACGCCGAGCGAGGGTTGGTTGGGCAAGCTCTCCACGGACGGGTCGAAGCTGCTCTTTGGCACGTATATCGCCGACGCATTCCCGCGGACGCACAACCTCGCGGTCGATCGGCAGGGCAACATCTTCATCTGCACTTGCACGAAGGAGTGGCCAGTGACGCCGGGAACCTTTCAGACGAGGTTCGGCGGCGGTCCGGAGGATTTCGGCGTAGCGAAGTTCTCCCCGGCGGGCAAGCTCCTCGCAGCGACATACCTGGGGGGCTGGCGGGAAGTTCCCTTTTGACGGGATCGTGTCGCTGCTGTCCAACGATTTGAGCACGCTCCTTTACTCGACCTACATCGGCGGCACCGGCGACGAGATGGCGCGGGCCTGCTTCCTAGGTCCGGATGGAACGCTCTATGCGGGCGGCGTCACCACGAGCCGGGACTTCCCCGTGAAGAACGCATGGCAGGAGAAGTACGGTGGCGACCCAGGATACGGCTCTGTGCCCAACGGCGGCAAGTTCCCCGTCGGTTGGGGCAATGGCGATTGTTGGGTGGCGAAGTTCCGTCCGATTCTGACGCCGAAGTAAAGGACTATACTGGCGTCATGTCAGAGAAGAAGCCCAGGGCGACAGACAAGAGCGAGCGCGTGTCCTGCCTGCGCTGCAACCGGATGGTCTCCTCGCCCGACAAGCGCCATATCCGCCTGTGCCCGAGCTGCAGAGGAAAGAAGAGCTGAACTATCGAGGAGAGTCTGAGTGTGCCCCGTCCTGCTGGACGGGCACGGCATACGGGCGGAAACGAGCTTCGGGCTACGGCATGGCGGCCTGGGGCGCCTTAAGGCGTGCGACTTGGCCTGGGC
>JAPLOD010000178.1 GCA_026692735.1 Planctomycetota bacterium | reverse complement strand
GTAATCTGACGCTTGGGCTGATTCGACAGCGTACCCGGCACAAATACCTGCCAGACGCCCTGCGACGCTTCATAGCGGACCCCTTCGCCGCTTTGGCGTTCATCTGCCCTATGAACAAGGGCGAGAATTGAAAAGCCCTGCTGGCTTGCCCGGCAGCCCCGCTTTCCGCCTTGCCCGGCGATCCGCCGCCGCCGATAATGGCGGCATCATGTATCGAATCCTGAGCCTGCTGACGAGAGCGCCAACATGAGCGACGCGCCGAAGAAGCGCCCTCTGTTCCAGTTCTCGCTGGCGACGGCCATCGTGATGATGTTCGCTGCTGGTGGCGTCATGTATCTGAACACGCTGCCGCTCTGGCACTATTCAGGAAAACAGAATGGGCAGAAGGTGTTCGAGATCATCGGCTATGGCTGGCCCTGCCTTGTCTACGACACGGGGCTGTCCGAAGAACCCGCACTGGTCTGCACACAGCCACAAACCAGCGGGCACCCTTAAAGGGTCGAAATTGCAGTCGAAGCTTCGAGCCGGACCATCTGCCCACCCCCCGGAGCACGTCATCCGCGCTTCCAAGCTTCACGCTTCGGCATTCGTACTTCCACTTCGCACTTCATACTTCCTACGGCGCCTTGCCATATTTTGACTTGGAATTGATCCCGCGGATGACGTCGCCGGCGGTGATCACGGAAACATTCGCCCGCGGGTTCAGCCCCGCCGGCGGCTCACAGGAGAACTTCACGCTGTTCTCGCCAAGTTCCAGGAAAGGAATGTCGCCTTGCGGCTCGACCTTGCAGATCAGTTCGCCACTCGGGCCGTACAACTTACAGTCCGATGCAGAACGCAGCTCGAGATAGCTACCGCTCTCCATGTCCACTGGAAACGTAATGGTTCTTCCGCCGCAACTGACGCGCGGGTTATGGAACTTGGCCTTAACAGCCGGGAGCGCGCGGACCGGCGAAATGTAGCACGTCGCCGACGACTTCGGCGGGAGATTGTTCACGAAGAGGTTCAGCGCGTGAACGTGTGAGTACGCGATGTTCTCACGGTAGATGGAATACAGGTTTCCGTATGGCCAGGAGTAATTCGCGTAACGTTCGCCTTCCGGTTCGACCAATTGGAAGTAACGCCAGCCGGTAAAGTCTGCAACGATGTAATGTTCGCTGTCGCCCGGGATGAAGCCCGGCGGGCTCTTCAATTGAAGGTTGAGCACCTCCCCTTTCCCATCGCCGTAGACCCACACCCCCATCGCTTGCTGTGTGTCTAAGTTCAGCGGTGGCGTGAAGATCTTGCTGAATCGTGCCCAACTGCGTAGGGATTGTTGCCGCGTGTTGTTGGCCACAAGGCACCCGCTCACTTTGCCCGCCTTCACCTGCTCAGTGCTGCCATCGAGTTTTGCCGTGACACCACTTTCAGCAGCACTGCTAGCGAACTCTTTCGTGTCTTCAAAGCTAGCAAGTGTGACGTTAGTCGGCGCGTCGTAGGGCCCTGCCGAAAGAAGCGCTTCAATGCGGATCTGCAGCGGCTGGCGGGCGTACTTGTTCGTCACCGTCCAAGAATCGCTCCAACCATCCAATCCCTGAACCTTATGCTTGGCATACTGCATACGCCGGAATTGCCACTGCCCGTCGTCACCCTGTTGCAGCTCGAATTCATCCCCAGGCACGCGTAACTGCTGCTTCACGTCTGCACTGAAGTAGTCTGCCAAGCGCAATTCCTCGTAGTTCTTGATGATGGACGCCAAGCGCGGCAATGCGGGAGTCTTGACGAGATTCTCCGGATTGACGGCGATCTCGATGCTCGAATCGTTCGCCAGCGCCTTGCCGCAGAAGTATTCGATGTCGTCTGAATAGGTCGGTTCAGACAAGGCTCCCGCCCAGGTCTTGAACGACCACCATCCCAGATTGGCCGGCAGAAACATGCGGCGGCAACTGTCGTTGCTGGCGCAATGGAGGTCGATGAATCGCTTGTGGCTGCGGCTGGGATGGTCCCACGCTCCCATGCGGGAGCGCACAAACCACAGGTGGTGATGGAAAGTGGACATTTCCATCAGTGCGGGCTTCGTCAGCCGCTTGCAGATTTCGAACGTGAACTTGGAACCGTAGTGCCAGCCATTCTGCCCGCCGGCGATCACGTCTTCCCCATCGAGCGCGTCCAGATAGATCATGTCGAACCCGCATGTGCTGTACATCTCGGCGGTCTTGCCGGCGACTTCAGCGAGCAGGGTCGTATCCCCATCGGGTACGAACAGACCGAAGCATTCGCGCAGGTGCTGGACCTTGGCCTCCTTCGCGTGCGAGGCAACGCGCGTCCCCCAAGCCCCGCGCTTGCAGTTCTTGAAGACGTACGGCGGCTCTTTGGATGTGTCGGCATAGGTGATCAATTCGTCATCGATCTGAACCGTGACGCTGTTGCGCACGAAGAACCCGGTCACGTTCGACACGTCTTTGGTAGACTCTTCCACGGCCACTGTGGTCGCCTCTGCGGGCAAGGCATCCGCCAGCGTGAAGGTCGCGTCCTTGGCCAGGCGCGGATCAGGTACCGGCGTTACCCATTTGGAGCTCTTCGCCATAAAGAATGCATAGGTGTGCAGGCCGGCCAGAATGCCTGCCGCATGCAACTTGTCGATGACAGTCTTAAAGCTGTCCCAGCCGCGCGGGTACATTTTGGGGTCGGGCTCGCAATCGCCAAAACGGAAACAGTGGCCGCCATGAAAATCGATCTGGCGCATCCCGAGTTGCTGCGCGAGCCGAATCCAATCGTCCACGTTCTGTTCGGTGATGCCACCGGTCATCAGATACGAGCCGTAATTCTGAGCCGCGTCCAAGGCCCACGGTCCGCCGACGCGGGTACGCGGCAGGTCCGGCGCGCGAGCCACGACCTCCTTCATGACCTTTCGCAGCTCGGGTTGCTCACAGCCAAAGACCGCAACGCGCGCACCAACAAAGCCGAAGCGCGGGTAGCAGATGGCACGCAGGCGGCTGTTGGCCCGTGGAAGCTCGAGCACCCTGGTCTGCAGGTTGAGCGCCAGCGCGCACGCGGCAAAGGGTTCGTCGGGTTCTCCCTTGGTGGTCAGCGGAATGTCGATGAACGTGAACTCGTCCACGCCCTCGCCTTGCACCTCGATTACTTCAAAGACAAAGTATTGGTCGCGCGACTTCACCTGGATACTCGCTATGACTCCGACTTCACCGAACCGTGCGGAGAGGACTCCGTCTTTGTAGGAGACTGCGGTGGCCGGATACTCTTTGTTGGCCTTCTTCACCCGCGCGAACTCAGTCTTGGAAGCCTGCGCGCAGTAATCCACGCCAGTTTGGCGGAGGATAAAGTGCTGATTCTTCCCGTCTGCCCCCAGCACATATTCGACCGCATCATTCTTGATGTGGATCGCCGCCGGGGATTCCGCGAATGCAGCGGAGGCGAAGCACACGGCAAGCAAGAACGCGTTCGGTAACACACTGTTGCGCCTCATGATCGTGATCCTTTCGAGTGGACGCGATCTACTCTACGTAAGAACTTGATCCGTTCAACAACGAAGGAAGAACTGCGAAGGATCCTGAATACAGCTAGTGGTCCGTCAGTCGTAATATGATGCGTCATTAAGATCTTCTTGCCGATGAAGATATACCGGCAAGGAGATCCGCGATGAAGAAATACCGTGTAATACTCGAGGCTGAAGAACGCGAGGAATTGCAGCGTCTGTTGAGCCGCGGTAAGGGCGAAGTCCGCATGCTCAAACATGCCCGGATTCTTATGACGCCCGGCGGCCGGTCGTGTGTTTGGATGAGACGTTCAAGCAACTGGTGGGCGAAGTTCGCGAACCGTTGCCGCCGCGTCCTGGCCAGCCGCTCTGCTACGATCACGTCTATACGCGCAACGGTGTGGCCAGCCTGTTCATGACGTTTGAGCCGTTGGCTGGCCAACGGCAGGTGACGGTTACCGCTCGGCGGCGGCTCGAGGAATTTGCGCACATCGTCCGCGACTTGCTCCAGGGGCGCTACAAAGCATGCGACAAGCTGGTGCTGGTACTCGACCAACTCAACACCCATTCAGCCGCCAGCCTCTACGAAGCATTTGAACCCGCCGACGCCAAGCGGCTTGCGGACAAACTGGAAATCCATCACACGCCCAAGCACGGCAGTTGGCTGAACATGGCCGAGATCGAGTTGAGCGCGCTCGGGCGCCAATGCTTATCCCGACGCATCCCGTCCGTCGACACACTGACCGCGCAGATCAAAGCGTGGGAACGATCACGAAACAGCCGCCACGCCAAGGTTCAATGGCAATTCACCACCGCCGACGCACGCATCAAACTACGGTCTCTGTACCCATCACTTCATGACTGACGGACCACTAGTGTCCCGTTGAAAAGATTGTGGAACGCATTGAGTCACCTCAACCCTTGGTTGCACGGCAGTAGCAAGGCGGGTGACATTGGCATGTGCGCCACGAACAGCCTTGGTCCGGCAGTTGTGTGCGGTCTGACTGATGACGCCGTCACTTCTTCTTTCCTCCTTGCCCCCCATTCCGCCGCCGCCGATAATGGCGGCATCATGCACCGAGTCCTGAGCCCGCCGCCGGGAGCGCCAGCATGAGCGACGCCCCGAAGAAGCGCCCGTGGTTGCAGTTCCACCTCTCGACGGCGGTGGTGCTGATGTTCGTGGCGGCGGGCTTGCTGTGGCTGAACATGCGCGACCGCCACTCGCTATTCCTGGAAACAGTTTGGGCCACGCAATACGGCTGGCCATTTGTTGCTGCGGAGAAGCCGCGTTACCAGTACGTCATTCCCGGCTCCCCCACAATAATCACTGGCCCTGCCGCTAATCGCATCCACGTCAGCATAGTGGGCGTCGTCGCGGACTGCATCGTTGCGCTCGTCGTTCTTTTTGTGGTTGGTGTTCTCTGCGAGCGGCTCATTCGCCGCAAGGAGCGCCGCCCATGACCCTGCCGCTCCAGTTCCCGCTGCTGGCCCTCGCCTGCCTCGCCGCGGGCGCGTTCGCGGCGGAGCCGCCAGCGCCGACGTGGCCTTTGTGGGACGGCCAGGAGACCGTCGAGCAGTACGCCAGGCGCGTGAGCCTGCCGACGACGAAGACGCTGGACCAGGGCGTCGGCAACAGGCTGATCGAACCGGGGCCCGAGGCCGGCAGGGCGGACGGCCGGGTCAAGTGCCGGGAGCGCCTCGAGGGCCTGCTGCGGTACTGCTACCGCGAGGCCGGGTGAGGGGCGGCTGGGAAGTGGAACACTACGAGGTCCACAGCCGGGATTGTTCGTGGGGGAAAGTCATTCAACCGACCCGGCACCCGCAACAGCGCCGGCCCGGCCTTCCGCGGAGAAGGGATTATGCCATGACGAACGAATGGCGGAACAGGGGGGCGCTGATGCCCACCGCCGTGATCGCGCTGATAGCGATCTCCAGCCACATCGCGGCCGGCGAGGAGAACGTCTTCCCCCAGGGCACCTTCGAGGGCTTCAAACAGGAGGGGTGGTGGGGCGGCTGGGGCGCCGGGGTGGAGATCGCCGAGGAGAACGGCAACCACTTCTTGCGCCTGACCAGCAAGGATCCCGCGGCCCAGGTTCGCTGCGGCCTCCACTTTCCACTCAAGCCAGATTGGGAGATGCTGACCATCAAGGTGCGGCTGCGCGCGAAAGAACTCAAACCCGGCGCCCAGGACTGGCAGAGCGCGACCCTGGGGTTCGAGCTCGAGAATGCCGAGCGTAGCAATGCCGCCTTCAAACAGGACATGGAAGGACAGAAGTTCAAGTTGCGCGCCGATCAGGACTGGAAGGAGCACACCAAACGAATCGAGGTTCCCCCTGGGGCCAGCTACGTGCTTATCGGTCCATCGCTCTTCAACACTACGGGCGTTTTTGACATTGATGACCTGCGGATCTATGCCGGCCAGGTGGTCTGGAACGAGAAGGACGAGGACGCGAAGCTGCCCGCGAGCGTGAAGCTCGACTGGGGTGAGGAGCCTGTCGAGACTCTCAGCACCAAGCGTGGCCAGATCTGCCTGAACGGTATCTGGCAATTCGTCCCCATGCTCGATAGGGCGGAGACCAAGCCGCCTTCCGGGCTGGCATATATTCGCGTCCCCGGCTCATGGAAGCCATGCGGGCCGCTGCCCGGGCTGGTCTCTGGGCGCGGGAAAGGCCCTGCCTGGAGGAATTGGGGCGATGGATCCGGAATATGGTGCGCGTGGTACCAGCGCAAGATCAGGATCCCATCGCAATGGGCGAACCAGGCCATTCTCGTCTCCCTCGAACGGGTGAGCACGGACGCCATTATCTATGCCAACGGCACAAAATGCGGCGCCATCGGATGGCCCTACGGCGAAGTGGATATCAGCAAGGCGGTCAAGGCGGGCGATGAGGCGGTGCTGCAGATTCAGGTCATGGCCACGAGCGATAACACCCCCGCCACGTCTTTCCTGGACCCAGGCCGGGTGGTCACGACCGCGGCAAACCTTGAATCCAAAGGCCTGATCGGGGATGTGTTCCTGCGCAGCCGTCCGCCGGGCGCGCACATCAGCGATGCCTTCGTGCAGACCTCCACACGGAAGAAGGAACTGAAGCTCGATGTCGAGGTGAGCGATGTGGCTGCGGCAGGTCCAGCGCAGTTCACGGCCTCGCTTGTAGACGCCGAGGGACGGGAAGAGAAGCGTTTCCAAGGCAAGGCCGCCACGGATGGGAGCAAGAAGCAGATCATCCAGCTCGCATGGACATGGGACAATCCGCGTCTTTGGGATTTCCAGCAGCCGAATGTCTACACCCTCAAGCTGGAAGCCAAGGGGGCGAACTGGAGTGACGAGTACGCTCAACCCTTTGGTTTCCGCGAATTCTGGATCGAGGACCGGAAGTTCCTTCTAAACGGCACGGAGATCCGTTTCCGGCCGAATGCCCATGGCTATACGGAGTCTTGTTTTGGCGGTTCCGTGGAATTGACCGATGCCCATATCGAAGGCTGCATGTATGCGGGCTTCAACATGGAGGAATGCTGGCCTGTAAACCACGACCAGAAGGGCAGCGTGAACTACCGGGAACTGTGGGCGGAGCGCGCAGACCGCAAGGGATTCCTCCTCATGGGCACGGCGCTGCCCATAGACCCCGGCCAATGGAAGAAGGCCGAGTATCAGGAAAGCCACAGAAGGAAGCTGGAGCGGGAGCTGCGTCGCTATCGTAACCATCCCTCCATCGTCATCTGGACCACCAACCCCAACTGGCTCGGCAACGGGCTCGACCAGGATCCGCGATACATCGGCCGGAGCGAAAGCGCAGCGGTTGTCACAGCACTGGAAGACTGGAAGAAGGCCTTCGCAAAGGGAGCGGTGGCCGCCATCAAGAAGCTCGATCCCACCCGTCCCGTCCTCAACCACGCCGGAGCCTACAACGGTGACATCTACAACATCAACTGCTACCTCAACCTCATCCCGCTGCAGGAGCGCGAGGAATGGCTGACCGAATGGGCCAAGACCGGTGATATGCCGTTGATGTGCTGCGAGTTCGGGACTCCCTGGAAATACACGTTTCTGCAAGGCCGCTGGGGGTTCGAAGGGAGCACCGAGCCCCTGGCGACCGAATACTGCGCGATCTACCTGGGGGCCGAGGCCTACGCGCTGGAGACCACGGACTATCGGCAGGCGATTCGCCGACAGTACAAAGGGGATCAGCAATTCGGCGATATGGGGGCCAACTGGAATACGGTCATTGATGCCTTGCCGGCATTCCAGCGACTGCAAGCTCTCTTCAACCGCAACACCTTCCGCTCCTGGCGGACCATGGGCATCACCGGCGGCATGGTGCCGTGGGACTACGGGTACGGCTGGGATGCCTTCGACAACGAACGGCGCCGGAAGAGCCTCCAGGTGGGAGAGCAGGATCTCCGCCCATTCACGCCAAGCATGCGCGGCGCCGCCCGGGCCAAGGCTACCGTCAATCTCACCAAGCCGTTTCAGCCGGGAGGGATGGACATCTACCCGGAGGGCGTTGCCTTGATGGAAGCCAACGGCCCAACGCTCGCCTGGATTGCGGGCGGGAAAGCCGCCTTCACTGCCAAGGACCACAATGTTGAGCCTGCTCAAGACGTGGAAAAACAGGTTGTGTTGATCAACGACCAACGCACCCCACAGGACTATCAGTACACATGGACCGCTGAACTCGATGGCAAGCAATTCGCCGGCGACGGCGGCAAAGGCCAGATCGAGCCGGCCAAGACCCTCTTCGTGCCCCTGCGTTGCCGCGTCCCTGACGTGGCAGGCAACACGAAGACAACGGGGACCATCAACCTCACAGCGAAAATCGGCAGCCGTGAGCATAGGGATGTCTTCGCCTTTCGGGCGTTTCCGAAGGCGAACCCGTTGCAGCAGACCGTTGCGCTGTACGATCCCGTGGGCAAGACGGCCAAGATGCTTGCGGCATTGGGGTGCAGAGCGCAGGAATGGAATGGGAAACCCGTATCCGAGCTCGTCGTGATCGGGCGTGAGGCCCTCTCCGGTGGCAAGGCCCTGCCTTCTGATCTGGAAGCGATTGTCGGCGCAGGAGGGCGCGTCCTAGTCTGCGCCCAAAGCCCCGAGTGGCTGCGCACGACGCTGGGGTTCCGTGTCGCTCCTCACCTCTCCCGGCGAGTATTCCCGGTGTCTGCAGCCCATCCCGTCTGGCAAGGCCTGGATGCAACGGACCTGTCCGATTGGTCCGGCGAGAGCACGCTCGTTGACGCCTATCCGCAGGCGCCCGTCCAGAACCCGGGATGGCGTTCTCCCATCCACGGCTGGCACTGGGGCAACAGGGGCGCCGTCACAAGCGCGGCCATCGAGAAGCCGCATCGGGGCGGCTGGCGGCCCATCTTGGAATGCGAATTCGATTTGGCGTATTCGCCGCTCATGGAAATGGACTACGGGCAGGGCCGTCTCATTCTGTGCACGCTCGATCTCGAAGATCATGTCCTCCTGGATCCAGCCGCCGCCCTGCTTGCGCGTAATCTCCTTCAATACGCGGCTGCGACAAAACCGATTGCGCGCGCCAAACGCACGATCCTGGTGGGAGACGACACCGACAAGAAGACATTGGACGCTCTGGGCGTTGCGTATCAGCCCGCGGCCAAGCTCGAACCGGATGCGGACCTCGTTGTCGTTGGCTGCCAAGCGCAGTGCAATGAAGCCGACCTGCAGAAGCACCTTGCAAAAGGAGGGAAGGTGCTGTTCCTCGCCCGCTCCGCGCCCGATCATGAGTGCGGTGTGAAACTGAGGCAGGTTCAGACCTTTGCGGGGTCGCTTAACGTTCCTGCCTGGCCGGAGTGCCAGGGACTCAGCCCGTCGGATCTGCACTGGCGCGCGGAACACCCGGCGTGGCTCGTGGAGTCTGGCGTCGAAAAGGGGGCCGATGGTCTTCTGGGGTTGCTGCGCAACGGGAAGGGCGCTGCCGTGTTCTGCCAGATAGATCCCGATCGCTTTCAAGTCGAACAGAGGCAGTACTTCCGCATTACGCGCTGGCGGCAAACGCGCGCCTTGGCGCAGATCCTGGCGAACCTCGGCGCAAGCTTCGCAAAGGATCGCGACGCCGTCCGGTTGACGCCCGAACAGATGGCTCTCGAACACGGGAAGAAAGGAGCGTCAGGCTGGTACCACGCCGACTACCGCGACGAGCTCAAGAACGGCGATGATCCGTACCGGTACTTCCGCTGGTGAGGTTTGGGTGCTTGGTATGGCATGGCCCCCAGCGGAAACCGCCTACCGCGTGTTGCGGGGGCGGGTCCTTGGGCCACCTTCCCGGGCATTGCCGATCTGCGATCCGTCTCAGGTACAATCCTGACTACCCGTACTTCGACCTCGGCTTTCGGGTGGTGGTCGAGGTTCCCAGAGCGCCATAGACGCGCCGCCAGAGCAAGCCGCTTCGCCGGAGGTCCACGTCCCGCACGCCGACACGCGTTGCCTGCGCCGGACGGTATCCGCTGCCACGTGGCCAACAACGGCCTCATGCCAGTCCCAATACCTCCCCTAACAGCCTTCGGAGTCCCGCGCCCCGCGAACATGGCAAGCATCCCGGACCTGCTCGCTATCATTGAATAGTTCAATGATGGGACGGCGGCGCGGGGGCGCCAACGCCCACGAGATGGCCGGCATCGTCGAGGCGTGGGCGGGCGACAGCGCCGCCGCGGCGGTGTTCGGCGAGGAGGCCGTCAGCCGCGCGCCACACAATGTCGCACTCCGCGAATGGCTGGGGCGATTGTACGCGACGCGGATTCCGCGTGATGTCCTCGGTCCGTCGCGCGACGCAGCCGTCGCGCAGGCGATGCGGCATCTTCAGGTGGTCTTTGAGGCCGCGGCCAAGCTGGAGATTATCGGGTTCCTCGAACAGTCCGACTGCTCGCCGGCCGAGGTCGGCGAACTGTGGCCAGGCCCGAGCGCTGGGGCCAGGCTGCGCCGCGCCGAGTTCTTCCTGGGTGAGCGCCAACTGCACCTGGTGGATAGGGAACTCAAGGGCGATCCGCCGGAGGAACCAGCGCTCAATGGCCAGTACCACCTGCTGCAGGGCGCAGTGGCCTTCAGGCGAGGCGATGTCGAGACCGGCGTGGCGGAATGGCACGCGGCCTTCAAGGTGCTGCCGTCGGACGCCTGGATCAAGAGGGGGCCGTGGATGGCGGGCCACCTGCCGGACATGGATGGCCCCATTGCCGCGCAGCTGGTTGACGCGTTCAGTCAGCAGCTCTCGCGCCTGCCCGCGCTAACCGAGGCGCTGGCATGGGCCTTGGTTCGAGCGCGCAACTGGCTTTCCGCGCACCGGCTGCTGGAGAAGAGCGCGCACCAGAGCACGAGCCTCTACGCCGCTTGGGCCGAAGTGGCGCTGGGGCTGAAGGACCTCCCGGAAACGGAGAGCCGAGCAGGCATCGTACAACAACGCGGAGGGGTGGCTTGGGCGCAATGGCGCACGGACTTTGAGCGACGGATGGAAGCACAACGGAAGGGCGCGAGGTAGCTGGAAGAGGAATGCACTCCATGGCGGGTCCAATCGCAGTCACGGGCGGAGCGGGCTTCATCGGCTCCCACGTGGTGGAGCGGATGTTGGCGTCCGGCCACCACGTGAGGGTGCTCGATAACCTGAGCACTGGCCACCGTGCCAATCTGCCGGCTGGACTCGATGGCACGTTCGAGACAGGCGACTGCACCAACGCAGCGTGGGTGCGCGAGGCGCTACGGGGTTGCGCGGCGGTCATTCACCTGGCCGCCACGCCCAACGTTCAGAAGTCGCTTGATGACCCGCCGGAGATACTCCACAACAACATACAGGCCACGGCATGCGTCCTGGAGGCTGCACGGCGTCTCGGTATTCGCCGCGTCGTGCTGGCATCCTCTGCGGGCCTGTATGCGGCGGACGAGGAGCCGCCGCACCACGAGGAGATGACGCCGTGCCCGGGCAACCCATACGCCGTGGGCAGGTATGCGGATGAGGCGCTGGCGGGAGTGTACAGTCGCGTCTTCGGGGTGGACACGACCTGCCTCCGGTTCTTCAACGTGTACGGTCCGAGGCAGGACCCGAGCAGCCCGTACAGCGGCGTGATCAGCGTGTTCTGCCGCCGAATGCTCGCAGGCCAACCGCCGGTGATCTTCGGCGACGGCCTCCAGTCGAGGGACTTCATTTACGTTGGCGACATTGCCGCGGCCTGCAGTGCCGCGGCGCTCAGCGCCACCGCGTGTGGAGGAAAGGCGGTGAACGTTGGCACAGGCCGCTCGACCGATCTGCGCCAGTTGGTGAGCGTCTTGAACGACATACTCGGTACAACGACTCAGGCCCAGTTTGTCCCGGCCCGGCAGGGCGAGGTCCGGCATTCCCGTGCCGACACGCGGAGGGCCAGCGCTCTCTTGGGGTTCACGGCTTCGACGCCTTTCCACGTGGGGCTGAAGAGCACGGTGAGCTGGATGCAGACGGCCGTATGACGTCCAATTCTCGTGCAGCAGCGTGGTGATGCAGCGCGGGCAGAATATGAATTCGACAGACCAGCCCCAAACGGTTGACCCAACGACCACCGAGGTGACGACGCCACTGCAAGATGGCGACTCGGGCGCCGCGGCGAAGAAATGCTCGCTGTGCGGGAAGGACGTGGCCCATCGTTGGCGGGTCAAGCGTGACAACCGCTACTACTGCCATGGGTGCTGCCTCAAGCGGAAGGACCTGAAACAGTCCAAGAAGCTCGCGCTGCGCAACGCCATCATCGTCGTCGTCGCGGTCGTCGTGATGTGCGTGGCCATCCTCCTGCTCCTCCACTTCATGGACGCCTGAGCCATGCGCGGCAATGCCCAGCCGCCCGGGGGATGGCGATTGCCGGCAACGGCTGGACCGCCACCGCGAACTTAAGGACCAGCGAGGTCACGGTCTGGCGCCACCAGTTCCCGCAGGGGTGACCGGGAACGCCGCCGACCTGTGGGTGGCGTAGACGATGCTGCACTGTCGAATGTCCCCCTGCGCCAGGCCAAGCCTTCATGTATAAGAGGCGCGAAGGAGAGCAGCGCATGGTTCGTCTGGCCATCATCGGATGCGGCGGCATGGCCGCCACGCACCGCGCGCAGTTCGGTGAGCTCGGCTCGCGCCTCAAGGTCACCGCCGCCGTGGACCTTGACCTCAATCGCGCGCGCGAGGCGGCTCGCGCAGTGGGTGCCCCGCACGCCCTCGCAGACTTTCGCCAAGCCCTGCCGTACGCGGACGCGGTGCTGATCGCCCTGCCGCATCACCTGCACCATCCCGTCGGCATGGAATGTCTCGCCGCCGGCAAGCACGTGTTGATGGAGAAGCCGCTGGCGAACTCGGAGCGCGAATGCCTCGACCTCATCGCCGCCGCTCAAGCACACAAGGCCGTCCTGATGGTCGGCTACATCATGCGCTACCACCCTCTGGTCGTCCGCCTCAAGGAGCTGATTGACGAAGGAAAATGCGGCGAGGTCTTCCATCTCTCCATCTGGACCGAGCAGTACACGCGCGTCGCCGAGGGTCATTGGGCGCACAAGGCTGCCACGCTCGGCGGCGGGCAGCTGTTCAGCCACGGCTGTCACTACATTGACCTGCTGCTATGGTATCTGGGCAACCCGGTTGAGGGTTGCCACACGGGAACGAACTTCGGCACGCCCTGGATGGAACGGGAAGGCACCAGCGACGTGTTCATCAAGTTCGAGAGCGGCGCGGTTGGCTACCACGGCGGCACATGGGGCGCGAAAGGCTCGCGCCTCGGTTACGCCTTCCACGCCCACGGCACGGAAGGGATGCTGGAACTCGACTTCGCGAAAGGCCGCCTGTCATTTCACTGCGACGGGAAGGAGGAAACGCTGGCCGAATCGGAGACCGGCATGAAGCACGCCGCGCGGCAGATGGCGCATTTCCTCGACTGCATTCAGAAGGGCGCGAAGCCCGTTACCGACGGCCCCGGGAGCCTGCAGGGCTTGCGCGTGATCTGGCGGCTCTACGAAGCGGAGCGCAACCGCACGGTGGCCGACCTCCGCGGCCTGGGCCTGTCCGCGCCGTGGCGATAAGCGCCATTATCGAGGCTGCAGGCATGACGGACGACCCGACTATGCCACTGC
>JAPLOD010000177.1:6338-15689 GCA_026692735.1 Planctomycetota bacterium | reverse complement strand
GCCGGCGGCCGTGCTCTACCGGCCGGTGGTGCTCGGCACGGATAGGCCGGTGCAGTTAATGGCCGCGCGTCTGGATCGCATCGAACTCCTGGACCAGGCCAGGGTCGCGATTAAGCGTACATCGGACTCTTACACGGTTGAAGCAGCGGTGCCCTTGGCGGCCCTCGGCTTGTCGTTCAAAGGGCTGTCCGCGCTGCGAGGCGACCTCGGCGTGATCTCCTCCGACCTCGCCGGCCGCGACCGCGTCAAGCGCACCTACCATTTCAACCGCAAGACTGAGATTACCGCCGACCTCACCACGGAAGCGACTTTGCAGCCGGCGGAATGGGGAACTGTGCGCTTCCCGCTCGGAAAGAACCTGGTCCGCGACGGAGGATTTGAAAACGGTTTCGTGCCCAAGCCCGAGGATGGCTGGGCGGTGACCGAACTCTACGGCGGGATGAAGGCAACGACGTCGCCCGAGGGCGCACACAGCGGACAGCGCGGGTTGCTCTTCCGCCAGATCCTGCCGGTCGCGTATCCCGCCGAAGCCTTCAACGCCAAGGATTACTCAGAGTTTCTCAAGTCTGCCAATGGCGGCAAGGGCGGCGGCAACTCCGTGGTGGCGCAGCGTGTGGCGGTGACCGGCGGCAAGTATTACAGCCTGCGCTTCTTCCGCCGCGCTGAGGGGATGAAAGGAAAGGAGGTCAAGACGCCGAGCAAGGACCGCGGCTACACCGCCCTGCAGGCATCCGTTTCCTGGATCGGCGGGAAAGGCGGGCACAAGGGCGTAGGCAACTTGTACGAGGACGCCGACTGGGCCATGATCATGAACACCGGTGATTACATGCTGCCGCGGCCGTATCTCGCGCCGCCGGACGCGCAATACGCCATCATCCAATTCCGCGCCGTGGTCAACGCCCCCGACTTCATGCCGACCATGGCAATTGACGACGTCGAGTTCGTGGAGGTAGAGCCGTGACCGAAACAAAGAGAACAGATGGTCAAGCCGAGCGACGGCAGCAGTGGTTTCAGGCGGTCCGCGAGCATCTCGGCAGGATGCTGAACCCGGACGGCTCGGGCACGATGCCTCAGTTCAACCCGCCGTACCGCGAGCCGATCTGGATTCTGCCGGCGCTGTACAGCGGCTCCCAAGAGCACATTGACCTGGCAAACAGAATCGTGTCTCGGTACAACGACGCGCCATCGGCGGCGCGCAAGCACGAGGCCGGCGCTTTCAGCGGCGCCGATTTCAACATCTTCCAGTCTAATGATCTGGCCTTCCTCCTGCACCACTACGGCCACCTGGCCACGCCCAAGGCGCGGGAGGTCATGGAATGGCATGCCCGCCTGGTATTCGGGTTGCATATCGGCTCACGGCAGAGCGACTTCAAGTTCCACGGCGCCAACGACAACATGCCGATGGCGGCGACGCTCGGGCACATCATGGGCGGAGAAGCACTGGGGGATCGTGCGGCCGTCGAGCATGGCGTGTGGATGCTCAACCAGTTCCGCCGGCTGCTGAGCCGCTCGGCCTGGGCCTCTGAATTCAACTCCCTCACCTATTCGGCCGTGACGTTGTCGGCGGCGGCCAAGATCGCTGCCTACGCGCACGACGCGGACATCCGCCAACTGGCCCTGGAGATCGAACAGCGCCTCTGGGCCGAAGTGATTCTGCACTACCACCCCGCCACGCGCCAGTTTGCCGGACCGCAGTCCCGTGTCTACATGGTAGATCTGGCCGGCCATGTGCACAGCCTGCACATGCTGTTCTGGCTGGCCTTTGGCCCTGAAGCCAGCGGGCGCGAGCCTATCCAGAGCTACTTCCAGCCCGATGGCAAGGAAGTCATCCACTTCGAAGGCAACTATTGTCAAAGCATCGCCGAATACTGCTCTTTTCTCGAAGCCGAGGTGCATGTGCCGGACGCTCTTGTGCCGCTCGTAACCGCCCGGAAGTATCCGGCAGTGTTGCGCGGGCGCACTGAGGTGATGAACTCGCCGGGCGGCCCTGCCACCGAACTGCTGACCACGACGTACATGGAAGAGAACTTCTCGCTGGGCACAGTGAGTCGCCCGTGGCTCATTCACACGACGGCCGCATTGATGGCAACCTACAAACGTTGTTCAAAGGTGCGGAGCTTCCGCGACGGCGGCTTGCTCCATGTGAAGTACCTCAGTGGTCCGCTGACTCTGGGCGCCAAGGAGCGCTCAACCGACGGCGCCTACGAAGGCGAGATGCAGATGGGAGGCCCCGGCTGGTTCTACACCCTCCAAAAGGATAACGTGGCGCTGCTCTCGGCCACCCCGGCGCCGGATGAACTGGCGAACAAGCCGACGGGCTGCCTGCGTCTGGCTATTATCTTTCCAGCGCATTTCGGCAAGATCAGCCGCAGCATTATTGGCCAGGGACAGGTGCGCGGTGGCGCGGTGGGGGAGAGCGCCGAGCCCGAAGGCGTAAGCGTTGAAGCCGGCGAGGTGTTTATCCACCTGCGGCCGCTCTTGCCGACGTTGCTGCCGCGGCAGGCGGCGGTGCGCTTCGTGACATCCAACGCCTATGAGGTCCTGGAACTGGTCAACTATGAAGGCCCGCGGCGGTGCTTCACACGGGCGGAACTCTCGCGAATGCTCAACGGCGCGGTCCTGACACTGCAGGCGAAGTCAAAGAACTCTTCGTTGGAGGATTTTCATCAGCGCATGTCCCGAAACGTAACCCAGGACTACCTGAGTTCGGGGCGCCGCTTTCTGCTGTTCCAACGTCATGACGTGGAGTTTGAGTTGGTGTACACTACTGACCCACTCGGTGTGCAGACGGAGACCATTGACGGGCGTCACCGGCCGCGGCCGGTCTTCGAGTCCAACCAGATCGAGGTCGGCAAGCTGCCGTTTGTGAACGGGCCGGTGAGGCGGGCTACGCCGCATTTCCCGTGGGGGCGCGAGCTACGAATCGTGCCGTACCCCAACGCCTGGCTGGTCGGCTCGCGTGGGCTGCCCGGAGAGGAACCCTATTCAGACAGGTTTGAGGGTTCGGACGCTGGCGCAGACGCCGGACGGTGAGACGCCCCCCCGACGTTGAATCTGTAGGTTTTGATGGGGACTGGGAGAGTTCGACTCCTTTGTCGCGGGTGTGGCGGAATATTGGCGGCCCATCGCGGCAAAGTCCGTCTGTCTTTTGACAATCTTCAACGAGTGAAAAGCGCGGTATGCGGTGCGCGAGCGAGAAGGACAACGCCGTGCAGGACCGCAGTGCAGAGGTTGAGCGGGCCGCGCTCGCAACCGAAGCGCAGCTCAAAGCGTCCACACTCGCGCCAGCATTCGAGACGTTGCAGGTTTGCTGGCCGCGGATACATTGCTGGCGGCAGATACGCCTGAACAACGGTGCAGCCTCAATGGACAACAGAGAGGATGTTGTTGACCGCCAATCCTCGCCAGAGGCCAAGGTTGCCCTGTTCCGTTCACTGTTTCGTGGGCGCGACGACATCTATCCCCGTCGCTTCGAAAGCCGCAAGACCGGTAAGTCTGGCTACCAACCAGCGTGCGCCAACGAATGGGGCCGAGGTTTGTGCGAAAAACCCAAGGTCAAGTGCGCCGAATGCCGCAACCGTCGCTTCATTCCAGTCACCGATGAGACGATTCGCTGGCATCTTTCGGGGCGCGATGGCGGCGGGCGCGATTTCGTCATGGGTGTCTATCCGATGCTGTTGGACGAAACATGCTTCTTCTTGGCGGCCGATTTTGATAAGACCCGCTGGAGAGAAGATGCCGAGGCGTTTCTCGAAACATGCCGCAGCATGGACGTGCCGGCAGCCCTGGAGCGTTCGCGCTCCGGCAATGGCGGCCACATTTGGCTGTTCTTCGACCAGGCTGTCCCGGCTGGCTTGGCACGCAAACTCGGTGCGCATCTTCTGACTGAAACGATGGAACGCCGTCCAGACATCGGCTTGGATTCCTATGACCGGTTCTTTCCAAACCAAGATACGCTGCCTCAAGGCGGTTTCGGCAATCTGATTGCGCTGCCGCTGCAGAAGCACCAGCGAGTGCGCGGCAATAGTGTCTTTCTCGACGGCCAGTTCGTTCCGTATGCGGACCAATGGGCGTTTCTGGCAAGCATTCGCAAGATCACTCGTCCGCGCGCTGAGGACATCGTTCGGGAGGCCGAAGGACGGGGCCGTGTTATCGGCGTGCGCCTTGCCCTGTTGGATGAGGATGACGACGCACCTTGGACCGCGCCTCCTTCACGCCGACGTAAAGAGCCTCCGATTGCCGAGCCGTTGCCTCAGAGTCTTGAACTGGTCTTTGGAAATGAGATTTACATCGCCAAAGAAGGCTTGCCCGCTGGGCTGCGCAATCGATTGGTCCGGTTGGCTGCGTTTCAGAATCCGGAGTTCTACAAAGCGCAAGCGATGCGCCTGCCAACCTATGGCAAACCGCGGATTGTTTCCTGTGCGGAGGACCATTTCCAGCACATTGGTCTGCCGCGCGGCTGCCTGGACGACGTGCGAAAACTTCTGTCTGAGCTGCATATCGAGCCGGTCATCCGGGACGAGCGGCATGTGGGCAAGCCGTTGAGGGTTGTGTTTCAGGGCGAGTTGCGGCCTGAGCAGAAGACTGCCGCGAATGCCATGCTTGCCTATGACACTGGGGTTCTGGCAGCTACCACCGCTTTCGGGAAAACTGTCGTCGCTGCGTGGCTGATTGCGCAACGCGGCGTCAACACACTGGTTCTCGTACATCGCCGGCAACTGCAGGAACAATGGGTGGAGCGCTTATCCACGTTCCTGGGTCTGCCAGCCAAGGCCATTGGTCGAATCGGCGGCGGGCGGAAGAAGCCGAACGGTATGCTGGACGTGGCGATCATCCAAAGCTTGATACGCAAGGATGTCGTGGATGACCAAGTGGGAGAGTACGGACATCTCGTTCTGGATGAGTGTCACCATCTGTCGGCTCACAGTTTCGAGCAGGTGGCGCGGCGCGCGAAAGCGAAGTTTGTTACCGGACTGTCGGCTACTGTGACGCGAAAAGACGGGCATCATCCGATCATCTTCATGCAGTGTGGTCCGGTGCGCTACCGCGTCGATGCGAAGGAGCAGGCGGCTGCCCGCCCCTTCGAGCACACGGTATTTGTCCGTCCCACAGCGTTTCGTCCGCTGGAGCCCGCCAATCCAGACGCCCGAGTCCAGTTTCACGACCTATACGATGCATTGATCGCAGACGATGCGCGCAATCAACTCATCTGCGCCGAAGTTGTGCAAGCCGTGCGGGAAGGCCGATCGCCAGTTGTTTTAACGGAGCGCAACGAGCACCTCGATTTGATTGCCAGCCGATTGTCCCCCAAAATTCGTCACCTGATTGTGCTTCGGGGTGGTATGGGCAAGAAGGCACTCGCTGCTGTCGCCGCTTCTTTGGCGGCTATTCCCGCAAACGACGAGCGGGTGTTGCTGGCAACCGGACGTTACATCGGCGAAGGCTTTGACGACGCACGTTTGGATACGCTGTTTCTAACGCTGCCAGTCTCGTGGCATGGAACGATTGCTCAGTATGTCGGGCGGCTGCACCGGTTGTATGACCGGAAGCGTGAAGTGAGAGTGTACGATTACGCCGATCTCAACGTGTCCATGCTGGCGAGAATGTTCGACCGTCGCTGTCGTGGGTACGAAGCGGTGGGCTATACCATTCTGCTCCCGGCCAGCGCTGTGCCAGGCTGGCCCGCCGAGGTGCCGCTGCCTGTCGAACCTAAATGGAAGAAGGACTACGCGGCCAGCGTCCAACGGCTGGTTCGCGATGGCGTGGATGCGCCGCTGGCAAATCTGTTCGTCCACGCGGCCAGAACGGTGACGCCCGAAGCGGAAGGCGTGGACCGGGCGCGAAGCGCGACCGAGGCATTCCTATACCGTCGTCTGGAAACGTTGCCCGAAACCGCCGGACGATTCCGCCTTAATGCTGGACTGCCCATTCCGTTTGACGGGCGGGGGCACATGGAAGTGGATCTGTTCTGTGCAGACGCGCGCGTGGCGGTTGAACTGGACGGCGCGCAGCATCTGGCCGATGCGCAAGCCTACCGTCGTGACCGAAGGAAGGATTACTTGCTCCAGGAGCACGGTTATCTCGTGTTGCGCTTCCTGGCCGAAAATGCCGGCAGGCGTCTCGACGAAGTGCTGGACGCGATCCTGCGTGCGCTTGCTCACAGGCGGAAGGATCTGTTTGATGGAGAACGCGGGATCACTCGTGATATCTGAGCCCAAACCCGGTTCGTCTTGGAGAGAGTTAACGTACTGGCCGAACGCAGTGCCCGCCTTCAGCCCACCACTTTCCAGTGGCCGCCTTTGTCAGGGCCGACACGCTTGAGAGAACCGGTTGTTTTCAAAGCCTTGATGTTCCACTCCACGCCCTTGGCAGACAGGCCAACCTCTGCCGCAAGCTCGGCCATGTTTATCCTCGGGTTTCGCTGGACAAGGGACAGAATCTTCTCCCGCGCCTGCTCCCTTGTTTTCTCCCTAGCACCAGGGAGAACGCCTTCGGTTGGCCTACGGAGTACAACCGCAAAACCGCTCTGGAGATTCCCGAACTGTGACAGCAGGGCAGATTCTCGGCTCAACATGATCCCCAACCGCCCGCGAAACGTCCCGCAAAGTCGCATCGCTGACCTGTTGGCCGACAATCGCGCCGTCGTTCCTGACGCCGTAGCAGAGCCGGCCTTTCCCGTGCTTGTTCAGAATCGCGGCGATGGAAATGACCGCCTCCTTCAGTTCGGATGTGGACTTCTTGAGTTCCAACGTCTCTGATTCTCCCAGCGACATTCTTCACGCCCCTTCCCGCACCACAACGGATACCTGGCAACCGCTAATCCACAGACTACAGCATCTGTAGTGCCGAGCGGAAGCACAGCTTGCGTTCGGCAGGCATGTGCCGAATGTGTTTACAGCCCAAGGTGCTTACGGATTCGTGCGAGTTGCGTGCGTGCGGTCGCGCCGCGTACGGGAATAGCTGCAAGCTGGGCGCGCGTCAGTCGTGGCCGCAGCAGTGGATCTTTGCCGGCCTCGCGCAACAACTGTTTCGCTGGTTCCGAGAGGCCGAGTAGCTTCATCAGGCTCTTGATGGTACGGTATGGTTTGCCAAGATTCCGGGCGAGTTGTTTGGTGGTCTGATGGCCGTTTTCGGTCATCGTTTGGCGGTAGTGTTCTGCGAGTTCGAGGGCGGTCGGCGGTGGTGTTGTCTTCAGAAGTCTAGAAATGACAAGAGGTTCTTCGTTTTGGATTAAGGGTAAAGTTATAGTTCGAGTTGCCTCTCGAATGCTCCACCATCTTTCAGACCAACGACTTGCGATATTCCAGAACGTGCGGCAGAAGCCCGCTTTTCGTCATTGCGGGCCACAACAGGGACCATTTGTTCGTGTGAACGCCGGTCGAAAAGTGCGGCAGGTGCGCGGGCGGTTGAAAACTGCGGCACCCGGCCTATGTTTGAACAGCACCTGCCACGAGGTGCAGCCTACTGACTGGTTCATGGTCTGCTCGACCGTCTCGCCAGAATCCCGGACGCGCTGTTCTTCCTCTACACCAATGGCACGCTGCTCACGGAAGAGGTGGCCGCGCGGAACGCCGCGAGCTGTTCGGGCGTGAGCAGCTTGCGCGCCATGACCAGCGTGGCCGTCTCGTCGTCGGTAGGCGTGACAGGCATGGTCTAACTCCTGAGTTACTTTCCGGATGCCGTCGTAAGTGTCAGGTTGCGGAACGAGGCGGCACACAGCTTGTTGTTGTCGTGCGAGGCCACACACAGCCCCACCAGTATGGGGTCCTTCAGTTCCAGGACGTCAGAGCCCACACGCTGCCACTTCTTGCCTTCCTCATCGGCCCCGACGTACGCCGTCACGGCCTTCCCCGAGCGGGTCAGACGCAGCCACGTGCCGCCCGGCCGGGTCGCGCCGCCCTCCGTCAACGTTGTCTCGCCGCCAGGCTCAATCCGGCGCTGGAATGAGCAGCCGTGGCCTGGCGTAGCGACAAGGGCCGCGTTGGCGGCCCCCGTGGTCAGGGACTGCCGCACCATGACGCCCGCTTTGGCCCACTCAAACGTTCTCTGCACCGACACCACGCGCACGCGGATGTCGCAGTCGCCGCTTGCCTTCAGGAAGGCGAAACGGCAGCCGTCCTTTGCGAACCAGATGTCGTCGCCGGATCCACTGATGTCGTAGCCGTCAGCCCCGGCTTGTTTCGTGCTTCCGGCCACACCGGTATTGATGTCCAGCGAGGTGAGCGCCACTGCCGCCGCCGGCTCCTTTTCCGCCTCCGCTGGCGCCACCGGGGGCTGGGGATCAGCGGGACGCGCGGTGTCTGCGGGCGCCTTCGGCTCGTCCACCTTCGCCGCAACTTCGGCAAGCCGCACGATTCTCCCTTTGCCCGTGACCTCCAGCAGTTCAGCGCGCTCGAAGGCCGTGGGGCTGCCATAGGTGGCCAGCCCAAGCAACTCCGGACTGCGCAGTTTCCAGGCGGGCTCTAGCGATACATCCGTGTAGTCCGTCCTGCATTGGGCGATCTGAGCGCCGTCCAGGTACGCTTTCACGCCGTCCTTGCGCACGCTGACAACGGCGGTGTACGTTCGGCCGCTCTGTATGCAGCCGGGCCGGTGCACGCTGGCCGCGTTGGTGTTAACCCGCGCGCCCTTGATTGTCTCGAAGCCCATGACCGAGTTGTCGAAGCCGCCCATCAGCCACACGAACTGCTGCCCGGCCTTGGGCAGGACCTGAACGATGTCGCCACCGCCGCCCATCGCGGTCATCCTCAGGCGCGTGAAGACGATCCGGAAGTCGTATTCCTCCGGCGGCGCGTACGGGATCTCGATACGCGCGCCGCCGGTCGTGTCTTCGCCCGTCCCGTCGGATACCAGCTTGCCATTCTCCAGTCCCCATGTTCCGGCAACGCTGCACTTCTTCGGGTCCACCAGCGGCAGCAGAGACACTGCATTCCGCCAGCGCGCGGGATCGTCCACGCCCGGGGTCGTGAGCGGAAGCGCACCGGTCTCCGCCTTCGGCGCGGGTGGTATGGCGCTGGTTTGGCCGCCCGCGGGTTCAACGGCTGCGGGGGCGATTACCGGCGCCGTTGCGGCGGCGCCGTCTCCTCCGGGGGAGCGTCCTGTCTGCGCCGTTCCCGATGGCTCCGTGTTGCCGGGTGGCGCGCTCTCCGTGTTCGAGGTGGCGTTGATGACCAGCGCCGCGACAAACACCAGCAGCCCCAGCGCCGCGATGCCGGCAGCGATGTGCACCGGCTTGACGCGCGGCTGCCCGCCGCCCGCCTGCGTGCCCCGCCGGGACACGGGATCATGCTGCCGCGTGCCGACGGCCTGCTGTGGGCGCGTCGCGCGCGCTTCCGCGCGCCGGGGCGGCGT
>JAPLOD010000177.1:0-6322 GCA_026692735.1 Planctomycetota bacterium | reverse complement strand
CGCTCCGGCTGCTGCCACCCGGCATCTTGCCATCCATGACGCGGTCCAGGTCATTGAGCAGTTCCTGGCAGTTCGCGTAGCGGCCCGCGGGCTCCTTGGCCAGCATCTTCAGGATGATGGCCGCGACGCCATCGGGGATGTCATCCCGGATTTCGCGCGGGTCGCGCAGCGGCTGGGTGAGGTGCATGGTCATGACCATGGCGGACGTGTCGGCTTCAAACGGCGGCTGGCCGGTGACGAGGTGGTAGAAGGTCGCGCCCAGCGCGTAGATGTCGGTGCGGCCGTCAAGGTTCCTGTCGCCGCGCGCCTGCTCCGGCGAAAGGTAATTCGGCGTACCCAGTGCCATCCCGGCCACCGTGGTGTACTGCGCGCTCGAGCCGCCGATCTCCTTCGATATGCCCAGGTCCAGGATCTTGGCGATGCCTTCGGAGGTGATGAAGACGTTGCCGGGCTTGATGTCCCGGTGGATGAAACCGCGGTCGTGCGCGTGCTGCAGGCCCCGGGCCACCTGTATCACAATCTCCACGGCCCAGTCCCACGCCAGCACGTGCTCGCGCGCGAGGATGACGTCGAGCATTTCGCCGTCGCAATACTCCATCACGTAGTAGTGACGCCCCATGTCCTCGCCGACGGTGTGGGCGCTGACGATGTTCACGTGGTTCAGCTTGCCGGTGGCGATGGCCTCGCGGCGGAAGCGCTTGACATCCTCGGCGTCGTCCGCGTGCCGTTTGGCGAGGACCTTCAGCGCCACCTGGCGTTGCGCCATTGTGTCCTCAGCCAGGTACACGGCGCCCATGCCGCCTTCGCCGAGTTTCCTCAGCAGCTTGTACTGGCCGAGTTGCTGGATGCCGCCGGCTTCCTGGGCCTGCATGCGCTTCTCGATACTCTCGCGCATGGCGGCGGTGATGATGCCTTGCATCACCATGGCCTCGGCCAGAGAGAGCAGGATGCCTCGCCGCGCGGATTCAGCCTGCACGGCTTTCGCCGCCTCGATGTGCTCCAGCGTGGCCGCGCCCATCTGGTTGACGGTGCGGGCGAAGGCTTCGTCGGGGCTGCTCGCAGCCACAATACCCCCCGTTAAATCGTCTGGACTGCAGCGTGCATTATAGTATAAGGGGAGCCAAAGAGTATCCTTTTCCGGGGGAAAGCGGAATCCGGCGGAAATGTCCGAAGCATTCGTCCGGAACGACGCTCTAATAAAGTATAGTGTCCTACCAAGGGGAGGTGCAATGCTATGTTCGCCGGCGGCCATCGTCTTTCTCTCTGCAGTGTAGTGGCGGCCGGATTGCTGCTGCCGCTTTCTCTCGCGGGCGCGGACTGGACCTCGCAGGACATCGCTTCCTCGCCCGCCGGCAGCACTAAGCCGGTCGGCGCCGACGGCTACGATGTTACGGGCAGCGGCAAGGACACCTGGGACACGGCAGATGGGTTTCGCTTTGTCTACCAGAAGGTGAGCGGCGATTGTGAGATTCGCGTGCGTGTCGTTTCCCTGCAGAATACGGATGTATGGGCCAAGGCCGGAGTGATGGTGCGGCAGTCTCTCGCCCCAGGCTCCATCCACGCGCAGATCTGCACGTCGTCGGCAAATGGGGTCGTGTTCCAGCGCAGGCTCGAGGCCGGCGGGGAGTCAGACAGCACGGCGGGCGGCGATGCCGTCCCGGGAAACACCTGGCTGCGGCTCACGCGTTCAGGCAAAGCGGTGACAGTGTACAAGGCCACCGATGCTGAAGGCGCGAAGTGGCAGAGAATCGGCGCGGAAGCGTTGGACCTCAGCGATCCGGTGCTGATCGGCATGTGCGTCACCTCGCACAACCCCGGTACGCTGTGCACGGCAGGATTCCGCAGCGTGGCGCTGACGGGTGAGGGGGCCACGCCCAGCGCTCCGGCTGCGGCAAGCGCCGCCGCGGCGTCACGAGCCGAACCCAAGACTGCGGCCCCCGGGCCTTCCACGGCCGACAGCACCTCGGCACGGCCGGCGCCGACATCGGAAGATCGCGGAGCGACACCCGCCGCCACAGCGCCAACTCCAGGCCAGCGTGGCGACCCCTCCCTTGCGGCCGCGCTGGCAGGCAGCGCCGCGAAACTCGCCGCCGAAGGCAAGGCCGACAAGGCGCGGGACCTGTGCTTCCGCGCTTTGGCCAACGACGAGGACTGCCCGGAGGCGCTGTACGAATTGGGCAAGATGTTCGAGAAGGAAGGGAAGGCCATCGCGGCCGGCGATTTCCTCGCCCGCGCGGCGCGCATGTTCGCCAAGAACGAGGCCGACAATCCGGGGTTCGGCAGCAAGCGCCTGGACGCCGAGCGGCGTCTCAAGAAACTGAATCCGTACGCCGGCCGCTTAACGGAGTTGCTGACCGACTATTCGCTCGCGCTCTCGGCCGTCGTCAGGAAAGTCCCCGATTCGCTGACCAAGGAGGAAGCGCTCGACCGCATCGAGGCGCTGCAACTCGCCAACTTCGTTCCGCCCGACAAGATTCCCGCGATTGAGCGCGCCAGGACAGGGCCCAAGACGGACAGCAAGACGGTGACGAGTGTGGACAGCGAGGGCTTCATCAGGACGACGAAGAAGGAAGTCGTGACCAATGTGCCGGTGGACGTCGAGCGCGCCCTGAAGACCGCCGGCTGGACCACCATTACCGGCACGTGGAAGAAGAAAGCGGAGAACGTCTACGAAGTGACCGACGGCAAACTGGAGACGCCCAAGCTCAACGGCGCGGTGCAGGTGACCGTGCACAAGGGCGGCACGGGCAGTGTGAAAGTCATGGTCCGCAACAGCCAACGCGAGTACGTCGGCTCGTACAGCAGTTCGAGCAGCGGCTACGGCTTCAAAGTGGAGAGCGCGGTGGCCAAGATGTTCTCGGCCACGAGCAGCTACTACTCCATGTCGTCCACCAGCTACCGGCCGTATTTCGAGCGGGACATACAGATCCCCGGCGCGAAGAACCGAATCGCCATTCAGATCAACGAGGGCGCGCTGCAATTGTTCGTCAACGACAAGCGCGAGCACAACTCGAAGTACCCGCTCAGCAAAGAGGGGCCGTTCATCATCGAGGTGGACGGCACGGTGACCATCGAATCGCCCCAGGCCGTGGGGCAGTGACCGCTGACGCCACGAAAATGCCGCTTTCAGCCACGGGGATCCTCCGACGGATAAAGGAGGGCACACGGATATGCTTTGCGCGCCAAAGTCGGGGACTACCTGTACGCGCTGGAGCTGTATTCCAGCGCGGAGGAACACCGGAAGTTCGTGGCGGACGCCATGGAGAAGAAGTTGGGGCGGGATGACCCGTTCCTGGCAATGGATCTGAAGAAGCTGGCGGACGCGTACAAGGAGACGGGCAAACTGGATCTGGCGCTGGCCCTCTACCGCCGCATTGTCTCTATCCAGGAGAAGTTTTACGGGCAGGCGCATAGCGAAGTTGCCAAGGCATTGGACGACGTGGCGGAGGCCGCGATTGGCGATAACGACTTGAATCAGGCTGAAGCCACGATCAAGAAAGGGCTTGAGATCAGGCAGAAAGTCCTGAAGGACGGGGACCTGGACTTCGCGCTTTCGTGGCGCTGCATGGGTCTGCTGAAGCAGGCGCAAAACAGCTATGCCGACGCGGAACGCAACTACCTTCAGGCGCTGCAGACGTATGAGACCGCGTATGGGAAGGAGGACCCGCGAGTCGCGGGAATACTGTCACGGCTAGAGTCGTTATCTTCCCTGCTTCGGCGGCGTGATCGCCGCGTTGGCGCGCTTGATGCCTTCCTCGGCCTTCTGCGCGACGCGAGTGTCGCCGTAGCGGGCCTTCAGGGCTTCGTAGCCGCTCAGCACCTGTTGCCACGCGCTCTTGTTCTTCGCCTGCGCCTCCATGGCTGCGATCTGCTGCAGCATCAGCCCGGCCTCGTACTCCTTCTTCACGGCGGGGTCCTTGCGCAAGTCGGCCAGGAGCGAGGGCAACTGCTTGCTGTCGCCGGACGGGACGAGTCTGAGGTGCGGGCTTTGTGACACCTCCGTGAGGAACTCGTGCTTATCAACCGCGTTGGCCATGGCCGCCGCTTTGTCCATGGCCGCCTTGCACCAGGTCGCGGCCAGCGTCTTGGCTTCGGGCCACGTTCCCACATCGGGGATGGCGAGCAACTGGTCGGCTTCATTGAAACGCGCACCGGGGTCGTTGATCGCGCTCAGGCCCTCGATCCGTTTGATTGCCTCCTTCTTGGCGTCCTTAATCTCATCCGGCGAACGCTTGGGGTGCGTGTAGCGTTCCAGGGTGAACATCCACGTGAGCATCTGCTCCTGATCCGAATGCTCGCCTGGGATGTGCCCGCCGGGACGAACGATCTCGCGCAGCGGATTGCCGGCTTTCTTCAGGCGCGCGATGGCTTCGTTGATGAACGGCAGGTTCGGTTCCTTGTCGCCGTGAATGTATGCGACAGCGACATGCTTGGGCGGCAGCTTGGGCAATCCGCACTGGCCCATCATTAGGATGCCGGCATGTTTGTCCGGATGGTTGACGCAGAATCCCCAGCTCATCTGCGCGCCGCCGCTCATGCCCATGCTGAAACGGAGGCAGTCGCTTAGGCGCAGTTCTTTCTCGACGAACTTGAGCGCCGCTTCCTGGCGCACAGTGATCGGTTCGGTGGGCCCGTTTTGAGCGCCGTTGATGCCGATGAGGATGACGCCGTTGTGGTTGGCCCAGTCGCGGAACTCGCCCGGTTGCGGGTTGCCGCCGGGGTCGTGCATGAAGATGATGGGGAACTTGCGCGCCGGCTCCTTGGCATACACGTCGGGGATGAACAGGCCGACATCGAAGCCTTCGGACGTTGGCACCTTCTCGTGCAGGCCGGGCTTCCACTTGTCCGCATCTCCGGCGTGAACGACGACCGCACACAGCGCGAGAGCTGCAATGCAAAACATTGAGCGGCACATAAGGGCTCCTCTCTGAGCGGATAGCTGCGCAAACCAGCATAACAAGGCGCGTGGCCTTCTGTCAAGGATTCCTGTCCTGAGCATCCGTTGCCCAGTCCAGCGGCAAGAGCCGAGAGGACGTGGTTGCCCTTACTGCGGCCAGCGTAGCACGCCGGGCGCGGCGGGGCAAAGGAGTCCGCGGGCAGGCGTCAGGGGGCTACAGCGCATGAACGTACCGCGTTCCACGCGGATGTCAGCAGGAAAGCGGCGGCATCACCACGTCCGCTCACGGCTTCTCGTCCTCGCGGCGCTCGGGCTTGTTGTGGTCATTCCCGTCCTTCCTGGCCTGCAAGAGGGTCGCGAGATCGGGGCGAATCGCCTGAATACTGCGGGCCACAACGGCAACCCGCCGTCTTTGTTCGTTCTCCATGGCATCCGCGCGGCCGATAAGGGCGATGGGAAGTTCGAAAGGCTGTTTATCGTCCGGATACCGCAGGTCAAAGAACTTGGCGAGCGGCCTGATAGTGCCGTAAGCAACCTCCGTCGAGGGGTCGGACAGGCCACGCACAAGGAGCGAGATCACCTTCTCTATGGGTTGGTAGCTACCGGCTTTAAGCAGGGCCAGACCGCGAATGCTCGGATCGCGGTCTGCGGACGCGCTCGTGAACAGGGTTAGCTGTTCTTCCGGTGAACATCTCACGTCATTTATGTCCCGCAGAGCGGCAAAGCGCACGAACTGAGCCGTCTTCGGATTCATGATCGCTGCCTTAAATGCTGCCGGAGACTTCCTGATGTACGCCGTCGCGCTTCCTTCCGGAGCCTCCATAGTAAGCTTGAGCCACTTCTCTTCCGCACCATGCCCTGGCTTGAGAGGATTGCCTGACACGTCGCTATGGGAGTTGCTCCACGACTCCGGCGTGTGCCCCCCGGCAGAAACACGAACGGCTATCCCCAACTGCTCGTCCTCGAAATCCATGGACGGCCATTCCTGAATGCGCTCGGCGTTCAGCTTCGAGTGATCAAGTGGCTCAAGCGGATCGAACTTCGCCAGTGTCTTCGATAGTGAATTCGGACCTTCTGTCAGCAACTCCGGCAATTCGCCAGACCGCACCGCCACGCTGGCCACGACGGTGAGCATCGCGCATATCAGCGCCCTCTCGCGGCCACCACGAGTCTGCATCCCCCCGGTGCCGCACGCGGGGCGTGGAGCGGCGATGGCGACAATGGCGACCGGCAGTATAGCCCGTTCCGCTAGCAAGTCCATACCCCGGTTGTCGGGCTCGCCAGCCAGCCCAGGGCTTTTCAATTCTCGCCCTTGTTCATAGGGCAGATGAACGCCAAAGCGGCGAAGGGGTCCGCTATGAAGCGTCGCAGGGCGTCTGGCAGGTATTTGTGCCGGGTACGCTGTCGAATCAGCCCAAGCGTCAG
>JAPLOD010000176.1 GCA_026692735.1 Planctomycetota bacterium | reverse complement strand
GCAGTTCGTCACTACCACGCCCGCCGCTGGGCCAAGGCTCTTGCCCACAACTGTTCACGCCACATCAATGCCAGCCACCGCTTCGCCTTTGAATCCGTGGCTCATTTCAACGCCGCCGCCTGAAACCCGTTCAGCCCATATGTTCACCTATACGGTATCAGCCTTCCGACTTTCACCAGCATTATTCAGGTACGCAGTGCTGCGTATGGTTACATGTCGAATCCATGTCCCGCCCTCTTTTGGCTGCTCATGGCTCACTGAACGGCTCCACGCACGCGGCTCTCCGCCTCCGTGAGGTCGTTGAGACCCAGTGCCACCTCGGCCCACGCGGCGCAGAGGCCGGTGCTCTGGCATGCGCTCTTCTCCAACAGCCGGTTCACCGCGCCGCCTGAATCGGCACGTCACAGAACGTCAGCGCGGCGATACCGTTGGCTCCGACAATCAGTTTATCCTGGCTCCAGGACATCTCCTTGAGGTACGTAATCTTCTGCGCTCCGGACGCGTCCTTCAGCTTGAGTGTGACCACGTTGCCGGCGACCGCGCCCGAGGCCACCTTGTCCTTCGCGCCGTCGAGATAGAACTGAGTGGCCAGCGCATCCATCCATACGACAGGCTGGTCAAACTCCAGGGCAATCGCATCCTTTGCGTTGCTGGTGTAGCAAGCCTGCTTAAGATTGGGCGGTGTGATGAAGCCGGCGGGAGTCCTGCCGTAGATGTCCCGCTCGACGAGTGGCTGGAGCAGACGCGCGAACTCGGCCCAGCCGACCAATGGATAATGGCAGGGGCCGGGCGGTTTGATTCCCAGCGTGGACATGATGTCCATGTGGGAGTAGAGGACCGGCAGAGCGCGCTGGACTTCGCGCAGCATGTCGCCGTGGCCATTGCCCATGCTGCATGAGTTGGGCCAGATCTGGAAGATGTAGTAGTGCTGAATGTTCGGGAAGTCCTCCTTCCATGCTGCAGACATATCCACGAAGTACTGCTGGTAGGTCTCCCATCCATAACCGCCATCAGGGCCATCCGAGCCCTGATCGCTTTCGCCCTGATGCCAGATGACCGCACGGATGCCGTGGGCCAGCTTCGCCTGCTGCACGCGCCATAGCATCCGGCCGTAGATCGTGCTCAAGTCGGTGGGATTGGTCTTGCTCCGCTGGTGCTGGTCAATGCGCGTGCCGCCGACGGCGCCGTTCACAATGAAGATGGGGACTTTCTGGCTCTCAAGCAAGCGTTTGGCGAGTTCCATGCCCCACCAGCCCAGCTCCGCCTTCTCGCCCTTCTGCGCCTTCCAGACGGGATTGCACCACAGATTCGGCTGCAGGCCTTTCGGGTTGCCCCGCGGACTGCCGTAGCTCCGAATCCACTCGTTCGTCTCCGGCGGGGATTTCTCGCCGGTGTCGGTCGCGAGCGCGTTGGATTGGCCGTCAATGAGGAAGGCGTCGCCGCAGACGAGGTTGCTCGCGGTGTGGAGAACGGTCTCTTTATCGCCGGTCTTTGCACCGAACTCGATGCGGTACTTGATCAGGCCTGGTTTGAGCGGAATTGAGAAAGCGTAGGCTTTGTCGGCGGTCGGCTTCTGAGTCTCAGTCTTCACCAGTTCCTCGCCGGCATACAGTTTCAAGAAGACAACGTCGGCAGGCTCGGCCAGCGTTCCGTTGCAGACGAGTGTGCCGACGTTCTTGTCATCGCGGGCATAGAACTGGTTGTCCTCGGGCTTCTCATCCTTTGCCGGCGTTCTCGGGACCCACGGATCGCCCTTCGGCTCAGCCACCTGGATGGCGGCTGTGGCAACAGTCGGCGCACCGCCGTTGTCCACCGCCACCTTCACGACAATCGGGCCGGTGTACTGCGACCGTTTCAGGATCAGTCTGTCGGGAGCAACTTCCTTGATCACCGCGCCGCCGGAGACGGTCCACTTGTACTGCAGTTCTCCTGCGCCTTTGGCCTGCATGGCCGCGAGGTTGCCGATTTCGGGAAGTACTTCGATGGTGTCCCGGCCGTTCCATTGCGCCGGAGATTTCAGAGTAACCACCGGCTCAGGAATCTCTTCCTTGATCGTGATGGGGATTTCCCGTGTCTTGGTCTCCTGCGGATAGACGGCCTTGAGCTGGAGCACGGCCGCTTGATCGCCGGCCACCCGGCCGGCACCGAATGTAAATGAGAAACAGTCCACGGCGACAACGGTTTGCAGGCCATTCCGCACGACAACCCAGTAGATCTTCTGCGCACCGTCGGCCTTGGCGGTAACGACCGCGCTCTTGCCCTCCAACACAGTCAGTTCAGTTGGCGAAACCGAAAAGGCGTTGCCCGGTTGTACGACGATGCCGGCCAAGGTTTGCATGGGCTTCTGGTTCTCATATTCGAGGCGCACCCAGTCAGCGGAACGAACGACGCCGGAGACGCGAACTTCGTCAATGTCGCCGACGAAGTTGTAGTTGTTGTACCAGCCGCCGATGTACAAGCGGCCCGGACTCTTGATCGCCAGCGGCGGGCCGCCAGTGTTGGCGGCGTCGAGGACGCCATTCACGTACAGCCGCGCCTCACCTTGCTTGTAGGTGTGGACCACGTGAGTCCACTGGGACATAGGCACGGTGCTGGTGCCGTCGACGTTGCCGCCGGAAAAGTAACAATCCGTCCTGATGTGTGGCGGGCTGACATATTGCAGCACGATTTTGCCCTGTGCCTGCTCGTTGCCCCAGGCCAGGATGGTCGCATTCGGCCGCTCGGCCCTGAACCACACTTCGGACGAATGGGGGCTGGCTCCGGTGGGCAACGATGTAATCCCCTCGCCACAGTTCAGGCCCTTGCCGTTGTCAAAGCGCCGGCTCTTACCGATGATGCCGACCGACGACTTCGTGCCCGTATCCTTCGGCTCCAGTTTGCCGGCCTCGTCCTTCACGGGGTCGCCCATGTGCCAGACGCTGACGTAACCGTTGGACTTGTTGAAGACCGCCTCGCCGTTGGACTCGCTCTGCGCGTCGGCTTTGCCCCAATGCAGCTTGATCTCCTGCCGCGCGTTGCCCTTGATGTTCGGAATTCGCACCCAAATGCTGGCCGTGCCATTTGCCGCGTCCCATTCGTCAATCTGATACGCAAGCGGCTCGCCGGTAGTTGATGAGAAGCGGATGTCCTCACCGTTGGGCTTGGTCTGACTGAAGTCGAGGAAGTCCTTGTGCAGCCGCACCAGCAGGGGGAAGTTGTCCTCCGACGTCGTGGCGGGAAGGTTCACGCCATCGGGGGTCGTCAATATGAAGACCGATCCGGCGTGCTGCCAGCCCGCGTATGGCTCCCCCGCGCGGGTCGCCAGCGTCCACATTGCCAGCGCCAGGAGAGCGATGAACGCCGTATGCTGAGGACTTGCCTTGTGTCGTGCCATGCTCGCTCCATGCCCATCCGCATCGCACGCCACTTCGTGGTGCGGCACACTACTTGGCGGGCGTGATGGTCCGTAGCGGCGGGTGTTCCGTTGCCACCTCGATCGCCGCAATCGCCCCTTCGACAGCATTCACACGTCGGTTGTTGAGTTCGCCGCCGGGGAACTCGTTCCTCTTGACCTGCGTGTTGAGTTCGGTCACCAGTTCCTTCAGTTCCGGTATCGCATCGCGGGCAGCCGAACCGTACTTCACAATCACCTCACTGCACAGGCCAACATAACGTTCGCCATAGGGTACACGATTGTTCGCCCGCGCCAAGGCCGCAACCGGGCAGCATCGTGCAGAAGGAACGCGATTGGGCTGCCGTTCTGGCGATCTTAACTCGATCTCGCCGGACTTGGCTTCGTCGCCTCGGTATTCGGTGGGTCAGCCGCTTGGGGCCGGTCTGTCAGGTCCATATGCCGTTCTCGTTGACCGTTCATGGCTCGCTGCGCGGCCCCAGGCGCGCGGCTCGCCTTCGCCAGCCTGCGAATCCGAATCCTCATACCCTCGACGATACCCTCTTCGGCGAAAGCCGTCCATCGTACCTGAAGTCTGTATGTTCCCGGATTTCCTGTGGACCAGCCCCCTACGGCCGCGTTATGAAGAGTAGGGGAACGAGGTAAGGGGACATTGGAAAAAGGAGCGACACTCGTGAGACGCATAGCATGGATGGCATTGGTGTTCGGCCTCCTGGCACTGCCTGTGGGTGCGGTGTTCGGCGGGCAAGGCGGCGGGGGCAATGGCGATGCAGCGGGCGGGGGGCAAAACCAGCACCACCGGCCGCCGCCGTTGCGGATGATCGGCGAGTTCATCCTGGCGCACGCCCAGGATCTGAACCTGACCGCTGACCAACAGAAGCAAGTACAGGCTGTTCTCGATTCGCTCCCTGCCGGCGGACCTGGCCAAGGCGCTGGTGGAGCCGGCAAGGGCGCTGGCGGAGCTGGCAAGGGTGCTGGCGGCCAAGGTGGAGGCCCCCCTGGCAAGGGCGCAGGAGACGGGGGCGGCGACGGACCTGGCCACGGACCCTACTCGAAAATCTTGACCCCGGACCAGATGGAGAAGCTGCATGAGCTCTTGCCGCCTCCAGGGGGCGGTCATGGCGGCCAAGGTGGTCATGGCGGCCAAGGTGGTCAGGGCGGCCAAGGCGGTCAGAACACACAGAAGTAAGTGCAGGTTCGCAAAGAGTGACCTTAGGAGGTGCCGCGGACGGGCGGTTGTTTGCCTGTCCGCGCTTTTATTCCAAGTCTCGTCCGCCACTGATTCGGCTTCCGCTGCGCCTCCAGCCGACGCTTGAAGGCCGTCCGCCATTCGGCACACGCCGCGCCGCGCTGTTGCACGAGGGTTAGCACATGTAGGCGCAACAGCCCGCGGCAATGAACACCATGGCCAGCCATTGCGGCACGAAGACAGACATCCGGCTACTCAATCTCTGCGCCGTTCCGTCGGCGCCATAGCGTGGCCAGCCGGGTTTCAACCCACGGCAATGCTGGCCAGACGACCAGACCAAGCGAACCGCCGACGATGTTGAGGACGGCATGCGAAACGCGCGCTGAACGACAAGGGTTCAGGCTTTGGAGACACTCGGTTGTTGAAGCGAATAGCAGTGTGGCGACTGCGCATACCAGTAGGCGGCGCCGTGTCAGGCGACCGCTGCTGCCGGCCGACGCAGAAGCCAGCAGGGCTCCCCAGAGCACAAAAGCCAGGACATGGTACGCCTGGCTCGGCAGCGATTCGCCAATGCCGCGGCCAACCGACCAGTCCCCTACCGCCTTGATCCAGGGGGACTCCGACGGTCGAAAGATGTCCATAGTGTAGACAACAAACGCTGTCCAGACCACGAAGACGGCCCACGGCAGCCTCCTTCGACTTGTTCCTCCGTCGCCTGTCAGCACGTCATGGTCAGGCATTCAAGAGCACTGCCTCGAAGCGGACTGGCCATTACGGGAGAGCTTCAGACGCAGGCGGGCACGGTGAAGCTGAAGACGCCCAAGTTGCAGACGCTGAAGTTCGAGACGGCAATCATCGAACGCTACCAGCGCCGGGAGTCTTCGGTGGAGGAGGATCGTCATACGGTCGTCTGCATCCAGTTCACTGTGTTCCTCAGCCCCACATGGAAAGGCGTCGAAGCCGTGAACCCAAGGAGATCGCTAGCCCGCCGCGTGTCGGCACGGGAATGCCGGACCTCGCCCTGCCGGGCCGGGGCAAACTGGGCCTGAAGCGTTGTGCCGAGTATGTCGTTCAAGACGCTCACCAGCTGGCGCAGATCGGTCGAGCGGCCCGTGCCAACATTCACCGCCTTTCCCCCACATGCGGTGGCGCTGAGCGCCGCGGCGATACAGGCCGCGGCAATGTCGCCAACGTAGATGAAGTCCCTCGACTGGAGGCCGTCGCCGAAGATCACCGGCGGCTGGCCTGCGAGCATTCGGCGACAGAACACGCTGATCACCCCGCTGTACGGGCTGCTCGGGTCCTGCCTCGGGCCGTACACGTTGAAGAACCGGAGGCAGATCGTGTCCACCCCGAAGACGCG
>JAPLOD010000175.1 GCA_026692735.1 Planctomycetota bacterium | reverse complement strand
GTCATCCGAACCCTTCCCGCATCTTCTCCAGCCAGTCGCGAGCCAGTTCTTCCGCCTTCGACCATTCATCCAGGAACGGTTCCGTCGGCGGATCCTCGCTTTGATTGTAAGCCCACCGCGCACGCGCCACACGAGCGCTCTCCGCCCCGCAGGCGACCTGGCGCAAAACCTTGTCCTCGGCGCACAGGTAATACCGCACGACTTCCGCCGCCAGAGCGCGTTCGAGCGCGCGCAGCGAGCGCCCCAGCACATTCACGCACGCGCGTTTCAACCGAGCGCCGCTCGCAAATCCCGACCGCGCCGCCCAATCCTCCAGATCGAAATCCTCGCGCATTCGCGCCGCCAGTTCCTCGCAGCGCCGAGCGCGTTCCGACGCTCGGTCCTCATAGTAGTAGTCCTCCGCCGTCATCCTGAAGTACCTTGATCGCTTCTTCGCCATACCCTGAACCCTATATCCGTGTTCATCTGTGTTCATCTGTGGTTCCATTTCGTACTTCGTCGCCGCGTAGCTCCCCGGCGCGCCCCACAATTGCTGAGCCGCCTCGCGCAACCGCTCCACCAGCCCGCGCTTCACGCGCCGAATTGTGTACCCATCCGCAAGTTCCTGCACCGTCAGTCCGCAATACTCCTTCGTCAACATCGTCAGCCCCGCGCGCGACACTTCGAGTTCCGCGCACATACTTTCAATCGAATTCCCCGCGCTCCCCGCCCAGCTCTCGACCCCGCCGCCCCAGTCGTTCGTAAGACTCAACGGCCTCTCGTCGTTCCCGATACCCTGAACCCGGAACCCTGAACCCTGTCTTTTCTCTGTGTTCTCCGTGTTCTCCGTGGTGAATTCCTTGATCCGTTCCACCAGCCGTTTCAGCCCCGCCCGCCTCTGTTTCCGCGTCAGCGTGTGTTCCACCGCCTCCGTGATTCCCGTAATCCTCCTCCACTTCGCATGCTCGCCGTTGCCGTTCCCTGAACCCTGAACCCGGAACCCGGAACCCTTCCGTTTCCGTTGCGTCCACGCACGCCACGCCTTCGCCAGCGCCCGCTCCCGCGACCAATCCTTGTACCGCCCCGCCCAATTCAGCCCCGCCTTCTGGTGCGAAATCCCAAACATGCCATCCCCCCGTCGCATACGCGACAACCTGAAACCTGAAACCAGAAACCTGAAACCGCGTCTCCCCCATATAATAGACCGCACGAGATTGGGTTTTCGGACATAGGGTTGTGTAGAATTGCGATCCGTCGCGATCTGTAGCGATCCGTCGCGATCTGTAGCGATCCGTAGCGATCTGTAGCGATCTGTAGCGATCTGTAGCGATCCGTAGCGATCACCGTCGGAATTGTGCGCGTGTCTGGCATGCGAAACACCAGCGCCGAGTGAACGATCGCCGAGTCAGAACTATACCCCGCCGCCAGCGCAACCATAAACCACAAACCACGAACTCGTCCGTCACTCCGTCCGCGCTTCACCGCCCGCCGCCGTGTTGCCGCTCCGCCCCGCAAGCGCCTTGGCCTTCAGCCGCCTGAGCGGTTGGCGGGGGCGGGGGATTACTGCACCCGTCAGGAAGTCTCGTGCACGTCCCCGTTTCTCATCGCCAACTCAGCATAGCGCGTTCCACTGGCGCGTCAGCAGGAAAGTTTCGTGCACGTCCCCGTTTCTCCACTTTTCCTCATTTCTCTGTCCTACGGTCTCCTGAGCCGGTACAGCCGGTACATTTCCAACCGTTCAATAGCCCACCCACCCAGAGCCAAGATACTGACCCCAAAAACGGCATTCGCGGTCAGTTTACCCACCATAAAGCAATTCTCAGTAGGAACGAGATACTGCCTCCCGCTGTTTGCCGAGCGCACTCTTACCCTATTCTGAATCCCCGGTGGAGGGCCCGACTTGACAACGGACCATTCTTCCGGATGAGAGAACGTGTGCCCCAGTTTGCATTGGAATGGCCATCCGTAACCAAAGTACGCCACATCTTCCGTAGCCAATAGTCGCATGGGCCTCATGTTCAGCCAGAGAAGCATGGCGGCACCAAACATCAATATGATGCCCGTGCTCAGGTGGTACTGAAACCGAAGATGTGAGGCCACTGGCTCGTTGTCCCTTTACACGGGATAGGCACCCGGTATGTGTTTTGCCACCGGAATCACGATGCAATTGCCGTTCGTGGTCACCCTGCAACTCCACCACCAACCCTCCAATTGGTAGGGGCCGCCCACTCGCGGATCCTCTTTCCATTGTTCATGATACTTGGGCTCCAATACTTCGGAAACTATATCACACTCACAACACTCATCCTCCGCGGCCCTTAGGTGGCATACGCTATTCGCCTGCCTTCGGGCGAATGCTGACGCCGCAAAGCAGAGCTTAATCGACTCGGCGCACCAGTCACTTCCATTATGTAGTGGTTCCAAGATGTCAGCCTTGTGGAATTGCCCGGTAATATCCGCAATGCCATGACATTCGCCGGTGCATGCTAGTCCCGTGGGATCAGTTGCAGCAGTAGGCCGGCTAACGACGTATTGGTATCTGCTTAGTTGCGGGAAGCCAGAGGAAGGCAGCCTGCCCGGCATCAGATGACCCAATGGCGGGCCGTAAGACAACGACCCCTGAAATCTGGAGTTGACCTGCGGTACGGTGCCTCGCTGCCAAGCAAATGCCCCGACGTTTATTTTATTGTCAATGTCATCCAGCGGATCCCTCCCCAAGAACCTCCCCAACTCCGTCGAGTACATCCTTGCCCTGTAGTACATCAGCCCCGTCTCAGTATCCAACCTTCGGCCTGTAAAGGTGATGGGGTTGCCAACAGACGAAGCCGCCAGCACCGTCGTTCCATCCGCAGCCAAGACAGTGACTTTTCCATAGGGAGAATAACTGTACCGCTCCACCACCCCGCCGTTGCTGTCCGTCAGCGCGGCGACGCAGTAGAGATCGTTGGCGTGGTAGTAATACCGGTTGCCGCCAGTGACCATCACGAGCGGTTCGTCAATGTAGGAGCCATAAACGTATCGTCGCCGGCGGCGCGAGAATGCGGCCCGCGGCTGGCCGGAACGGCGCGGGGCCGACATCGGCCTGGCCGCGCAGGGCCGCGAACGCCGCCGGGACTGGCGGCTGGAAGGTCGGGCGTGCAGCGCAATCATCGCCAACTCAGCATAGCGCGTTCCACTGGCGTGTCAGCAGGAAAGTTTCGTGCACGTCCCCGTTTCTCCGCTCTCGGTCGCCGGGCCGCAACACTGCCCTCACTCACGGCTTCTTCTCCTCGCCATCATGTATGGTGTCCCCCGATTTGGCAGGCTCCGCAAGTGACGTATGCCCGGGCTTCCCCGCATCCGTAAGTTTCGTGCGCGTCCCTGAAACTCGAGCCATCTCCAACGCGACGGCAGCACCAGCCAGGATCAGCAGGTTGACCAGGACAGAGCCAAAGCAGAAGACTTTATCGAACTCATACTCTCTAGAGTTCACAGCATAGCGTCGCGTTTCTGTGGATACTGCGATGAGCTTCATCCGAAAAAGGAACGGCCATCCGTAGCCCCAATAATGCTCCACCTCGCCGTTATGAAGCGAGCCGTTGACGATGTACCTTGCCTCGCGCGCCTCCATGTTGACAAGAAGCAACGTTCCAGCAACAAAAGACACGAGGACCAGAGTGCTCAAATGGAATTGCAGGCACGGCCGACTGGCACGGGCAGAGGTAACGAACGTTTCCATTCTCCGCCCCACGGTCTTCTGAGCCGCCTTAGCAGGGCTGAAAATGAATCTGGCAAGGCTCTCGCCTGCAATGAGGACAAACACGAGAATTGCCACGGCGACCGTTGCATCAGTAATCACGGCTTCAGAGTTCCAGACCAACACCATCGGATCATACTGATCCTCTCCCTCCCGCCGGATTCGAATCACGGCATCCTCGTCCGCGCTATCCATGTCCGAAAAAAGCACCCTTGACGAGTAACCTTGGTACGCCACTGCGGGCCAGCCGAAGGACACCTCCCTCCACAGCTCTTGAGGCCACATCCTCCAATGGTGCACCGTATATGTCTCCACTGGACGCATATTTACAAATAAGAGAACACCTGCTGCCAGAAATAGCGCTGTTGCTGTCAGCAGGTGAATACGCAGGCGCTTTCTGAATAACGGGGACGTGCACGAAACCTTTTGATTCGTGGACTCGCACACAGTTCGCCCCCTTGATGCCACAGCGTCAATCACCTAATCCCGTTGCGGTTTGCCGTCAACAAAGTTTCGTGCACGTCCCCGAATCTCATTGGCGGTTGGGTGTGCGTGCGGCACCCCGAAAAACGCTGAAGCGTCTTTCGGGGCCACCCACGGAAGACTTGAACCGCCAAGACGCCAAGGTTTCAGCAAGCCGCAGGGATGCGCGATGAGGAACTGCTCGAGATCCGTTCCAGAGCCTCGCGCGAACGCGGCCCGCTGGCGGTCAGGGCGATGCGGCGCCGCTGCGGTTCGGCATGCTCAATCTGCACGATGACGCGGTCTTCCGGCCACTTGAAGGAGGGCAGGCGTTCGGGCCATTCCACGCAGACCAGGCCCTGCGCGTCATCGAAGCATTCATGCAAGCCGCTGGCCTCAAACTCCGCCGCGCCGCCCACGATGCGGTACAGGTCTATGTGGTACAGCGTCAGGCGTCCGCCGCGGTACACATGCTGCAGGACGTAGGTCGGGCTGGTGATGATCACGCCGGGCGGCACCTTCAGGCCACAGGCTATCCCGCGGACAAGGACCGTCTTGCCGGAACCCAGCTCGCCTTCCAGCGTCACCAGCATTCCGCCGCTCAGCGAGCACGCCAAACGGATGCCCAGCGCCTCGGTCTCCCGCGCTGAAGCCGTTTCCACCGCGTTAGGCTTTTCGTCCATAGTGTACACGCCTTGTGCCGCAGTGCGCCACACCCGTACGCCTCGCCAACACGACGAAGACGCACCCTCCCCTATGCGCGGTGTTCGTACCCCACATTGTGCATAGCATGGCGCGTGCCATTGCGGGCAATCGTGGCGCAGCCTTCCGCAGCCGGCTGGACAAGGCCGATATTGGTCAAGGGAACAGGCTGCCGCCATCCGCGAAGCAGCTCCTCCGCGGCCTGCGGTTCCATAGCGAGAAGCAGCTCAAAATCCTCGCCCTCTGAAAGCACGCTCTCAACGCAGTGCAGATTGCCATTCCCCGCTTGCGCTTCCGGTTCGAGGCTGGTGCAAGGGAGCCTGTCCTCAAATACGACAGCACCGCAGGTGCTTTCCTCGCAGATGTGATGCAGGTCGCGACTCAACCCATCGGTGATGTCAATGCACGCGTGCACGGCGTCGGGGAAGCGCTCGCGTATGGTGCGGGCTTCTTCCAGTCGCGGTATAAATTCCAGGTGTTTTCTCGTTCTCCTGGAATGGCCCAGCGTGCCAGTGACCAGCAACGCGTCGCCTACTCGCGCTCCGCGGCGCAGCCACGCGCCGCCTTTGGGGCCTTCGCCCAGCAGCGACACCACCACGCTCAAGCCGTTCTCCGAGACGCTGATGTCGCCGCCGGCCAGGGCGAACGCGAAGCGCGTGCAGCAGGCGCACAGGCCCTTGTAGACATCCATGGCGAGAGTCTCGCTGGTGCCTTTGCGCAGGTTGACGGCGGCCGTGGCGGCGACCGGCCAGAACCCGGTGGCGGCGATGTCGGAACAGGCCTTGGCCATCGCCTTCCAGCCGACCTGAAAGCCGGTGGCAGCGTCCGCCCCTTGCAGCACGAAGTGAGTGCCCTCCACCACCTGGTCAATCTTGAACGCCACATCGCGCGCGCCCGGCCAGTTGAGTATCGCGCAGTCCTGGCCCGGCCCAACGGCCAGCCAGGGGTGTCCCGGCGCCTGCGCGCGGAAGTGTTCGATCAAGCTAAGCTCGCCCATGGTCCCGGCCCTGCATGAAGAGCATTGAATACTGAGTACCGAGTGCTGAGTACTGAGTAATGAGTACTCAGTGCGGAGTCAAGCGGCGGCGCGGGGGGCTAGGGCTTCATGTGTTCCAGCGCCTTGCGGAACACCGCCTTCATGACCTCGTGGGGGATAAGGACCTCGATCTCGGCAATGGTTGCCAGATGCGCTTCGGTGTGCTCGTGCGACAGCCGCACCTCGTCCGGGTCAACCCGGCAGAGGAAGTATGCCACCTCCTTCGAGCAGACCTTGCCATTCTTCTGGACGTTGTACGCGATGCATTGGCGGAAACCCGGCACGAAGTCAACGTGGCGCAGGCCTGTTTCCTCGAACAGCTCGCGCACAGCCGTCTCGATCTCCGTCTCGTGTTCTTGCGTGTGCCCCTTGGGGGCGCCCCATTCGCCATGTTTCGCCGAACGCAACAGGAGGAACAGGACCTTGTCGCCTTCCACGGCGTAACAGACCGCGCCGGCGGCCTTGAGGTCAGGCATGGATTGCCCCTATGGAATGTACACGCGGCCCGCCCCACGGTAACGGTCGAGGTCCATGATTATCTCCAACAAGCGTAGCGCGGCACGCTCGCGGTATACAGAATCCTGCAGGATTCGCTGGGCATCGCCGTACGTCACCACGGGCAGCGAGTGTGGCTGGTTCTCGGCGCGCAAGACCGTCTCAAGCGACTCCTCATCGTCCTGGTTCCGGTTTGCTGTAACCAGGATGGCGTCGTGCCGTTGCGCAGCACGCCAGACGGCCCGGTCGGAATCCTTCGCGGTGAGGCCGAGAGCGGCGAACGACCGTTCCGTCACGCCGAGGGAGTCCCACAGGCTTCCCCATGCGGTGCGTTGAAAGAAGCTGAGAATCGCCTGGAGTTGCCCGCGCGAGTCAGCGTCCGCCAGAATGCTGGGCATGCGAGGTCTCCGGAGATTGCCGCCGCTCCAACGCATCCAGGCGTTTCAGGAGGGCAGTTGCGCCGCGCACACGCAGCAGCGTCTGCAACTTTCGGCGCGAGTGCGCCAGGCGCGCCTCAATCTCAGGCGAATTGCCGCGCCAGGCGTGCTCGCGGCCCCGCCGGTATGCCGGCATGATCTCGGCCCAGTGCGCGTTGATGTACTGGATGGCCGTCAGAATGTGCCCCGGAGGCTGACGCAGAATGCTCGCGATGACCGAGTGGTGCAGGCCTGGCAGGTAATAGTCCAGCACGTCGTACACGGTGATGCGTGTACCCTTGATTTCGGGACCGCGCCCGCGATCGTGGATCGCCCCCGTGGCGACGGCAAACTGGGGTCTCGCCAGATATTTCTCATACTCGGCGGCCACCTCAGGCTTGTGGGCAACGATGCAATCAATGGCCGCCTGCATCTCGTCCATGGGCCGCTGCAGGGCTGCCGCTATTGACGTGGCGTCCGCGCCGTCCCTGTAAAGGCCGTAGACGGCAAACAGCATTTCCTCGTCAGTGGCGATGTTTGACCGACATTTTCGCTCCGCATGGACCGTGTGCATGGCCACGACTCCTTTTCGCCAGTCTATTTTACCACGATGTTCACCAGCCTGCCAGGCACCAGGATTTCTTTCACGATCGTCTTGCCGGCCAGTTCGTGCTTCACCGCCTCCTTTGCCTTCGCTTTGATCTCGTCCTGGGGGGCGTCGGCGGCGACGGTGATCCGTCCGCGCAGTTTGCCGTTCACCTGGACGGCCAGTTCTTTTATGGCGTCCTGCGTCATGGCTTCGTCGAACGCCGGCCACGGCTCATACGCCAGCGTCTTCTCGTGGCCCAGGCGCGACCAGAACTCTTCCGCCAGATGCGGCGCGAAGGGCGCCAGCAGCAGCACGAAGCGCTCGGCCTGCGATCTCGTGAGCGCGCCCGGTTTCTCCATGGCGTTGTTCTTGAAGACCATCAGCTTGCTGATGGCCGTGTTGAACGCCATGCGCTCCAGGTCCTGCGTGACGCCCTTGATGGTCTTGTGCAACTCGCGTTCCAGCTTGTCATCGGCGCGAAGCGGGTGCGCTGGCAGGCTGCCGTCGCGCACCTCGACCTTCTCGTCCCGGATGGCAGCGTCGGGGCGCAGGTTGGCGCGCAGACTCCCCGCTTCGGGCTTGCTCTCGTCGTCGTCCACGAGCATGCGCCAGCAGTCGCGCAGGAAGCGGAACATGCCCGGCACGTCGCGCGGGTTCCAGGGCTTGCTGCCGTCCAGCGGCCCCATGAACATCTCGTACAGCCGCAGCGTGTCGGCGCCGTACTCCTTCACGACGTCGTCGGCGGGCACAACGTTCTTGAGGCTCTTGGACATCTTCCCGATGGTCTGCTTGAGCACGGTGTTAGTGCCCTTCCTGACGGGACTGCCGTCGGGGCGCTCCGCGACCTCGTCGTTCGGCACCAGCCGGCCCGTCGGATCCTGGTAGACGAACGCCTGGATCAGGCCCTGGTTGAAGAGGCGCTGGAACGGCTCCTTCGTGCTGACCAGTCCGCAGTCGTAGAGGACCTTGTGCCAGAAGCGCGCGTAGAGCAGGTGCAGCACGGCATGTTCGGCGCCGCCGACATACAGGTCCACCGGCATCCAGTACTTCTCGGCCTCGCGCCCCCACGCGGCCCCGTGGTTCCACGGATCAACGAACCGCAGGTAATACCAGCACGACCCCGCCCAGTTGGGCATGGTATTGGTCTCGCGAGTGGCGGGGCGGCCCGTCTCCGGGTCAACGGTCTTGACCCAGTCCTTGGCCTTGGCCAAGGGGGGTTCGAGATGGCCGCTCAGCTTGAAATCGGAAAGCTCGGGCAGCGTCACGGGCAGGCTGGATTCCGGCACCAGTTTGTGTGTTCCGTCCTCAAGGTGGATGACAGGGAACGGCTCGCCCCAGTAATGTTGCCGGGAGAAGATCCAATCGCGCAGGCGGTAGTTGACCGTGCCCTTGCCCAGGCCGCGGTCTGCGAGCCACTTCGTGATGATCTGCTTCGCCTGGGGGGTAGGCTGGCCTTCGAAGGTCGGGGAGTTGATCGCGACGCCGTCGTCAACGAAAAAGGACTTGAAGGTCTGCGGCGCTTTGTTGAACGCTTCGCGCAGGGCCGCAGCGTCTGCCTGTTCCATGCCTGCCGGCGGGTTCTCCAGGAGCCACTCGGCAGGCGGCATAACGACCGGCACGATGGGCAGCTTGAACTTCACGGCGAACTCGGCGTCGCGCGTGTCGTGCGCCGGCACAGCCATGATGGCCCCGGTGCCGTAGCCCATCAGGACGTAATCGGCGATCCAGATCGGGATCTTCGCCTGCGGGTCGTTCCTGTCGAAGACCGGGTTGTAGGCGTAGGCGCCGGTGAAGACGCCCGTCTTGTCCTTGGCCAGGTCTGTGCGCGCCAAGTCGCTCTTGGTTGTGGTCTCCTTGACATACGCGCTGACCGCCGCCTTCTGGTCCGCCGTGGTGATCTGTTTGACCAACGGATGCTCCGGCGCCAGGACCATGTACGTCGCGCCGAAGAGCGTATCCGCGCGCGTGGTGAAGACGCGTATCTTGCGGATTTTGGATTTTGGATTTTGGATTTTGGATTGTTCATCATCCGTCATCTTCCAATCCCCAATCCCCAATCCGCAATCCGCAATTTCGAAGTCCACTTCGGCGCCTTCGCTGCGGCCGATCCAGTTCCGCTGCTGAATCTTGATGGATTCCGGCCAGTCCAGCCCTTCCAGGTCCTGCAGCAGGCGCTCCGCGTACGCCGTGATCTTGAGCATCCACTGGCGCAGCGGGCGGCGTTCGCAGGGAAAGTCGCCGCGTTCGCTGCGGCCGTCAATGACCTCCTCGTCTGCCAGCACTGTGCCCAGCCCTTGACACCACCACACGGGCACCTCCGCCATGTATGCCAGGCCCTTCTTGTAGAGCTGCTGGAAGATCCACTGCGTCCAGCGGTAGTACTCCTGGTCCGTCGTGTTGATCTCGCGGTCCCGGTCGTAGCTGAAGCCGAGTGACTCCAGCGTGCGGCGGAACGCAATGCAGTTGTCCCGCGTAGTGACCGCGGGATGCACCCCCTTCTGCATGGCGTACTGCTCAGCGGGCAATCCGAACGCATCCCAGCCCATCGGGTGCAGCACGTTGAAGCCGCGCATGCGTTTCCACCGCGCCAGGATATCGGTCGCCGTGTAGCCCTCCGGATGGCCGACGTGCAGGCCCGCGCCGCTGGGGTACGGGAACATGTCCAGGATGTAGTACTTCGGCTTCTTGGCATCGAAGCCCGGCTGGCCGGGGTTTGGCGTGCGGAAGGTCTTCTCCCGCTCCCAGTACTGCTGCCACTTGGGCTCGAGCTCCGCTGGATTGTACTTTGCTGAAGGCATGGTCTCTCCGTCCTGACTCAATGAGTTCCACAACGCGCGCGTGGCTCTGATTTCCGAGCCGCGACCGTAAGGGAGCGGTCAGAACCGCTTGCTGACGCGCGCGGCTCGGATTGCTGGCGCGCGGCTCGGAAGGCACACAGGATACGGCATCCGGCCGCAACTTTCATGTTGAAATGGTCCGAAGTCTGGACTGGACTTCAGGCGGAGCTTCCACTAAATGAGATACCTCGCTACGTGCGTCGCGGAGATCGTGGGATGGGCAATGACAGCCCGATCACCTTTATCAAGCAAAGCATAAAGGATTTCAGGAATACGGGATCCCTGGCGCCGAGCAGCCAGTTCCTGGCTCGTGCCATGGCGCGCAGTCTCCCGGAGCACATCCCGGACGACTACAGGGTCCTCGAAGTCGGTCCCGGCACGGGTTCCATCACCAGCGAAATCGTCAAGCGCATGAACGGCCGCGGCCACCTGGACCTGTTTGAGATCAGCCCCACGTTCTGCAAGGTTCTGCGCAGACGCTTGGCGGATGAGCCGGAATTCCGCCGCATGAGGTCCCGCGTGGTTGTTCACCAGGGCGACGTCCGTTCGCTGCCGCCGCATCCGCGCTTCAACGCAATCATCTCGGGATTGCCGTTCAGCAACTTCAGGCCGGAGGAGGTGCAGGGCTTCCTGGAGCACTTCCGGGCGCTGCTGAAGCCCAAGGGTGCGCTCATCTGGTTTGAGTACGTTGCGCTGCGCAGGATTCAATCGGTGTTTGTCAGCAAGACCCGGCGCGAGCAACTCCGGGGCGTCGCCGCTGTCACCCGCCGCTTCGTGCGCAGCCACCCGCACCGGCAGGAGATCATCGCGATCAACTTCCCGCCAGCACGCGTTCTGCACCTGAGGTTCGGTTAGGAAGCGGCCTCGAGGTTGGGAAACGGCCTGCGCCCGATGCGTCGCGGTCTTGACTCGCAGCAGCCCCCGTCCACGACAATGGCTGCCTCTGGCTGATTTTGACCAGGGAGAGTCCGAAACCGCGGCTTGTGCGCAAAAATCACCAGCGCCGGCCGCCCGGTGTCGCGCGCCCCTCACGCGGGTGTGACTAAGTGTTTGCTGTGGCGACAATTACAAAAGAAGCTTGCGTTGGTGACTATGGCCCGTACCTTGCCGTAACTGGCCACGTCGGCCGGGTCAACCACGAGGTCCTAGCGCCATGAAACTGATCGAAGCCATCATTCAGCCTTCGCGGCTTGAGTCTGTCAAGGAAGCCCTGAACGAAGTGGAGGTCGTTCGCCTGACCGTCTGCGACGTGCAGGGCTTTGGACGGCAGAAAGGGCACACAGAGATTTACCGCGGGCATGAGTACACGGTGAATCTGCTGCGCAAGGTGAAGCTTGAGATCGCCGTGAACGACGATTTTGTGGAGCCGACGATACAGGCCATCATCCGTGGCGGCCGCTCGGGCGAAAGCGGCCAGATCGGCGATGGCAAGATCTTCGTGTTGCCCCTCGAAGACTGTATCCGGATCAGGACCGGCGAACGTGGTCCGGAAGCGATCTGAAGTTCGCGGGCGGGCGGGGTGTCAGTGGTCCGTGCGACGTACTCAGCACTCGGTACTCAGGGAAAAGGAGCGATAGCAGATGCCTCAGACGGCAAAGGAAGTCCTGGAACTGGCCAAGGCCAAGGGCCTCAATACGGTTGATCTCCGCTTCATGGATTTCATTGGCACCTGGCAGCACTTCTCCGCGCCCATCAGCGAACTGACGGAAGACATCTTCAAGGAGGGACTGGGGTTTGACGGCTCCTCGATCCGCGGATGGTCGCATATCCACGAGTCGGACATGCTGGTCATCCCCGATCCCGAGACCGCCTTCGTGGACCCCTTCTTCAAGGATCCCACTCTCGTCCTGATCTGCAACATTCAGGATCCCATCACGCGGGCGGACTACACGCGCGACCCGCGCAACATTGCCCGCAAGGCCGAGAACTACCTGAAGACAACCGGCATCGGCGATGTCGCATACTTCGGCCCCGAGGCGGAGTTCTTCATCTTCGACAGCGTCCGCATGTTCGGGTCGGTGAACCAGGCGGGCTACGAGATTGAGTCCGAGGAAGGTCACTGGTCCTCGTCCCGCGCCGGCCTCGGCCACGACATCCGGCCCAAGGAAGGCTACTTCCCCGTCCCGCCGACTGACTCCCTGCAGGACATCCGCAACGAGATGATGCTCACTATGGTCGCCTGCGGCGTCGCCATGGAAAAGCAGCACCACGAAGTCGCCACCGCCGGCCAGGCTGAGATGGGCATGGTCTTTGACCGCCTCGTGCGCATGGCCGACAAGCTGACCCTTTACAAGTACGTCTGCAAGAACGTCGCCAAGAAGCACAACAAGGTCGTGACGTTCATGCCCAAACCGCTCTTTGGCGACAACGGCTCCGGCATGCACACGCACCTCTCGATCTGGAAGGGCAATAAGCCGCTCTTCGCCGGTTCCGGCTACGCGGGCCTGTCCGACATGGCCCTGTACGCCATCGGCGGCCTCCTCAAGCACTCCAAGGCCCTGGTCGCCATCTGCGCGCCTACGACCAACAGCTACAAGCGCCTTACGCCCGGCTTCGAGGCGCCCATCAACCTGGCCTACAGCGCCCGGAACCGCTCCGCCTGCTGCCGCATCCCGATGTTCAGCCAGAACCCCAAGACCAAGCGGGTTGAGTTCCGCTGTCCGGACCCGAGCTGCAACCCGTACCTGGCCTTTGCCGCGATGCTCATGGCCGCCATTGACGGCATCCAGAATAAGATCCATCCGGGCGAGCCGATGGACAAGGACATCTACGACCTGCCGCCCGAAGAGCGGAAGAGAGTGCCGAACACGCCCGGCAGCCTCGAAGAGGCCCTGAACTGCCTCGAAGCCGATCACGAATTCCTGCTCAAGGGCGAGGTCTTCACGCCGGACGTGATCAAGACCTGGCTTGACTACAAGCGCACCAAGGAAGCCGACCAGGTGCGCCTGCGCCCCCATCCGCACGAGTTCTACATGTACTTCGACATGTGACGCGACCCAGAGGATCGCGCCCCGAGACAGCGCTGGCCGCCCGCAAGGGCCGCCAGTTGCTTTGGCGAAGAGCGCCCGTATAGTCGTCGCCATGAGCGCGCCGTTGCCAGCCCCTCCCAATGGGCCTGATGCGGCCAGCCCCGAAGCGGCTGCGCGGCTGCGCGCGCAGTTGCTTGTTGAGCAGACGGTGAACGGGAACCCCCGCATCGTTGTGCATTCGGGCAGGCTTGAGCTTGGGCAACTGCGGAGCGCCGTGTTCGACACTCAGGCCGGCAGCGTGGTCATAGGCTCCATGAGCACCATTCATGTTCGCGTGGTCATGGACGCGGGGTTGCCGGTTGTGGAAGGGCGCTATCTGAGCGGCTTCGTTCAGGTGACCAACGCCGGCTGCCTGGTGTGGGAGACATCGGGGGCTCTGTCAAGCTTCCCGCCGGAGTTTCTGCCTCTTCCCTTGGCCACAGTCCTTGATATGATCCGCGGTACGGGCGTGCAGGTCGCAAGCCATGGTTGACATCACGGCATTCCTGGCCCTCAAGGGCCTTCCCCTGGACCTGAAAGTGGTCAGAGAGTGGGCCGAGCCGGACCCCGCGTTCGTTGCCTACGCCCTGCGACACCACCGCGAGTTCGACATGCAGCACGTGCGTTGCGCCATGCAGATGCTGCAGGCTGTGAACAGCGATGCGGTCAGGGAGCTGTTCCTCCAATACTCGGACCATCCCGTGACAGGCTGCCGCGCCATGGCTCGGGGTTCGCTTGAGCTTCACCGCGAACGCGGCTGGACCAGCGAGGCGCCGGCGGCATCATAGGCGCCGCACTGCGCCCTCCATTTGAGCTTTTCACTTTCTCCCGTATCCTGTGGCCACGATGTCACTCGACGACCACGGCCCACTCGAGCGCCGGCGCCTCCTCGGCCCGCTGTTGAAGAACGTCTCGCGCTCGTTCTATCTCACGCTGAGCGTCCTGCCCGCCGGTCTGCGTGAACCTGTTGGCCTGGCGTACCTGCTGGCGCGCGCCGCCGACACGATCGCGGACACGTCGCTGGTCGCCCCGGAACGCCGCCTCGAGTTGCTCCTGGCCTTCCGCGCGCAGGTGAACGGCCCGTGCGACGAAGGGAAAATCCGCGAGATCGAAGCCGCGCTGACCGAGCACCAGAAGGACTCGCACGAGCGCGCGCTCCTGCAGTCGCTTGTCCCCGCGCTGGCGCTGCTCCAGCAACTGCCGGGTGCGGACCGCGGCGAGGTCAGCGCCGTCGTCACCACGCTGACGCGCGGCATGGAGATGGACCTCACCACCTTCCCGCTCGAAACGTCCGGCACAATCGTGGCACTGCGGAACGCCGAGGAGTTGGACCGCTACGTGTACCTGGTCGCCGGCTGCGTCGGCGAGTTCTGGACGAAGATCGCCAAGGCGCACACGCCGGCGCTGCGCGACTGGGATGTGGACGCGATGTCGGCCTGCGGCGTGCGGTTCGGCAAGGCGCTGCAGATGACGAACGTGCTGCGCGACTGCCCGAAAGACCTGCGGCTGGGCCGCTGTTATCTGCCGCGCAATATGCTCGCGGCCGCTTGCCTCTCACCCGAGGCCCTGCTCGATCCCGCCAACAGCGCCAAGGCGCGGCCCGTGCTCGTGGACCTGCTGCGCGTGGCGGTGGGTCACTACGCCGAGGCGCAAGCGTACATCCTGGCCATTCCGCGGAGTTGCTGCCGCCTGCGCCTGGCCTGCCTGTGGCCGGTGCTGATCGGCCTGCCCACGCTCAGACTGGTCGCGGAGAACGACACGTGGCTTGATCCCGAGCGTCACGTGATGGTCCCGACCAGCTATGTGAAACGCACGCTGGCCTTGTCCGTGCCGGTGGTCTGCTCGAACACCGTGCTCAAGCGCTGGATCGGCTCCTGGATGGCCGCCCTGAAGTCCGCCCTGTAGTCAGGCTGTAACCGCCGATGAACGCAGACGGACGCGGATGTCGTGAACAACGGCTTCGCCATTCAGCGCGGCTTGGTCTGAACCTGCGAGTAGTCCGCGGCGGCCCAGTTGACGGTCTTGTCCGCCGTCGTCTTGCGGATCGCCTCATGCTCCGCCGGGTCGTACGGCGTGCCGTCCTGGTGAAAGAGGTCGTGGAACCAGACCTTCGGTTCCGGCGTGCCTCTCTTGTGGAACCACGCGAACTGGAATTGCCCCCGGCCATTGACCAGCCCCCAACAGTAGCAGCCGACGGCCTCCTTCTTGAAGAGAGGCAGGTCGGTCTCCCACTTGCTCCCCTGCAGCCGCGCCATCCACTCGGTGTTGATCGCGGGCCGCCGATAGCCTTTGTAACGCGCGATCATGCCGCGCAGGCCGTCATAGTTGCCGTAAAAATGGAAGCTCACGATGTCCGAGAGTTCGAGCATGCGATTGCTGATCTCCGCCGGCGCGCCCCATGGACTCATCGTCAGCGGCTGGGTGGGGTTCGCCTGCCGCGCCCACGCGAACGTTGCTTCCACGAGCGGCAGGCTCTTGTTCCCCATGCCTGTGTTGCCTGGTTCGTTATACAGGTCCCACATCAGCACGCGCTTGTCCTTGCCGAACGCGCCCACGACGTCCTTGACGTACTTCTCCAGGTCCGGCCACGCGTTCTTGTCAGTGACGGCCTTGAGCCCCGGGCTGGGCGTCCAGCTTGGACCGATCATGCCCGGGATCGGGTCGCGCTGCTTGCCCAGGTACGGCTCGGTCTGCGGCGGGTCGCCGAACGCGCAATCGTCGAAGAGCACGACCGTCGTGGAAATGCCATGGCCGTCGGCGATCGAAAGGAACCGGTCCAGCCGCTTCTTCAGGCCCTCGGGATCGTTCTTCCAGACCAGGTACTGCACGAAGACGCGGCATGAGTTGAACCCCAGCCCCTGCGCCCAGCCAAGCTCGCGGTCCATCGTCTTCTCGTCGAACGTTTCGGCCGACCAGAATTCCGTCGTGTTGCACGCGCTGCTTGGCACGTAGTTGAAGCCGGCGATCCACGGCTGCTTCTTGTACCATCCCCAGGCCTGCTCTGTCGTCCACTGCGTCGTCTCACCGGCCGCGCAGGCAAGACTGGCCAGCAGGGCAAGCGCGACTGAGACAGTAAGAATCGGTTGCATATGTCCCTCCCCATTATGGCGTAGCCGGGCGGTGCCCGCTCACTCTCGCGCGCTGTCCCTGCTGTGCTTCAGGGCCCCGGCCAGCAGGAATATGACCCCGATGAAGGTGAGCAGGTTCTTCACCCAGGTGGCGGCGCTTGCTTCGTCGCCTACGGCTTCCTTGCCCTCGGGTATGAAGAACCGGGCCGCAATACACGCCACCCCCAGCACGCAGTACACGAGGACCCCACGTGACGGCATGCGGGACCGCTTGGGCTGCTCAGTCTGTTCCCGGTCGCTCTTCGCCATGAACAAGGACCTCTTCGTCAACCTACTTCTCGGGCGCCCACGTGGGGGCGCCCCTACTTCTCCGGCTTCAGCATCACGCAGCCGAAGACGCCGCCGGCTGTGTTGCCGGGCTGAGCCTGGAAGCGGACCGTCACCTTCTGCTTGTCGCGCGTCAGCTCCGCTGGAATCGCGTACTCCACATCGAAGAACTCGCTGGGCTTCTCACCCTTGAGCGCCTGGGTCGCGATCTTCTGGCCGTCCACCAGGATGTCGAAAGTCCGGCCGCCGCTGTCGCTGCCCCAGTACGCGCACTGCAGCGTCATCGGCTTGTCGGGCAGGACCTTCAGATCGTAACTGAACCAGCCGTCCGGCGCGTGCCGCCACTTGCGGCCGGCGTGCTCGCCGGCGCTGCTCTTCTCGCCCTTCATGGCATGGTCCGTCTCCGGCTGCTGTTCGCCGGGCCGGACCTCGTCAACGATGCGCGCTTCGAGCGCCTTGCGCTTCGCTTCCGCCGCCGCGAGCTCGGCCTCCTTCTTCTTCCATTCCTCCTGTGTCAGGGCCTTCCAGTACACGGAGTAGCGCTGATGGTGCAGCGCGTAGAAGGGCATCAGCGAAACGTCGCTCGGCTTGCCGAGGTCTTTGGTCTGAAAGCCCAGCGACCGGTTCGTAAGCGTCACGTGGCTGAGGACGTCTTTGGGGTCGCTCAGAAAGACAGGCGCCGGCGGCGACGGCACGCCGTTGAGGTCGCATTGTCCGTGGGCGTAGGGATTCGGCATGTCTTTCGTTCCCATCTCGCCGGCCAGGACAATCGGCCCATAGAGGATGGCGATCGTGTTCGGGTCGTCGGGCAGCGCTTCGATCCGCAGCGACAGCGGCAGCCTCACGGCGATCTCGTCGCCGTCTTTCCATTCGCGCGAAAGTGCCACGTAGGAGCCGGGCGTCGCCTGCAGGTCTTCCTTCTTTCCGTTGACGCTGATGGCGAAGCCCGCCTGCGCCCACGCGGGGCAGCGGATCTGCAGCGAGAGCGCGACGGGCTGCGCGCATTTCAGCGTGAGCTTCGTGCTGTCGCTCTCGGGGAACTGCGTCTCCTGCCGGACGGTCAGGCCTTTCTCCTTCCAGGTCAGCTCCGACGCGATAAAGAGGTTCACGTACAGAGCGCCGTCGCCCTGGTAGTAGATCGTGTCCCCGTACTTGGCGTGATTCTCCATTCCCGTGCCGACGCAGCACCAGAACGAGTCGCACGGCGTCGAGTATGTCTTGAAGTGCCCCGGCTTCAGCGACATCAGGTACACGAACATGCTCGTCTTGGGGTCCTGCGAGGCGAGGATGTGGTTGTAGAGCGCCCGTTCGTAGAAATCCATCGTCTCGGCCGACGGCTCCCAGCCGAAGACGCGCCGCGTCAGCTTGAGCATGTTGTAGGTGTTGCACGTCTCGGCCGTGTCGGTGCTGAGATGGCGGGAGAACTGTTCGATCGGGAAGAAATGCTCCCCGTCGCTGTGGCCGCCGATGCAGTACGAGCGCTTCAGCGCCACGCGCTGCCAGAAGAACGTCGCGATGTCGCGGTACGGTTTCTCGCCGGTGAGCTCATACTCCCGCGCGGCCCCGATGATCTTCGGGATCTGCGTGTTGGCGTGCAGGCCGTTGAGCCGGTCCTCGCTCTTGGCCAGCGGATCGAAGATGGCCTTGTGGTTGAAGCGCTGCGCGAGGGCCAGGTGCGCGGGGTCGTTGGTCACGGCGTACAGGTTGGCAAGGACTTCGTTCATGCCCCCGTGTTCGTTGCCCAGCATCTTCTGCATGGCGTTGTCGTCGAGTTTGTCCATGCGGAACTTCACCCAGGCGGCATTATTTTTGAGCACCTCGAGGGCCTGGGCGTTGCCGCAGTGGAGGTACACGTCGAGCAAGCCGGCCATGATCTTGTGCAGCGTGTACCACGGCGCCCACACCTGTTTGCAGTCCACGACGCGGTCAATGAACGATTCCGGATACGCGGAGAGGTAGCCCTTGTTGTACCCCTTGCCCGGCAGAGCCTCCTGGCATTTGGCCAGTTCCGCGACGATGTAGTTGGCCTTCTCCTTCAGCTTCTCGTCGCCGGTGCTCGCGTACATCAGCGCGCACGCCGACAGGTAATGGCCGAGGCTGTGGCCGCGCAGTTCGCAGCCGGGCGCTTCCCACCCGCCGAGCGGCTTCGCTGTTGATGGCAGACCAGCCGTGACGCGGAACGTGTGCAGCAAGCGGTCGGCGTCCAGTTCGTGGAGGTACTTCCGGTCGCGCTCCATCGCGTCCTTGAACGGGCCATCCAGGAGGCGAACCTGCCCAAGCTCGAATGGCCTGGCTTTCACCTCGACCGCCCGCGCCGCCGTGCACAGCGCCGTCAGCAAGCCGCCCAGCGCCACGCAATGTAGGATACCGCTGTTCATGAAGCTGCCTCCGTTGTCCCCTTGTCACTTACGCCGTGCGCGACAGTGTGTACCAGCCGGCGGCAGGAAAATCCACCGAGTTGACAGGATGCGCCCCTTGGGGCACAGAACTCCCCGCGGTCACACCAATCGAACGTCCGAAGCGGTCGCGAACTTCAACGCTGCTCTTGAGCCGTAGTAGACGGGCGCGACAGAGGCGGCGCCTACTTGTCGTATCGGCCGTGCCGCTGGATTGCGGCCATGATCAGCCGCATGCCGGTCAGGCGCGAGCCGTTGTTGATCGAGCCGGCCGTGGCGAAGCACAGGCCGCGCTTCTCGCGCGCCTGGTCGTAGTCGCGCAGGAATTCCAGCACGATCTGCTCTTCTTCGTTGCGGCTGAACGTAAACGGCGCGAGCTGGCCGTAGATGACGGCCTTCGGGCAATGCCGGCGGATATCCTCCACGCGCACGGTCGGGCCGAGGTTGAGGCCCGTCATGCCCAGCGTGCCCAGCGCCGGCAGATGGTGGCCCATCGCGGAGTCCGAATGCTGGTAGCGGGTGTCGGCGGGGCCGGGCGAGTACCGTTCAAAGACCGCCTTCAGGACCGGAAGCCCGAAGAACTCGTACATCTCCTTGTTCAGCATGCAGCAGTTGTCATCGAAGAACGAGAACCCGCGCGGCGACGTCGCAACCGTGTAGCCGGCTTCTTCGTCCAGCACGCGCGCGATGCCCAGCATGGCATTGAGAATGGCGTCGCGGAAGCGTGCGGCAAGAACGGGCTTGTCCATCAGCAGGAAGATGAGGTTCTCGATGCCGAAGATGGACGTGGCGAACGTCACCGGCCCGCGCTGGCTGCGGTACAGCGGCGGCTTGACGCCCAGCTTCGTCAGCCGCGCCTTCTCCTCGGCCCAGTGCGGCGGCAGGATGAACTCGCGCAGGCTCTCGATCCGCTGTTCGACGCGGTCCAGCAGCGCCTTCAGCTCCTCCGCGTTGTCGCAGTTCTGCTTGAGCCACCAGGACTCCGAGTGCCATTCATTTTTCGCTTCGAAAACGTCGTGCAGCATCTTCACCGGCGGATACTGGCGGACGGGGTCGAACGGCGTCTCGCTCAGCAGCCGGCGGCCGACGATCTTCTCGGCCTTGTCGTTGTAGGCTTTCCTCTGTTGCAGCCGCCAGTCGTGGTCATGCAGGAGCTTCCAGAAGTCCTCCTTCAGCCCGAGTTCGGCGAACATACATTCGTCGCTCATCCATACGCCGAGCGACACCTGCGGGATATTCGCGCCGAACGGGTCCTTGCCCGCGACCTCCTCGTCGGCCCAGAAACGCTCCAGGTCCACGGGCGCCAGGCCGCCGTGAGCGTGCATCTCCTTGACGAGAGTGCGCGCCTTTTTCCGATGAACTGCCGGAACGGTATCTTTGGCCATCCCCCCTCATCCTTCCTACGTAGCATGGCCGTCTCGGCCATGAACACGGGCGGGACGCCCGTGCTACATTCCTCAATCCGTCACCCTCCCCGTCGCCGCCCATTCGGACCCGCGGATGAGTGTCGTCTTGAAAGCGGCGTCTTCGAACGCAATCAGCGAACACCCCTTGTGCTTGGTGCCGTCGCCGGCCCAGATGTGGCCGAGGATGTCGTGGAAGACGCGGCCTTTGCCGAACTGCAGCGTCACGAGCATCGGCTCGCGATTCCCCGTGCCCTTCGTCTTGGGGTCGGAGTACGCTTCGGCCAGCACGTGATAGGGCGTGTTCTGCATGTGGACGAGCTTGTGATACAGCTCGTCCCAGTGTTTGAAGCTGGCGATGCCGCGCGTGATCGGATGTTCCTTATCCACAATATCCACGGTGAACTCATGGAACTCGCCGTGACCGGTGCCGGTGCTCCACATCAGCGCGCACATCTGCTCGTACTCTTTCCAGCCGACGAACGCGTTGTCGGCGGCGTGGAGGATGACCAGGCCCGTCCCGCCGCGCACGGCGTCCACGAAGTTCGCCTCGGCTTTGGCGCCCCAGCGCGGCCCATTGTAGTCGCTGAACAGAAGCTGGTACTGGCGCAGCGCGGCGGCGTTGTCGAGCACCTCGGGCGGGTTCTCGGTGACGGTGACGGCGAACTTGCCGGACGCATCAAGGATCTCCTTGACCCGCGGCGTCGAGCGTTTCCAGTCGTGGTTGTTCTGTCCGGACAGCAGGAGCGTGTTGATCGTTGCCATTCCTCGGTCTCCTTCGTGGGGTTGCTGTTCTCATAGTAGGACAACGGGTCGGATACAAGCGTGAAACAGCCGCACGGCGCCCAAGGCGTTCCGGCGTGCAGCGTTGTCCGCCTCGAACGGAGACCGCTATGGCGTTCGCTTGTTGTGGGGCGTGCCTTCGTTCGTCCCGAAGGGACGTTGGATATTAGCCGGGGGCCGGCCCGCCGGAGGCGGGCCGAGCCCCCGGAAAAGGTACCGACCGCCGGCGTGCGCCCCGGCAGGGGCGCGGGAAGGACGCGCATCACCAAAGGTAACGCGGGTCGTACTCTACGCCGCTCTTCTTCAGCAACTCAACATACTCCTCTTCAAAGCTCCGTTTGTGGTGATGCTCCGCCTGATGAATGATGTAAGCCTTCACCTCATCGCGCTTCGATGCGCTGACGGTGAAGGCGCCGTAACCATCCTGCCATTGGAACGCGGCGCACTTGATGTCCTCGTGCGCCCATTTCGACGATGAGGCCTTGATCTCACGCAGCACATCCGCAAGGCGATGTGTGGCCTTGAGCCCGGCGAGGGCGTGGACATGGTCGGCAGTGCCACCGACGATCTCAGGGACGCCGCCAATGGCGCGGAGAGCGCCGCCAAGGAAGGCATGCAGCCTCTGCCGCCATGAATCGGCGATCAGGAGTTCACGGTTCTTGGTGCTGAAGACGAGGTGGTAATGCAGGCTCAGATGTGTAGATGGCATACGTTCCTTTCCGGCGCCCCTCCGGGGCGCAACGCGGCAGCGCATCGCGATCCGGGGGCACGGCCCGCCGCCGGCGGGCCGGCCCCCGGCTAATTTCCGGCGTCCCTTCGGGACGAGTCCGGCGCCCCTCCGGGGCGCATCGCATCGCGGCGGCCGCGATCCGGGGGCACCGCCCGCCGTGGGCGGGCCGGCCCCCGGCTAATTTCCGGCGTCCCTTCGGGACGAACCAAGGTCTTTCCGACAAGCATGCGGTAAACGTTCGGAATCTGCAAGTGCCAGGGCACGGCCACCTTCCGCTGTGATGATGAGCGCCCTTGCATAAAGCGGTCAATGCGGACATTGCTTATCCAAATTGTCTTGACTCGTCCCCCATACCATGATATAAGAATTGTTGAGAGGTGACGGTTCGCCGGCAGCAAGGAGGGAAGGTTACATTATGAGGTACTCACAGAGCACCGAACTGGCCATTGACAGCCTGCTCTATATGGCCGCCCGGCCAGAGGCTAGCGATTTCTCTGTCGAGCAGGTCGCGGCGGCGCAAGAGGTGTCTGCGTCGTACCTGGCGAAGGTCTTCCAGCAGCTCGTCAAAGCGGGCGTGCTGCGTTCGCACCGCGGTTCCAAGGGTGGCTATGCGCTGGGCCGGCCGCTGTCCCTGATAACGCTGCGCGACATAGCGGTGGTCTTCGAAGGCAGCTCGCCGCTCTATGAGTGCGATGGTTACGCCAGGACGTGCAGTCTGGGTCCGAAGTGCCTGGTCAAGGCCACTTTCGACGAAGCCGAGCGCAAGATGCATGAAGTGCTGGCCAAGGTCTCCCTTCAGGACGTGGTGGCCCAAGCCGGTCAGGAAGCAGCCTGGACCGCTGCGCACGGCTGTGCGCCGCTTCCGCCTCCAGTGGCGGTCACGCAGGCGGATTCAGTGGGACAGGGCGGGGCCACGAGTTGAGCCGAGGGGTGTGTGACAATGAGCGATACACCGTTGCTGGCCATTGAAGACTTGCACGTCAAGGTGGCCGAGAAAGAGATACTCAAGGGCCTGACGCTCTCGCTGAACCGCGGCGAAGTGCATGTCCTGTTGGGACAGAACGGGACGGGCAAGAGCACCCTCGCGTACGCCATCGCCGGCCATCCCAGCTACAAGGTCACGCAGGGCCGCATACTCCTGGATGGCGACGATCTGCTGGCCATGGCGGCCGACGAACGCGCGCGGCGCGGCGTCTTCCTGGCCTTCCAGTCGCCGGTGGCCGTGCCCGGCGTTTCCGTGGCGAACTTCCTGCGTACCGCGTACCAGGCGCGTTTTCACGGCGCGGCCGCCAAGGCCACGGACAAGACCGTCGGCCAGGCCGGCGGCTTTTCGGTCATCGAGTTCCAGAAGAAGCTGATGGCCGCCATGAAGGGCCTGAAAGTTGATCCGGCGCTCGCCACCCGGTACCTGAACGACGGCTTTTCCGGCGGCGAGAAGAAACAGATGGAAATCCTCCAGATGTCCCTGCTGCGGCCCACGCTGGCCATGCTGGACGAGACGGATTCCGGCCTGGACCTCGACAAGCTGCACGTGGTCGGGGAAGGCGCGGGGCGCCTGGCCCAGGAGTACAACATGGGCGTGCTCGTGATAACGCACTACAAGCGGCTCCTGACCTACATCAAGCCCACGCGGGCGCATCTGCTGCTCGACGGGAAGATTGCCGTTTCGATGGGGCCGGAACTGGTGGATGAACTCGAGGAGAAGGGCTTCGACTATCTCAAGGCCACGTATGTGACCAAGAGCGCCTGAGGCACGGAGGGGAAGACCATGCAGAAGCTGGTGACCATCTATCTCGATCGCCGTGCGTATCTGGGAGGGAAAATGCTCGTCGGACCGCTGGCTGGTGCGGACAAACACTGCTGCGTCGAAGAGCACCTGAAGGAGTACCTGGCCGATGGCTGGTCCGTCAAGTCGCTGTGCGCGGTTGGCGGGGAGACCGGTATGGACGGCTGGCTGGCGGTTGTGCTGGAGAAGGTTTGACCCGCGTCGGCAGTGGGGCGCGGCCGTGAGATGGAGTGTGCAAGATGAGTGATATTGGGGCAGAGCCTGGCGCTGCGGACGGCGCTTCGGTGGCCGCGATAGGCACGGAGTACAAGTTCGGTTTCCATGAGCCGGAGAAGCACACCTTCCGCACGAAGGTGGGTCTGAGCCGCCACGTCGTCGAGGAGATCAGCGAGCAGAAAAACGAGCCGCCGTGGATGCGCGACTACCGCCTGCGCGCGCTCGATATCTTCCTCAAGAAGCCCATGCCCAACTGGGGCGGCGAGCTCGCGAACATTGATTTCGAGGGCATCACCTACTATCTGCGCCCCACCGACCAGCAGTACAACACCTGGGACATGGTGCCGGAGGAGATCAAGCGCACCTACGACAAGCTCGGCATCCCCGAGGACGAACGCAAGTTCCTGGGCGGCGTCGGCGCGCAATACGACTCGGAAGTCGTCTACCACAACCTCAAGTCCAAGTGGGAAGCGCTGGGCGTGATCTTCACGTCGCCTGAGGAAGCGGTGCTGCATCATCCGGATCTGGTGAAAGAATACTTCGGCACCATCATCCCGGCGGCCGACAACAAGTTCGCGGCGCTGAACGGCGCGGTCTGGTCCGGCGGCTCGTTCATCTACGTCCCGAAGGGCGTCAAGGTGGACATTCCGCTCCAGGCGTACTTCCGCATCAACGCCAAGAACATGGGCCAGTTCGAGCGCACCCTGATTATCGTGGACGAAGGCGCGTTCGTGCATTATGTCGAAGGCTGCACCGCGCCGGTCTATAGTTCCGACTCGCTCCATTCCGCCGTCGTGGAGATCATCGTCAAGGCCGGCGCGCGCTGCCGTTACACCACTATCCAGAACTGGTCCACCAACGTGTACAACCTCGTGACCAAGCGCGCCGTCGCCTATCGCGACGCAACGATGGAATGGGTGGACGGCAATCTCGGCAGCAAGCTGACCATGAAATACCCGGCCGTCTTCATGATGGAGCCTGGCGCGCGCGGCGAGATCCTGTCCATGGCGTTCGCCGGCAAGGGCCAGCACCAGGACGCCGGCGCGAAGGTCGTGCACTGCGCGCCGCACACCTCCTCGGTGATCACCAGCAAGTCCGTCTGCCGTAATGGCGGCCGGACCAGCTACCGCGGGCTCTGCAAGGTCATGCCGGGCGCGGAAGACTGCAAGAGCCGCGTCGTCTGCGATGCGCTGCTGCTGGATGACAAGAGCCGCAGCGACACCTATCCGTACATTGAAGTGGAGACCGAGAAGGTCACGGTCGAACACGAGGCTTCCGTCAGCAAGATCAGCGAGGAGCAGCTCTTCTACCTGATGTCGCGCGGCCTGACCGAGGACGAAGCGGCGAAGATGATTGTGACGGGCTTCATCGAGCCGCTCATCAAGCAACTGCCCATGGAATACGCCGTCGAGATGAACCGGCTCATTGAGCTGGAGATGGAAGGAACGGTGGGCTGATGGCTGGCGACAGTGGTGGGTCCGAAGATGTGCAGCCTACGCAACACGGTCAACGACGGAGAGCGCAAGCACGGGCCGGGGATTCGCACCGCGCTGTTGGCGACCCAAATCGGGTCGTGCGGGAAGGCAAGCGCTACCTGGATACCAAGACCGAGAACATCATCTGCGTGCTGGGGAACAAAGTTGTCGTTCTAAGTCCAAGTGGGAGGCTGGTGACGCCGTTCAAGAATTCGGCCGCTAACACTCGGCGACGGGTTGAAAGAGGCCGCTGGGTGCCTTTGGGAGAATGAAAATGCTGCGAGCCATTGATGTTTGGAAACGCCTAGATGAGAAGACTGCGGTTTGCTACCGTTGTTTTGAAGTACTCAATGGCGGTGGTTTTTGTGTGCAGAACAAAGACTATTACTACCTTCCGGCTGACGCCAAACAGGAACGGTATTTCCACAGCCAATTCGTGGAACTGCTCTGTGAGGAATCCCCCGAGTCCCGGAGCGGCGTGTACCCGAGTCTGGTGGAGGCTATACGCGCGTTTGACGAGGACTTCGAGGAGAGCGCGGATCAGGAGCCGACTTGCGCGACCACAACTGCAAAGCAGTCAAAGTTGCCGAAAGTAGCCTTGCATCAGACAACTCCGATTGTGGCTGCAAAGCAACTAGATCCTTCGCCGACATTAGTCATACAACACCGGCGCCGTGCCGCTGCCAAGACAGAACGGCCTGTTGTAGCCAACACTGCAAAACGATAGGGCTTGAGCAATCATGTTGAGCACCGAAAGCAGCACAGCCCCCTTGACTTCCGAGGGCGTCACCGCCTGGTCCGCCGCGGCCGGTGAGCCGTCCTTCCTCACCGAGCGCCGCCTTCAGGCGTTGGCCCAGTACCTCGCCACGCCCATGCCCGGCCGGCGCGATGAAACGTGGCGTCGCGTGGACTTGGGCGGTCTCAATATTGATGCTGCCGCTGTGCGTGCCCCGGCCGAAGGCCTGGTTGAACTGAGCCCGCCTTCCGCTGAGGCCCGCGCGCGCGGCGTATTCTGGGGCACACCGGCGGAGGCGGCCAAGGCTGTGCCGGATGTGCTGCAGCGCCATTGGGCCACGGAGGTGTTTCCGGCCGGCGCCGCCCTTGAAGTCGGTGACGGCCGCAAGTTCCGCGCGCTCAACCAGGCCCTGTGGGACTGCGGCTATGTCTGCCATGTGCCTCGCGGCGTGGAGGTGGAGCTGCCGGCGAGAGCTGAGTTCCGCACGCGCCCCGGCGAGGACGGCATCTTCCCGCACAACCTTGTGGTGCTCGATGAAGGGGCCTCGGCCACGGTCATCGAGTCGTACGTGTCGCACACCGCCGGGAAGGGTCTGTGTTGTCCGCAGACTGAGGTGCTCCTCGGCGTCGGCGCGCGGCTGCGCTACATTCTGCTGCAGGCGACCGGGCCGGAAGTTGTCCACATCGGCGCGCACCGCGCACACCAGTACGCCGACAGCAGACTCACGTTGGCCAGCGCGCATCTGGGTTCCCGCCTGGAGAAATCGTTCCTCGGAACGCGGCTGCTGGCGCCCAGGGCGCGCGCGAATCTCTCGGGCCTCTATTGCGGCACGGGCGCGCAGAAACTGCATCTGGACACGCTGCAGCACCATGTCGCTCCGGAATGCGCCAGCGACCTGCTCTACAAGGGCGCGCTTGGCGGCCACGCGCGCGGCGTCTACAGAGGCATGATCCACCTTGAGCCGGGCGCGCAGAAGACCGATGCCTACCAGCGGAACCGCGCCCTGCTGTTGAGCGACGCGGCGCGCATTGACTCCATCCCCGGCCTGGAAATCCTGGCCAACGACGTGCGTTGTTCGCACGGCGCCACGGCGGGGCAGGTTGACCCGGAGATGATGTTCTACCTGATGTCCCGGGGTCTGCCGCGGCTTGAGGCCCGGAGGATGATTATTGACGGCTTCCTTGACGAGGTGCTCCGGCGCTTCGCTCTCGAAGCGGTCATCGCGCCGCTGCGGGAGCTGGTTGACGGGAAGCTGGGGCATGAGACGGGCGCGGCCAGCGCCGCCGCGGCGTAGAACGGAGACGGTGAGCCATGGCAGACCAAGAACGGGGACTGGCCGCCATCGTGGCCACGCTGGCGAAGACCGCGTTGGGCGAGCAGTGCGATCTCTGCGACGTGTGCCGCCTCGACGCCAATGTCCTGCGCAACGATTTCCCGATCCTGGACCAGAAGGTGAACGGCGGCAAGCCGCTCGTGTACCTGGACTCCGCCGCCACGTCGCAGAAGCCGCGCCAGGTCATCGAGGCGATGAACAGGTACTACGAATTCTCCAATGCGAACGTCCACCGCGGCCTGTATGCGCTGGCGGAGCGCGCCACGGAGATCTACGAAGGCACGCGCGCCAAAGTGGCGAAGTTCATCAACGCCGAGCGCACGGAGGAGCTCGTCTGGACCAAGAATGCGACCGAGGCCCTCAATCTCGTGGCCCACGGCTACGGCCGCAAGTTCCTGAAGGCGGGCGACGAGATCGTGGTCAGCCTGATGGAACACCACAGCAACCTGGTGCCCTGGCATCTGCTGGCGCGCGAGAAAGGCTGCGTCATCCGCGCCATCGGCCTGAACCCGGACGGCACGCTGAAGCTCGAACAGCTCGACGAGTTCCTCGCCGGCGGCAAGGTGAAACTCGTGGCGCTCACCCACGTCTCGAACGTCCTGGGAACGATCAACCCCATCGCCAGGATCGGTGCCAAGGTGCACGCGGCGGGCGCCGTGTTCGTCGTGGACGGCTGCCAGGCCGTGCCGCATCTCCCCGTGGACGTGGGCAGCCTGGGCGCGGATTTCTACGCCTTCTCGGCCCACAAGATGTGCGGGCCGACGGGCCTCGGCTGCCTCTATGGCCGTTACCAGTTGCTGGAGAAGATGAACGCCTTCCTTGGCGGCGGCGAGATGATCGAAGAGGTGCGCATTGACGGTTCGACCTACAAGGAGCCGCCGTGGCGCTTTGAAGCCGGCACGCCGCCCATCGCGGAGACGGCCGGCCTGTCCGCGGCGGTGGATTACCTGAACGGCATCGGTATGGCCGACATCCGCGCGCACGAGAAGGAGCTGCTCCGCTACGCGCTGCGGAAGATGGACGGCGTGAAGGGGCTGAAGATTCACGGGCCGCGCGATATCGAACTCCGCTCGGGCCTGATCTCCTTCGAGTTCAAGGACATTCACGCGCACGACATTGCGCATATCCTCGACCGTGACGCGGGCGTTGCCGTCCGCGCCGGGCACCACTGCGCCCAGCCACTGATGGAATGGCTCGACGCCCCCAGCACGGCGCGCATGAGCGTGTACCTGTACACGACGTTCCAGGACATTGACGCGCTGCTTGGCGGACTGGAAAAGGTACGGCAGCGGTTCGACGCGGCGTGAGATGGACGGGTCTTCCGAATGGGCGGCGACAACGATTTGGTCCCCAATGGCAGCGGCGCGCACGGCACCTATGACGAGGAGCAGAGCCTCGATCAGCTCTACCGTGACGTCATCTTCGAACACTATCGCCGCCCGCACAACAAGGGCATCTTGCCCGGCGCGCAGATCGTGACCAAAGGCAGCAACCCGGTCTGCGGGGATCGCGTGACCGTCTACGGCAAGGTGGACGGTGGCGGCAGGCTGGAACAGGTCACGTTCGACGGCAAGGGCTGCGCCATATGCATCGCCAGTTCCTCGATGATGACGGAGGCTGTGAGAGGCAAGAGTCTTGAAGAAGCCAGCAGGATGAGCGATCACTTCAAGGCCATGATGCGCAACGAAGTGCCGTTCGAGGCGCCGCCGCAAGTGCCCGACCTGGAAGCCCTCGAAGGCGTGCGCAAGTTCTCCGTGCGCGTGAAGTGCGCGACCCTGTCCTGGACCTCGCTGAAGACCGGCATCCTCCAGTACCAGGCCGGCAAACGCGGCGAGGCCAGCGCGGACGAAAGCTGCGCCGTTGAATAGCGCGTCTGCTTTCGCCACGCCGTCCGGTCCGTCACGCAGCGCCGGCGTCAGGGCAAAGGAGGT
>JAPLOD010000174.1 GCA_026692735.1 Planctomycetota bacterium | reverse complement strand
GGGGGGGGAACCAACTCTTGTCCAGAAGACCGAATCAGGAAACCATCAGGCGAATGGGAGGGGGAAGGTGTGGCCCGAGACTGCCAGCCCGACCCACGCTTTCAACCCGCCGCCCGCCTACGACCATGCGCTTGTTTTGGGACTAGGTATCTCCAGATTGCCGAAGACTACCCAGGCACGGACGTTGCGGACTTAGCGTTGACGAAGGCGTTCCTGGTGGCCGTGGAGCTTGGGCCTCCAGGGCAACGCTCAGCAGCGGCCATCCGAGCCAAGCTCGATCTGTTGTACCCGCGCTCACCCTTTCGCGCGCAAATTCTGCAGGCTGAAGCGCTGGCGCTCTGGAAGGACGGGCGATTTCGGGAGGCGCTTGCCGCTGTGCATGCCATTCTTACCTGCGATCCCGATAGCCGCGCCGTAGCGCTGATGCTTAACGCCAGGCGCGAAGAGCTTCCCGAGGACGTAGGGCAGGAACTCCTGCGGCTTCTGGCTCGCAACCGCACGCTCCCCCGCTTGGCTTTGGGCGGCCTTGGCCTCGCGACTCTCGAGCCGCTCCGCGGCATGTGCTTGCGTGCTCTAGAGTGCGGGAACAACAAGCTCACCAGCCTGGAGCCGCTTAAGGGCATGCCTTTGACCCACCTGCAATGCGGCGCGAACGCACTGTCTGGCAACGCCCTGGAACCCCTACGCGGCATGCCGTTGCGGGTACTCACGTGCGAGTGCAATCGATTGACAACCCTTGAGCCGCTTTCCGCCATGGCGCTCACTTCTGTGGACTTACGGGGCAATCAGATCAACGATCTCAGTCCACTGCGTGGCATGCCGCTTCAACGCCTTTCGTGCTGCGGCAACTTGGTGGAGACACTGGAACCTTTGCGCGGTATGAAGCTTTCGTGGCTGGGGTGCAATGGAAGCGGGCTACGGTCACTCGAGCCGCTTACTGGAATGCCACTACGGCTTCTGCACGCCGCCCAGAACCACATAACGAGCCTGGAGCCATTGAGGGGCACGGCCCTTAGGGACCTGAAATTCACAGCCAATCACGTTAGCAGTTTGGGGCCGCTTGAGGGGATGCCACTTGAGATCCTCTCCTGCGCGCAGAACGAGCTCACCAGCCTTGAGCCGCTACGAGGAATGCCGCTGAAGGAGCTCCATTGCGGCGATAACCCCCTGACGAGCTTGGCGCCGATTTGGAGCCTGTCACTGACGTCGCTGTCGATCAGCGATCTGCCTCTCACGAACGCCGAGACCGAGGCGATCGCAAAGATGAAGCTGGGCACACTGGGAATCTGGCGATGCGGGTTGACCAGCCTCGAAGCTTTTCGGGGAATGAGCCTTTCCACTCTAGAGTGCGGCGGGAACCTGATCAAGAGTGTTGAGCCGCTTAAGGGGATGCCACTGACACGTCTGTGTCTTCCGAAGAACCGCGTGGACAGCCTTGAGCCGCTCAAAGGAATGCCCCTGTCGTGGCTGGACTCTGCAAGCAACCGCCTGACCAGCCTGGACCCACTGAGGGGAATGCAACTCACCGTTCTCGGTTGCGGCGGCAACCAGATCACGTCGTTCGAGCCGCTGGTCGGAATGCCCCTCGGGGCGCTCGACTGCCACAATACCTCGGTCACAACACTGCAGCCGTTGGCGGGCATGCCATTTGTTGACCTTCGGTGTGCCGGGACTCCTCTTTCGAGCCTGGAGCCCTTTGTCGAAAGACCGCCTGATCGGTTCTACTTCGACAGCGATTCTTTGCCCGAACGTGAGATTGAGCGGGTGTTAAAGCTCTGGTCTGCCAATCCCCGCTTCGCCGTGGCAGCAAAGCAGGCGGCCATGGTACTGTCACTGCGCCGTGGCGGCCGCGACGCGCTGCGTTCCATGGCCGCGCCATTTCAGGGCCACGGGTACCTGGTAGTGCCTTGCGCCCGGACATGGGACGATGCATGCAGACTCTGCGACCGTGTAGGCGCGCACCTCGCAACGCTGACCAGCACGGGTGAAGACGCCTTCGTCGCGTCGTTGCCCAGTTCGGCGGATGTCTACCACATGTGGATTGGGCTTCGCCGCCAGGGCGGGAGGTCATCCTGGGTGACGGGTGAAATCGTCGAGTACGAGAATCATGTGACTTGCCGGGAAGCAGATAAGGATGGCCCGCGGTGCCTGATGGATGGACGGTGGTACTGCGAGACGGACCCGGAGGAACGCCGCAGCATTCTCATGGAGTGGGACGAATGAGGGCCGTGTCGGTTCGCTGCTCTCGGTGGTAGGGGATGTCCAATGCCCACCTTCACCAGCTGTCCGCAGTGCAACACGAAGTACCGCACGGTCGGCATGCCGGCGTTCAAACGCCTACGCTGCAAGAAGTGCCAGGGCGTCTTCGTCGTGCCGGAGGACTCCGCTGAGCAGTCGCTGGCAGCCGCGCCGGAGAAGAAGCCAGACGCCGCCCAGCCCGACAAGGACGCCGAGCACGCCATCCCTGCCGCCATCGGCGACAGCAGCGTCCTGGGCCGCGCCAACTTCAAGGGCGGCGTGACGCTGGACGGTTCGCCCCTGCCCG
>JAPLOD010000173.1 GCA_026692735.1 Planctomycetota bacterium | reverse complement strand
CCCGAGGGTCGCGCCGCGCTTGATCAGCGTGGTCCGGTACTCGTCGTGCCGCACGATCTCGCTCCGGGGGTTTATCACATTGGTGAAAACCATCGAGGGGCCGCAGAAGACGTTGTCCTCCAGGATGCAGCCCGTGTAGATGGACACATTGTTCTGCACCTTGACGTTCTCGCCCAGGGTCACGTTGGGCGAGATGACGACGTTCTGGCCCAGGTTGCAGCGCTTGCCGATTCTGCAGTTCTTCATGACGTGGCTGAAGTGCCAGATTCTCGTCCCCGCGCCAATCTCGCAGGGGTCGTCCACGTAGGCCGACTCGTGGATCTGCACTCCGGGATACTTGCTAGGGTCGAAACCCGGCATGAGCGCTTGACTCCTTTCCGCGTTCGCTGAACACCGTGAGGGTGATGGGCAACGAGTCACTCGTCCAAACCAAACTGCACCGGCTGGCCGTTGGTGATCAGTGACCTCTGCGCGGCATGCAGTATCCGCAACACCCTTACGCCGCTGAGACCGTCCGTCAGTGGCGCGCGACGCTCTCGCATACAGTCCACAAAGTGCTGACATTCCCGGCGCAGGGGCTCGTCCTGGGGGAAGGCAACCTTCGTGCCGCCGCCGTTGACGGGGATCGGCTGCCCCTCCTGCCAGTCCACGTGCTGGTCGTAGAGCAGGAGCTCCTTGGAGACGTCGTCGTAGGAGACCATCTTTCGCGAGCCGACGATGACCATGCGCTGCTCCTTGAACGGATGCAGCCAGGAGACGAACACGTGGGCGCGGACGCCGGAATCGAAGAGCAACTGCGTGACCGTCACGTCGGCTATGTTCGGCTGTAAGTAGCATCCCCCGGTCGTGACGACCTCGAACGGCATCTGCCCGACGAGGCGCAGGATCACCGCAATGTCGTGCGGAGCGAACGACCACAGCGCGTTCTCTTCGGTCCGGATCTTGCCTAAGTTGAGCCGATTGGAAATGATGTAGCGGATCCTGCCGAGCTCGCCGCTGCTGATCAGCTCGCGCACCTTCAGAATCGCCGGATGGTACTCCAGCAGGTGGCCGACCATCAGCAACTTGCCGGCCTTCGCCGCCCTGGCTACGAGGTCCCGACTCGAAGCCACCTCCAGCGTCAGCGGCTTCTCAACAAACACATCCTTGCCGGCCTGTAGCGCCGCGCACGCCAGCTCGTGGTGGGTTTCAGCGGGCGTGGCGATCATCACGCCCTGGATGGCAGCGTCCTTGAGCGCTTCCGGCAACTCGGGGTAGACGGGCACCTGTGGGGCCAGTTCGCGAGCCTTCTTCTGGGCGCCAGGAGACTTCTCCACGACGGCACCTAAGGCGTTCAGGGCGTGGATGTTCCGAACGAGGTTCCGGCCCCAATACCCGCAGCCAACAACAGCAACCTTCATAAGTTCCCCTAAGAGTTGGCCGCCACCATAGTGCGTCCTGAGGCCCGTGCAAGGCGAAATCCTCCCTGGGGAGAAGGCGTCGCAGGGCGCGCTGTCCCCCAAGCGCGTTGTTTCCGCTTGCCAAGCGACCCGCAATGGATTAGGACCATCGGTCGCCGATGGAAGGAAACAGGCTGCGGTGCGGACAGTAGGGACTGAGCCCGCAGGGACGCTCGCGGTATCCCAATCGGGGAGGAACACATCTTGAGTTCGAGCAATGATCCAGGCAGCTCGCATGCCGAAAGCTCGAAGCTCGGCGTTGGTATCATCGGCTACGGGTACTGGGGCCCTAATTTGGCCCGTAATTTCAGTGAGACGCCTGGGGCTGAACTGGTCGCCGTGAGCGACCTGCGTGAAGAGCGGCTGGCGCTGGTGCGCGCCCGCTACCCGGCTGCCCGCGTCACGACCAACTATGCTGAACTGCTCGAGAACCCCGCCGTGCACGCCGTTGCCGTTGCCACGCCCGTGTCTTCGCACTACAAGGTGGTCGAAGCTGCCCTGCGGACGGGCAAGCACGTGCTCGTCGAGAAGCCTTTGACGGACTCGGCCGACTTGGGCCGGCGGCTGGTTGATGAGGCCGCACGCCGCAAGTTGGTCCTTATGGTGGACCATACCTTCATCTACACGAGCGCTGTGCGGAAGATCAAGGAGTTGGTGGACAACGGGCGGCTCGGAAAGATCTACTATTACGACTCCGTGCGCATCAACTTAGGCCTGTTCCAGCATGACGTCAACGTGCTGTGGGACCTGGCCGTCCACGACCTGTCCATATTGGATCACGTTTTGGCGGCCAGGCCCAACGCGGTATCGGCCACGGGCATCAGTCATGTCGAGGGCCGGCCGGAGAACACCGCGTATCTGACACTGTATTTCCCGGACCGGCTAATCGCCCATCTGCACGTCAACTGGCTGGCACCGGTGAAGGTGCGGCGCACGCTGATCGGCGGCAGCCAAGAGATGATTGTCTACGACGACATCGAGCCCAGCGAGAAGGTGAAAGTCTACGACAGAGGCATTACCGTTGCCTCCAGTCCTGACAGCGTCTACCGCTTGCTGGTCAGCTATCGCTCCGGAGACATGTGGGCGCCGCTGCTCGATAACTCCGAGGCCCTGCGCACCGAGGCCGCGCATTTCGTGCGCTGTGTTCAGCACGGCGAGAAGCCCCTTTCGGATGGCGAGTCCGGCTTGCGCGTGGTGCGGATTCTGGAGGCGGCGACGCGGTCCATGAAGGAGCGCGGCCAGCCCGTTGCTCTGTGATGCAACGGCCTGGCGCAGCTCTCTGTTCGCTGTTGGCTTACGGTGGCCGCAGCGAAGGGGCTGTTGGCAGCGCAGCACGGAACCTAAGAAACCCATCAGATGGCGGAGGCCGAACAGGACGCCGCATTACAGCGTTGGGCCAAGCGCTGAAGGCGTAGAAAAGGCCAGTTATGCCGGAGCGGTCAATCCCCAATCGCAGTTGCGTGCTGCTCATCCTGACCTATGTGCTTCTCTTTACGTGGCAGATCAACCTGGCGCCGATGCAGCGCTGCCCCAATTGGGATAACTACTGGGGCGATAGCTTGATGGCGGGGAAACTCGCCACACTCAAACACGCGCTGGTGGGGGGCGAACTGCCTGCCATCACACCTTATGTTGGTTTCGGTTGGCGCTTCGCTGGCGATACCACGCTTCCAGTATCCGTTTTCTCCCTGCCTAACCTACTTGCGCTCTTCTTCTCTCCAGAGACCGTTCTCGTGCTGCGAACAATGGTCTTCCTGTTCCTGGGCGGCCTCGGAACATTCTTTTACCTGAGGTTCGTGGGGGCGACGCCCGGGCTGTCTGTTCTGGGAGCCTTGGTCTATATCAGCCTGCCGTTCGGGACGGCCATGAACTATTACTACAACCAGCCGCACGCTTTCTACCTGTTGCCGTTTCTGCTGCTTCTGGTTCACTGCGTGCTCCAGGATCCTCGCCCGTGGAAGTACACGGTATTCGCGGCCTGGAGCCTTTTCATCTTCGCTTCCGGTGACGTCCACACCCTGATCATGCTGCCGACGAGCGTTGCGATCTACGCTATGCTAGCCGCGGTGTTCTACCACCGACTGGGTTTCGTGATGGCCCTGAAGAGGGTAGGGCATCTGGCGTTTCTCTGCGTGCTGGCGGCATCATTCTTCGCTGTCCCACTGTATAGCAATCTTCGTGAGATCTCGTCGGCATTGGCCGACCTCAGGGACGCCGGCATTTACACGCTCGCACCACGCTTGACGTTGGGGGGATTCATCTCCTTCTTTCAGGCGTACGGCCTGCCGACCATGTACAAGCCCATCGAGGGGTCTGGCCTGCTCCTGTATGCGCCGGCACTGTTCTATCTGGTCATCGTTGCGGGAATGGTGCTCAGGCGTCGGCTGTTCCAGTCTAAGCCGCAGCGAGCCGTTGTCCCGGTTGCACTGGTCGCCATCGGGGCGGCGATGTTCGCGCTGAGCGTTTGCTTCTACGCCTTCCCGGGGCTCGCGGGAATGGGCCGCGGAGTCTTGCGTTATCACATCAACCTGATTCCCTACTGTGTGGTGCTCGCCGGCGTTGTGTGTTTCTCGGCACTGAACGCCTCTCCGAAGCCTGGCGCGCTCTGGCTGTACGCCGTGATCGCTGCTGGCTCGCTTCTTGTGGACATAATGCTGTTCACAACACCGGAGCAGTGGCCCGTTGACCGAGTGGTGCGGCTCTTCTTCGTTTCCCATACTGCCAGGGCGGGCGCCAGTTGTTCGAACCTCATCAACGTGCGTTTCCTCGATGACATGTGGACGTGTCTCCCGTGGCTGCACCTGGCGTTCCTGGTACTGGTGTTCTTGGACCGCTGGCTCACCACCACGCAGGTACGCTACAAACCCGCGCTCCAGGTCGGGTGGGGCGTCGCCGCCCTGGGCCTGACGCTGCTCGGCACTTCCGTAGACAACGAACTGCGGGCTGCCCAGCAGGGCGATTGGCAGATTACCGAACGCAACGCCTATCGGTGGGAGACTTACTGCAGCCGCAAGGCTGCTCTGGATGCGCTCATGGGCCCCAGCGATCCTAACTTTCGCACGCTCCCCTGCGCTACGGAGACCTATGAAGGTCACAAAGGCAGGAACTGGAAACTGATCGCTGAAACCGAACTCCAGGCCGAGGATCGCCGCAAGGTGTTGTTCAGCTACAAGGAAACGATGCATCCGTATGCGGCGCTGCTCTATTCCACGTTTTCGGGAGTCTACCAGGCGTCCAACTGGTTTCCCCCCCTCAGTTCCGAGGTCGCGCCCAACATGGCTGTGGTCCGGCTGATGGGCGTCAAGTGGGTGGTCAGCGCGGATTCTACTCTGACATCGCCGGACCTGCTTTACCGGGGGGAGGTTACGGCGCCCAAAGCCACGTCGCCGCTGTTGGGCCCGCGTGCCGATGGAACTGTCTACGTCTATGAAGTGCGGAATCCCATGCCCGTTGCGTTCCTTGCGAACACGCCACGGGGGCGTAGCCGGACAGAGGCGCTCCGGACTGTCTTCGAGAACAGGGAGCATCCCTGGCTCCGGGGCGTCGTTGACCTTGAGCTCGATTCGTCTGTTCGGCAGAACGCTCCGCCACCCGATGCCTCGGGCACGGCAGCCACGGACAGCGCCACGATCGCGCGGGAATCGTTCAACTCGCTGGAGATCAACGTCCGAGCCAACGCGGTTACGTGGCTGGTTCTCACGTATGTGCACCGGCCGGGCTGGCGGGCCAGTGTTGACGGAAGGCCATCGAGCATCGTCCGTGCTTACGGTGGGTTCATGGCAGTTGAGGTGCCCGCGGGCGACCACACGGTTCATCTCGTCTATACGCCTTGGGACGTCTATCTGGGTATCACGCTGTCAGCGCTGGCCTTGGTATTGCCGTTCTTGGCCGGCATCAGGTCCCGTCTGAAGAGCGCTAATCAGGGCGAAGGACGCACGACGTGACGCCGGGCATGCCTTCTGGAGTTGACTGGGCAGCCCGGAATGTTATCCCCGTACGTCCTACAAACCGGATGGTCTCTAATGCTCAAGGGGCTGGTGCCGCGAGGCCCGTTCGCACGAAACGTTATCGTCATGGCTCGCGGGATCGCTCTGGCGCAGGTTCTGGCGGTGGCGTCGTCTCCGATCCTTACTCGGATCTTCGGCCAGGACGATTTCGGGAAGCTGGGCATCTTCAACTCCTTCACCGATATTGCGGCCGCGGTCGGGGCGCTGTGCTACGAAATGGCGATTGTCACCGCAGCCACTACGCATGAAGCAGCACTCCTGGCCGTTGGCTGTCTGGCTCTGTCATGTCTGACGGGATTGCTGGCTTCGGCGGCACTGTCGGGCCTGATTACGTTTGAGGTCCTGGGGTTGGGCAGTCTGCCGTTGTGGTCGGTGCCGATAGCGTTCGTCACAATCGTCCTGGGTTCTCTCGCATCGCAGTTACGCTATTGGAGCATACGGGAGTCCCGTTACGACCTGATCAGCCACGCGACCGTGCTGCGGGTGGGCACCCGCGCTGCCGGGCAGCTCGGGCTGGGGTTGCTGAAGGCTGGCTGGGTCGGCCTTCTGGTGGGCAATCTGCTCGGGGTCATCTCCGGCATCTGGCTGATGGCGCGGCAAGGCTATGCGGGGATAAAGTCTGCGTTGCAGCCCTTTCGCCGGTCGGATGTTGTGCGCGTATTGAAGACGGAGCGCAAGTTCCCGTTGTACTCGTGTCCTTCGACGTTGCTCAACACTCTGGTCCTTAATCTGGCTTTGCCGATCATCGCGGCGCTTCACGGCTTGGCGGTGGCCGGCTCTTACACTCTCGTGCAGTGCGCCGTGTCCCTTCCTGTGGGCTTCATCAGCGGCAGCGTTGCGGACGCATTCCATGGCCAGGTAACTGTCTATGCGCGGGAGAACCGCCCGGCGCTGCGGGGGTTCCTCCTGAAGACCGCAGCCCAGTTGTTGCTGCTAGGCG
>JAPLOD010000172.1 GCA_026692735.1 Planctomycetota bacterium | reverse complement strand
ACCGCATTGACGCTTGTGGTGCCGGTGAGCGTGGCACCGCCGGGATTATTGCCGAAGCTGATCGTGATGAGCGCCGTCGAGGATACAGCATTGTTGCCCGAGTCCCGGACAGAGACCTGCACGGCGGGGCTGATAGCGACGCCGGCCATGGTCGTTCTCGGCTGGACTGTGAAGTCCAGATGGTCACCTGAGCCTGCGCTGATGGTGAAAAGGTTGCTGGTGGCGCCGTTCAGGCCCGTGGCCGCCGCTCCCAGAGACCAGTTGGTGCCTGCCGTAGTGGAATACAGGTCGCCGAAGAAAGCCACACCGTTGACGGCATTCTGCGTAAGCGTTCCACTCAACACCCCGCCGCCAGGCCCGCTGGCCTTTGACATTGTGATCGCATCCGTCGCCGTTGAGACCGTATTGTTCAGCACATCCTGGACCGCGACCTCGACGGCGGGGAAGATGCTGGCTCCAGCCGTGGTGGTGCTTGGCTGCATGATGAAGCCGAGGTGGTCGGGGAAGTCGGCGACGATATTGAAGCTCACGCTTGTAGCGTTCGGGTAGCCGCCGCCGCTTGCTGTCAGCGTGTAACCGACACCCACCTTGTCAATGTTGAGATCACTGAAGGTTGCCACGCCATTGACGGTGCCCACCGGCATCGTCCCCGTAAGTGCGCCGTTGCCAGGGGGGTTCGTGCCGATCGCGACCGTGATGCTGGTGCCTGTGTCCGAGGTGACCGTGTTGCCGAAGGCGTCCTGCACGGCCACCTGCACGGCGGGGATTATCGGGTTCGGATTACTGTTCAAATCGCCAGCAGTCGCGTTGGAGGGTTGAACCACGAACCCCAGTTTGGTCGCAGCGGCCGCGTTGATGGCGAACGAATTGCTGGTCGCGCTCAGGAGACCTGCGCCGGTGGCGGGGAGCGTGTAGCCGACGCCAGACTTGTCAATGCTGAGACCGCTGAAGGTAGCCACGCCGCTGGCAGCGTTGACCGTCGTCGTTCCCGAGAGCGTTCCGCCGGCGGGGTTGACGCCGATCGCGACCGTGATGCTGTCCGACGCCGTGGTGACACGATTGCCGAATTGGTCCCTGACCTCGACCTGGACTGCCGGCGTCATGGTCACTCCCGCCGTTGTTGGGTTACTGGGCTGAGTGATGAAGGCCAGCCGGTTCGCGGAACTGGAGACGATGGCGAACGCGTTGCTCGTCGCGCCCGTGAGCGCCGGTACCGACGAGGCTGTCAGCGCGTAGCCGGTTCCCGTGAGGTCAATGCTCAGGTTGGGGAACACCGCCACGCCGTTCACAGTGTTAACGGTCAACGTGCCGGAGAGCGTGCCGCCGACGGGGTTTTTGCCGATGGTGATGGCGTACGCGGGGTTCGTGACCGTGTTACCGAGGCTGTCCTTCACCGCCACCTGCACTGCCGGAAAGATAGAGGCACCCGCAGCGGTAGTGGCGGGTTGGACCGTGAAGGCCAGTTGGGTCGCGGCGCCCGCGACGATCGTTTACGCGAAGATGTTCGCGCCGCTGTTTGTGCCGGATGAGGAGTTCTGAGTCGAAATAGAGGCCCTGTATGCGCCCGGAGTCAGCGGGTTCGTGATGCCAGCGAGAATGCCCGTGAAGGTCGCGTTTTGGGGCACGTGCACGGGAGACATGAACTTAACGGACGTGGCAGTGATAACGGTGTTGGGGTCCGACAGACTCACGGCAGACCCGTAGAAAGAGATGGCTGTGATTGTGGTGCAGTTCGTCCCGGCGGGGAACGTGTAGGTAACTGTGTTTGAAGTGGTGATCTCGGCCTTGACCTTGTTCTTGAGCTTGCACGCCAGTTGGTACGTGGACTGCGCGCCTGGTGCGGTGCTCGTCAGGCTTGTTGTCGCGCTCCCCAGACGAAAGTTCTGCGCGTGAGCGCTGGGCATGGCTCCACAGAGCACGAGGAGCGCGATCCCAACGTCACGGCGTGATGACAAGTGCCGCGGCGGAAACCCCGCCCCGTCCGCAATAAGAGTCCAGAAAGGTAACGTGTCATGACTGTTAGACCTTTCGATTGTGCGCCGTTCCCAAAGCCTCTCCCGCAGTCAATGGTGCGCGTCATCAGGCCGCGGTGCCCGCCGTTATTCCGTCCCCGCCCAGTACTCCCTTGCCACGTGTCGCTACGGATCTGACGGTTGGCTCATGCTGCCGCGACTCATGCGTTTCATATGGACTCCTTCCGCATGAGGTGGCCATCGCCACGAGTTCTCATAGCGCCCAACGCAGCAAGAACAAAACGCAAACGTGATGCCAGCGCGACCAATTCCTGCCACGCTCTTCGATAAAGTGGGGCTCCCAATACCCTCCTATCGCCTGTGGCTCTCCAGGCGGCGTTTGACACCTTTTCGGCATCATCTACGCCAATGTTTAGACGATTCTTCCCAACAGGATACTGCTGCGCGGTCGCATCATACGCGCCTATGCGTATCGCCGTCGCCTGTGCCAACCTGACGGCGCCGTGTGGCCAGATAAGACTACCTGTGATGTAATGCGACACATGGTTGAATGACTTGTTAAGACACGTTGACAGGATGCGCGGTATGCTGTACCCGTGACGGGACGTATCGACCGGCACCTCTCCAGGAGCCCGCCTATGGAATCCATCCCGTTCTTCATTGAGACAGCCGCCGCGGCAGCGCAGCCGGGGACGGCGATCTGCTCGAGGA
>JAPLOD010000171.1 GCA_026692735.1 Planctomycetota bacterium | reverse complement strand
CCTCCCTCACGGGGGGGAGGGCGGGCGGCGGCGGTTGCGGCGCCGGCACCGGGGACGCCTTGCCGCAGCGCGTACACTGGACGGTATCGCCGGCTGCTCGCCCCGCGGTGTCCACCGGAGTGCCACACTCGGGGCAGAGATACGTTGAGCTTTCCGCCATACACGCCCAAGCTCCGGCCACCGGCGCCTTCATCACCCGGATAATACGCTGGAGTGTAACCGGGACACGGCCCTGTACAAGACCACGGTGCCTGCCGATAGCCGGTAGGAACTGGGGATGGGCGGGCGCGACCGGAGGGGACTGGTCGCGCCCGTCCTGCAGCGGGAGCCGGCAGCCGCGAGGCCGCGGGCTCCCTCGCTGTCTCGTAGATTCAACCCAGGCGCCGCTTGTGGTACGGACACTGAGCGCAGCCCCAACCCTCGCGCTGGACGAATCCCGTCGCCTTCGGGTTCTCATCCCCGCGCCGCCGGCGTTCGTCGCTAAGGCGCCTTCTGGTTCGGCGCTCCGGCGCTGTCCGCTGCCGGCTGAGCCGGGGACTGCTCCCCGGCATACGCCTTCTCGACGGCGGCCCGCACTAAGGAGCCGACGGAGATGGCCTTCCTCTCGAACAGCGAGCGCCTCCTCGCCATGTCCCGAAGTTTGTCTGCCAGCGCCGATGAAATCCTGAAGGTCAGGGCCACTTCGCACTCTGTGCTTCGCATGTTCGCTCCTCCGCATATTCCTCTATGATGATACGGAGGCAATCGGCGCATCCCTGCATTGTGTCATCGCCGAACTCGGAACCCTGACCGCTAACCGGTTCAACGGAGCCGAATGGCCGACGACGCTCCACATCGGCCGGCCCCCTCGCGAGGCGCAACGCCGCCGGTCGCCGTTTTTTAGATTTTTCCAGCAGAGCAGCCCTTCGGCCTCCTTTTACAAAATTTTGTAGAACGGGGAACCAGCCCCTGACCAGTGCGCTTGGTCTGCGCCACGGGCGAAACTGGCAGTGCTGCCTGGCGGCGGCGGTGCGCTTGGTTGCGCATTAGGGTCCGGTTGGGGCTGGGCATAAGGGTGGACGGAGGCACTGAAGCAAATGGCAAAGATCACCGCGCACTACCAGAAGAAGCAGTCCGACCAGAGCTACGGTTCCCAGATGGTCGGCGCGTCCATCGAGGTCGAGGTCGAGGGGGACTCCCCCGAAGGCGTCAAGGCGTCGCTGCGCAGGCTGTTTGAACTGGCGAAGCAGGCCGTCAACGAACAACTGGCCGCCGTCGGCCAGCCGCAGCAGGCCAGCCGCCCGGCCGCTTCAGGCCAGAGCGTGGCCCCCAAGCCCGGCGGGAACGGGAACGGCGGTCACCGCATTCCGTCTACGCAGGCCCAGCGCAAGGCGATTTACGCCATCGCCAAGAGCAAGGGCCTCGATCCCGCGCAGTTCAACGCAGACAGCCTCAGTGTCAAAGAGGCGAGCAGCCTCATTGACCAGTTGAAGAGCCAGCAGGCCGGAAGCAGGTAGGCCGGTCGCGACTCCGTCCGCGAGAGGAGAACCGCCATGACGGTCGCCATCGAGAACGCCGGAACCAAGCAGGCCGCGGGGACTGCCACGGCCGGCATGGATCATCTGTCGTGGTCGGGCATTCAGGCATACGGCACCTGCCCCAAGCGCTTCTTCTTCCGTTACATCGCCAAGGCCCCGGTCGAGCACGTCCCGGCCTGCCTCGCCTACGGGGGCGCGGTTCACCAGGCCATTGAAGGCATTTCGGAGGCAAGGCTCGCAGGTCAGCCCCTGCCGAAAGAGAACGCGCTCCTCAAGCGCTTTGACACCGCATGGAACGAATCGGTCAAGCAGGCGCCCGGAGTCCCGTTGCAGCTCGGCAATATGATGCGCTGGCGGCGCCAGTCGTAGGCTTCCGGGACGGGCCTCTTCGTACTTGGCCCAAGGACACCGGTAGAACCGCATCTTGAACCGGACTACCTCCTGCAGCAGATCAAGCTTGGCCATCGCCGTGTCTCGAACCGGCAGGCGACTCAGTCGGTACAGGTCGTAGTAGTGCCGCGAGTAACGAGCCGGCAAAGGTTTCTCCGGCCCGCGATGGGCTTCTTGGTGCAGGATCGTCGCCTTCTCCCAGAACGTTCGTTCGACGACGATGGTCCGAACCATCGTGTGCTGATGCTTGAACAGCGTGGGGAATTGCTCGGAGGCGTAAGGGCGAATCGCCTTTTCCTCGTTGGGCACCCACGCTGCCAGAGGGCCGATTTCCAGTTTGATCTGCGGCTGGATGGCATCCAGTGGAAAGGCCCGCGGATACCGAACGAGGACGTCCTGGCCTTGGGCCAGAACTTCAATGTCCGTCCCAAGACGGGCCTTCAGATCCTGGCGCAGGATCGGCGCAAATCCCTGCGCCAAGAACTCCGCGGCCCGTCGGTTGGCGTCCTTGCCGAAGGCGTCCTGCTTCGTCGGGCTGCGGTCCTCCCACGGTTCGCTTTCGGAATACCCGAGCAACCGCCAGTCCAGAATCAGATCAATGTCCTCAGAGAAGCGCTCGATGGCCCCAAATGCCTTGGAGAGGCTGGTCCCGCCCTTGAAGGCCATGCGAGCCTTCCATGGACTGTCTTGAAAAAGGTAATCGAGAACCCAGCAGACCCAGAAGTCCTTCTCGACGATGGCCTCGTGCATGCGCTTGGCCTGTGCCGTGGCCCTGAACAGTTCTGCTCTGTCTTTCTCCGGGCGCTTGGCCGTTTCACGCATTGCGTTCTTCCTCCGCCAGGCGCTTGATGATTTCATAGACCCACGACGCGACGTACTTTGCTTCCCGAGCGGCCCGCATCCGTTCCTTGGCATCGAACTTCGCGCGGAGTGTGGCCATGACGGATTGGTCGGCGCGGTCCGCCCCCAAGGCTTTCAATGCCTGCACGAGCAGGGCTGTCTTCGGTGAAAGAACTGTCGTTTCTCTGTTTGCCCGGCGCTTGAACACGAGAGTACCGCCGCCCCACTCGTATGTCCGCGACGGGCCGTCGCTGAAGTACTGCCATTGGGCGGGCACCTGCGTTGACAGTCCGAGTAAGTTCAGCGCGGTATTCCCTGTTTCTCCGTGCCCATGTAATGGCCCCAAACCTGCAAGCGCTGAGCTGGAAAACCCGCCTGCGGATGAGGACATTATACCATTCTGCATTACATCTGCATTACATTTTTCCTCGCCAGTTGCATTACGTCGGCGGCGAACGCAGAATGATAAACCATTATATTCGCGCATCTTATGATATTCCAGAGGTTTGGGGCAATGGCCGGGATGGGATTCGAACCCACACTGGGGGGATTTTAAGTCCCCTGCCTCTGCCGTTGGGCTACCCGGCCAAGCCAACGTGACGCATTGCCTTGCAGTTCCCTGGCGAATATCCCCCGTCGGTCGGACAACGGGAAACGCGAAACATCCACAGTTCCCCCAGCAAGCTCTCCTCTCTCAGGAGTCTCGCTTGCTATGGCAGCGTACCACGCGAACTGGAGCGAATCAACACAGCGCGAGCGCTCACTTATCCGCTGCGTGCTGAGCCTCAGGTGCTGCACACGCAAGCGCAAGCGCCTTCGGGCCCTGCTGCACACAGACACTCAGGATACGACGTAATCGCGCCACTGGCATGGGCTTGGGGAGAGCATTGCGGATGCCCAGCCGGCGCAGCTCATCCTCGTCAATGACGCTGGCCATAAGGACGACCAGGGAAGCAAGGTCGCGCCGCCGCACCTCCGCCATGAACGCCTCCGGCCCGCTCCCCGCCACCGAACGGCTCATCAAGATGATGTCGAGGCGGCTATCCAAGGCGGCCAGCGCAGCGCCCCAATCCGCTGCAACGGTGACACCAAAGCCCTCACCCACCAACAGTTCAGCAAGGAACTCGCGAAGCTCCACACAGTCCTCAATAAGCAGGGCTCTGCTCATGTGCACACCCCGGATACTGGATATCGGCGGGGAATCGTAGCGCCAAAGGCACTCAGCGAAATGGGAAAAAAGCCGGAATTCTCGCAGGAGGCGACAGACTGCTCTTGCTTCGTTGTACCATATTCCAGATTCAGAAGGGCACGCACCTGTGCATAGCAGCTTGCCAAGCGAAACGTGTGCTTAGAGACTGTTTCAAAACCCGCACGACGCCAATCGTCGTGCGCAGATCAGGCCGGCAGCCAAATCGTGAAAGGCTTGGAAATGTTTCCCAGACTTTTCGTAGCAGATCTTCAGGCGGCGGTTGTGTCCGAACCAAGCC
>JAPLOD010000170.1 GCA_026692735.1 Planctomycetota bacterium | reverse complement strand
ATGTCCCCGCAGGGACGGTTGGGATGCCGCTGGTGGCGACCTCCGACGCAGGCTTGCCAGTTTCGTTCTTCGTTGTAGCCGGTCCGGCCATCGTCCGGGAGAAGACGCTGGTGTTCACGCCCATTCCGCCGCGCAGCAGGTTGCCGGTGACGGTAACCGTGGCGGCCTGGCAGTGGGGGCGCCGAGGGGACGCCGCGGTACAGATGGCCGAGGTCGTCCAGCAGACCGACCGCCTGACGGCCCCGAAGCCGTGACCGCCTGCAGCCCTTGAATTCGCGGACACTGGGCCTCGCTGCGGGTTAGTGTGCAAAGACGGCGTGAGTATGACCGCAATCGAACGGGGATTTGGGGAAAGGAGGCGACGAAGACGATGAAGCTTGCACGTCTGCCCCTCACTGCACTGTTGCTGGCCTCAGTGGCGATGGTTCATGCTGCCGATTACCACGTTGATTCCGTCGCAGGCGATGACGCCAACGATGGTCGCAGCCCCACAACGGCGTGGCGCTCACTGCCAAAAGTCAACGCCGCTACCTTCCAGCCTGGCGATCGACTGCTGCTCAAGTCCGGCTCGGCCTGGACCGGACAATTGCATCCCAACGGTTCCGGGAGCGCCACGGATCGGATCACGCTTGACCGATACGGCGAAGGTTCGAAGCCGGTCATTCACGGCGGCGGTATCGCTGGTGGGGCGGTTGTGCTCGAGAACCAGCAGTGCTGGAGCATCCGCAACCTCGAAGTCACCAACCAGGGCTCACCGGCAGCCAAGAAGATGGGCATTCTGATCCGCAACAACTCCGTCGGCACGCTGTCGGGCATCGAGGTGAAGGACTGCCACATCCACGACGTGGTCGGCGACCTGACGGATTATCGCGACGGCAAGGAAAGCGGCGGCATCGTCTTCTACATCAACGTCGCGAACCTTGCGGTCCCGTCGCGGTGGAACGACATTCTCATCGAGAACAACGCCATTCACGACGTCGCTCGCAACGGCATCCTGATGCAGTCTCAGTGGATCAACAAGCCGAACGACCCGAACTCAAACTGGAAGGGCCACGGCGCTTACACCACATCCACAAGCATCCGCGTCGCCGGCAACACGGTCGAACGCATCGGCGGCGACGGCATAATCCTCTGGTGCGTCAAGGGCGCGATGGTCGAACGCAATTTCGTCCGGCAGGCCAACAACAATTCCCTCAAGCAGGGCCACGCCGCGATTTGGCCGTACTTCTGCGAGGACGTTGTGTTCCAACACAACGAGGTATGTGAGACGAAGACGAAGTTCGACGGCATGGCGTTCGATTTCGACAACAGCAACCAGCGCTGCGTCTACCAGTACAACTACAGCCACGACAATGAAGGCGGCTTCCTCAACATGTGCTGCGACGGCAAGGCCGACGACAACATCGCCCGCTACAACGTCAGCCAGAACGACGGGTGCCTGGCCGGCAGTCGAGTCTTCCTCGTTCATGGCCACGGCAACCACAGCTATCAGGTCTACAACAACACTATCTACGCTCGGAACGGCAACCCCGCGATGTTCGAGCAAGGAGCGGACAGCAGCGGAAGTTCAATCTCTTTCAAGAACAACATCTTTGTCAACGCCGGCACCGGAACCTTTGTCGCCCCGAAAGGCTGCCAATTCGAACGCAACCTCTACTTCGGTGCCGGCCACATCGCGGGCGATGCCAAGAAGATTCTCGCCGATCCACGCTTGAGCGCCCCTTGCAGTGGACTCATGGGTATCAAGTCAGCTGCCGGATATCAACTGACTGAGGGCTCCCCAGCGCTCGATGCCGGCCTGCAGATTGCCGCTAATGGGGGCGAGGACTACTGGGGCAATGCTGTTTCCATCGATTCCGCCCCCCATCTCGGAGCTTACAACGGTCGCCCAATCTCCGAGAAACACAAACCGTTGGCTCCGCCACCCTTGAAAAAGGACTAGGAACATGACCGCCTTGGTAAAGTGTCACAGTACCACGGGCCACAATTCACACTTTAGTGGGGCCAACTGGGAGTGGGATGAAGCAGTGCGGAGGCGATGACAGTGATGAAGCTTGTTTACGTTACCCCTATCGCCCTGCTGCTGGCGCCGCTGGCCGCGCTCGCCGTCGATTCGCTCGTGGTGGAAAAACTCGAAGGGCCGGTCACCGCCACGGAGATTCAGGCCTTCAAGAACTACATGCGCAACCTGCCGGTGCCGACAAGCAACCTCCGCAACGAAATGGTGTACGGCGGTGGCGGAGCAGCCATCGAGGCATTGGGCTGCATGGTCGAGATCACAAGCGACCAGGAATTGCTCGACCTGATGATCGCCTTCGCTGACGCGATGCTGGCCGGGCGCAACGATCCAACGACGGGCGCGATCATCTGGACGGGCGAGCGTGAACTCGTCTGGCCAAACCAAGAGACACAAGACGGCAAGCCGCTGTACTCCGGCACCGAGAACGGCGACGTGATCGGCCACGTTGCCTACGCGGCCGAGCTCATCCTGAAGAATGAGAGGCTGTCGAACGTGAAGGTCGGCGACGGCGATCCACACAGGTTCGGCGCGACGTATCGCGAACGCGCCGTCCGCTACGTGCGCGAGCTGGACCGGACGACGGACAGCTTCATCCTCAAATGGCTCGTGCGGCCCGACACGCTTCGTTACTACTCGATCAACTCGCCGCTTTTCGAAGCGGTCACCAAATCCGGCGTTGGGAACCTGCCCGTGCCGTGGAATCAGCAGATGATGCTCAACAACGGCTTCCAGCGCCTCGCTGAATGCCACACGCTGCTGGGCGACGATGCCGACCGCGTGAAGCTCTACGAAGCCATCGTGAAGGCATCGGTGGATTGGTTCTTCAGCAACGTGCAGCGCCTCACGGTCAAGGAACACGTGTGCTACAAGTGGACCTATGTGGCCGAGGAACCGTTGCGACATATCGAAGATGCCGGCCACGGCAGGGAAGACATCGCCGGCCTCTACCGCGCCTACCGCAGCGGACGCTACGGCATCACCGCTGCCATGATGGAGCCGTTCGCCAACACCGTTCTCTACGTGATGCGGACTCCCGAAGGCAAGTTCGTGCCGCGGGTGGATGGCACTCTGAATCCCAAGGACCATCCGCCTGGCGGACTGGGCGGCAAATGGATGGGCCTCTGCGAGTTTGCTCCTGAGCTGTTCCCTATCCTCTACGAAATGAACCGGAGCCGGATTAAGTCCAGCCCCGAGGCCACGGCGGCCATTCTCTGGCACAGACACCGTCGTGCTGCGTCTGCGAAAGGGCAGGCTGCGCCGTGAAACATGCCAGCACGCTCCTCACGGCCCTGCTGCTGGCTCCGCTGGCCAGCCTGTCCGCCGCCGATACCGTAACCCGCATCGAACTTGGGCCGATTGAGACGGTCCTTCCTGACAATGCGCTCGGACTCCGGTATTTCCCTGACGGACGGCTGGCGGTGGTGAGGACAAAGCCGGATTGTCGTGTGATCGCCCCTGTTGGAGTATGCTCGTTCCTGCTCGAAGGGCCGGCAATGGCGAAGTTCACCAAGGCCACCAAGGTTCTTGAGAAGGGCAAGGCAGGTGACTTTGACAACGGCTACGCCGGCATCAACGCGGTAGCTCGGGCGAGAACCGGTGAGCTATTGGCGTTCTACCACTCCGAAGACCAGGAAGGCATGGCGTCTATCGGCAACGGGATTCCAGGTTTCTACTGCCGCGTCGCGCTGGCCGTGTCCACGGATGATGGCTCTACTTTCATCAAGCGCGGCCCCGTGCTCACCGGGCAGACGCAGAAGAATCCGAAAGGTTCACCGGATCAGGGTGTCGGCGAACCGTGGGTGCTGACGGGAGACCATGACGAGTATCTTTACGCCTACTATACTTCCCACGAGCGAATCAATGGTCGCGGCGTGGACATCTGCTTGGCGCGATGCCGTATGGCCGATGCGTTGAAGCCTGAAGCGTGGCAGAAATTTCATGCGAGCAGTTTCAGCGAGCCAGGCTTGGGCGGACAGGACACGCCCGTGGTGACCGGCGGCCAAGAGGACGCCGACGCTCTGTTCCCGCAAGTGGTCTTCCTTCCTGCGTTGAGGCAGTACGTGATGATGTTTTGCCTCAACGCGTGGCGCGAGAGCGGCAAGCCGGAGCACAGTGGTATCTATGCGGCGTTCTCCGACGATGGCATTCACTGGCCGCGCGAGCAGATGAGGCAGATCTGGAGGGTTCCGGTAGTCGCCGGCATCGGCCGCGAAGTGGCGTGGCACCCGACGCTCATTATGGACGAAGATGGCGACATGAAGGGTTGGCTTTACTGTGGCTACAGCGAGAACTGGGGCGACCAACCACCGCACAAGCCGCATTACCTGATAAGACGAAGGATTGGGATTGTTCGGGAACACCCTTGAGACGTGTACGTTCCCCTCCATCCTCCTGAAAAGAGACCGCGAGCATGAGCAAAGTGCCAGTCGTCATCCTCACCGCCCTGCTGTTGGCCACGGGCAGCATTTGGGCTGCGTCGGTGTCAGTGACAGTTGATCCCGACAAGGTCGTCGGCCACATCGACGAACGACTCTACGGCCAGTTCCTTGAACACATTTACCATTCTTGCAACGGCGGCCTGTGGGGCGAGGTTGTCTGGAACCGCAGCTTCGAGGAACTCCCCCCGGTGAAGAAGGGCGAGAAGCTGCCCGCGGGCGCGTTTGCCCGGCACTGGGAGATCATCGGCGACGGTGTCGTTGTTCTTTCTACCAACCAACCGCTCAATCCCGCCCGCTTTGTCGAGATTCGTGGTACTGCCGGCGTGGTTCAGAAGAACTTTTGCCTGCGCGGTGGCGACACGTTTCGCGGCTCGCTCTGGGCGCGCGGCGACGGCTCGCTCGCGGTGAAACTCGGCGACGCAGAACAAACCATTCCGGCGTTGGCCGCCGACTGGAAAGAATACCCGCTCACACTCTCGCCGAACTCCGGTGATACGCTCCAAATCATCGCGCGCGGCAGTGTCTGCATCGATCAGGTCAGCCTCATGTCCGACGCCGCGCGGGCGACCGGCGGGTTTCGTCCCGATTTGCTCGCCGCTGTTGCGGCATTGCGTCCGCCAACGATTCGTTGGCCGGGCGGCAGTTTCGTGAGTGGTTACAAATGGAAACACAGTATCGGCCCGCAGCACCAACGCATCAGCAAGAAAGGCTGGGACGAACTCGATCCGCTCAGTTTCGGGATTGATGAGTTCATGTCGCTCTGCCGCAAGCTCGGCGCGGAGCCGGTCATCTGCGTGGACATGGGCGTGGACAAACCGGAACTGGTGCAGGATGCGTGCGACTTCATCGAGTACTGCAATGGGCCGGCCACCTCAAAGTGGGGTGCAGTCCGTGCCGCCAACGGCCATGCCGCGCCGTATCGCGTGAAGTATTGGGAGATCGGCAACGAAGTCTGGCGGCTGAAGCCCGACGCGTACGTCGGCGTCGTCAAACAGTTCGCCCCTGCCATGAAGAAAGCAGACCCTGCGATCCAACTCATTGCCTGCGGCAGCGGGCAGCTCGGCGGACATTGGCGAGAGGGCGATATCGCGGTGATCGAGCAGTGCGCGGAACTGGTCGACTACCTCAGCATTCACCACTACGAAACTCCGGAAAACTTTGCTGAAGGCCCGGCCGCCGCCGAACAGTTCTGGCAGACACTGGCCGCACGTATCGCCCAATCGAAGAACCCGAAATTGAGAATCTACTTCTCGGAGTGGAACACGCGGAGCAGCATTGACTGGCGCAACGGCCTCTATGCCGGCGGCATCCTCAACGCCCTCGAGCGCAACCAAATCACTACGATGGCCTGCCCGGCCCTCTGGCTCCGGCATGTCAGTGCGCCGGATTGGGACAACGCCTTCATCAACTTCGATGCTGGCGGTTGGTTCTCCGCGCCGAACTATGTCGTCATGAAACTCTGGCATGACTACCTCGCGCCGAACCGGCTCGCGCTCGAAGGCGACCCTGGACCGCTCAACGTCATTGCCGCCAAGGGCGACAGCCTCACGCTGAAAGCGGTCAATCCCAGCACCAGTGCCGTGCCGGTGGAGTTGACCGTCAAACCCGGTTTCACCATCGGCAACGCGGAGTTCATGCTGATCAATCCGGGCAGCCTGCAAGCCCGCAACTCCCTGACGGAGCCAAACCAGATTCATCCTGTACCCGCCGATGTGAAACTTGATGGTCAGACCGTGCACTTCACGATGCCGCCGTTGTCCGCGGGAGTCATCACGCTGAAAGAAAGAAACAAATGAAACTGATTACGTCGCTCGCCCTCGTCGCCCTGCTGCTGGCGCTACCAACTTGGGCCGCCACGAAGGACGAATACCGCGCCGCATCCGTGAACGGGCTGCGCGAGATCAATTCGTTCCGCTTGGCCAACGGCATGGTTCGCAATGTCCTCGCGGGTACGATGGACAAGAAGATCGCCGTCGTCGGACGCGGCGAGATCATGTTCATCTCGCGGTTGCTGCTCGCGGGCCGGCAGTCGAATGACGCGGAGCTGCTCGAACTGGCAAAGAAGATCGTGCTGTGCTGCAACAAGGCAGCGGTGGATGGCTACGACACGCCGCAGCAAAACAGTCTGGAGCAAATCGGCTTTTCTCTGCGCGAGCTGTCCTTGGCGGTGCCGCAATTGAGAGAACTGAAGCTGATCGAGGGCATTGAGGCCGAGCGAGCGGATGAAACGTTGAAGCGGGCCTGCGATTTCCTTTTGAAATACAAGCCCGAACCCGGCGACGGGAACATCGACCAGCGTTACGCGCTCGGCGTGGCCTCGGTGTGCGGCATGTTCCCTAATGATGTTCGTGTGGCGAAGTGGAAGGCATGGGCCTCGAAGCCGTTCGAGAACGTGCTGCATTATCCGTATTCATACGCGAAGGGGCTGCCCGGCTCGCGGAAGCGCGTGCTGGAGAAGCAGGGCGACCGGTGGAATTGGGTGGACGACACGACGCCGTTCGAGCACGTTCAGGGACCGGATATCTCGGAGGACTCCACGACGTACCAGTCGTCGACGATCATCTCGTGGATGGGCATCGCGCGGCTCATCGGGCGCGAGGCGGAAATCAAGACGCCGGAAGTGCAGGCGTTCATCGACCGATTCTATCAGCAGCAGATGCCGATCGGACTCCTGCCCGCGTATGGCGATGCGGACTGGAACATCGCCGCTGCCGAGTGGATCGGTATCTTCGAGTGGGCCGGCGCGACATTTCACGATCCTAAGTATCGCGCCGCCGCCGATGCGATCTTCCGCTACAACAAGGAGCGGAATCTGCCGCTCGGTGACTTGAGCGAGGCGGTGGTGTATGCCGACGAATCCATCCAAGCGGCGTTCTCGCCGCGCAGCACCGTCTTGCTGACACGCATCGTGGGACGCGGTGAACGCGTGCCGGACAAAGTCATCCTGCGCGGCGACGACAAGGGCGGCGACTCGCAGCCCTACGTCATGCTCATGGCCAGCGAGAGCCTCGGCCACTCGCATCCGTATGGCGGGGCCATCGGCGCGTATGGCGCGGGTGGCGCGGTCTTTCTCAGCAGCCTCGGCTATGACGCCACTACCACGCCGCTGCATCAGAGCTTCCTCGTGCGGTCGCCGCAGCCGCCGTTCATCAACTACTTCGGCGACCCCAAGGGCACGCTCATCGCCAAGCGTGACAAGGATGGGAAAGCGCAGAACGACTTCATCCCTGCCGACGCGCGCGAACTGCGCGGGGCCGAAGCTCGCGACATTGGCGGCATCGCCTACGGCAAGGTCGTCTGCGACTACCAGACCGCGTGGCATCGCGACCGCGCCTTCAACGGCCACGGATTCCTGCACACCCGCGAGGCCGTGCTCGATAAGGCGACCGGCCTGCTCTGCGTGCGCGACACGCTGGAGTGCAAAGGTGACGTCGAAGCCGCATTCGGCCCCGTGTGGCATCTACAACAAGTGCTCGTAAGGAACGAGCAAGGCTTTCTTTGCGAGAACGAATTTCAGAGCAAGATCAACGGCCTTGTGAGCGGTTCCAAGCCGCGCCCCGTGTGGATCGCGATGCGCGGTCCCGACGGCACGGTGCTCAATGACACGTTCTGGCGCTTCACCGCTCGCAATGGCATCAGCGAGGTGCCACAGGAACATCACCTCACCGCCGAGTGGCGCGGCAAAACAACTGCCGGGCAGAAGCTCTCTTTTCTCACCGTGTTTGTGCCCATGCCCGAAGGAACGACTACGCCTCCGAATAACCTGAAGCTAAGCGTCGAAGACGGCCGTGCCTCGGTGAAGTTCGACGCCTTCAGCTATGTGTTCCCGAATGAGAAATAGGACGAAAGACACGCTATGCTCGACTTTTGAACCTTGAAATTCTTCAACAAGGAACACGCGCGTGAACAAACTCGAATCGCTCACCCTCACCGCCCTGCTGCTGGCGCCGCTGGCCGCGCCCGCCGCCGAAGTGCCGAAGCCAGGCGAACGCGTGGCAGTGCTACTGCGTGAGCAGGCATGGCCGACTCTACAGGTGCCGGTGAACGGATATCTCGCCAGTGTGAAGCAGCATCTGCCGGTGGAGTTTGAGGTGATTCATCGCGAGTGGACGAATCCCGAATCCGTGCGGAAGGAGATCAAGCGGTTGCACGCTGACAAGGGAATCACCGGCGTGGTCCTGGTCGGGGCGATGCCGATGCATCGGTTCTTCATGCACGAGCACGCCAATCCGAACCCGCTTTATTACGAGGACTTCGATTTGAAGTTCGTCGACCGTAATCGCGACGGCTTTGACGACGCCTACCAGGGAACGGCGAAGCTAAAGCTCTGGGTTGCGAACATCCGAAGCAGTGAGAATAACGATGACGATGACGTGGAAGGCCTGAAGCGCTTCTTCGTCAAGGCGCGGAACTTTCATGAGGGAAAGCTGACTTTCGCGCCTCGCGGACTCATCATCACGGACTGGAAAGCGCCGGACTGGGAGACTCTGCCGGAGTGGAAGATGGGCACAGAGCTGTATGGCCGCCGCGGCATGGACGTGCTCGACGAAAAGACGCACACGCCGAAGAACGCGAAGAAGGCTTTCGACACAAAGGACTACTCGTTTTGCATGATCGGCGTGCACTCGGACCACACGGGGCATGCCCTGCGCGGCGGGGACTGGAACGCGCCGGAAATCGCCGCGATGAAGAACGGGGCGGCGCTTGTCATCGCGCATTGCTGCTTTGCCGCAAACTGGCCCCTCAGCGAGAAGGAAAACACCGGCCCATGCACGGCACAAAGCTGGGTGTTCGGCAAGGGCAGCAGCCTGGCGATCCTCGCCCAGGTGCGCTCCGGCTGCATCGGCACCGTGGAGGGGCGGACCGACTTGTGCAGGCGCGTCAGCGAGGGCGAACACCTTGGCAAGGCCTACCTCGCGCTCAAGCAGTCGGCGGAGGACGATGACGCCGGTGGAGAAAAGAGCCCGGGCGACCTCGTTTCCGGCGTGCTGCTGCTCGGCGACCCGTTTCTTCGCATTCCGCGTGCGCCGTGACCTTCGGATCACTGGTGCCGATGGAGAGCTTGACCCGTGGAGCGGCAATGGGCTATAGTCGAGCGAACAGTCGCACTCCTGGCGTCGGGGATGAACATCATGAGACTTTTGCTTGCCATCAGTCTGCTGCTCGCCGTGATCGCGCTCGCGCCTTCCTTTGCTCAGGAGAAGATTGCGGGCAATAGCCGAGTGGCCCGCGAGGGCACAGAGTGGTGTGATGCCTGGCTCCCAAACGCAACGAAGACGGATCTGCCGTATGCGCTCTTGGTCGGCGATTCCATCACGAGGGGATACTTCCCGCAGGTCGAGAAGGCCCTGGCCGGCAAAGTGAATTGCGGACGTTTGACGACGTCGGCATGCGTCGCCGATCCCGCGTTCGCGAGTCAGCTCGAAGGGTTCCTGATCGGCTACAAGCACTCTGTGATTCACTTCAATAACGGACTGCACGGTTTCGAGTACAGCGAGGAGGAGTACAGGGAGGGGTACCAGAAGGCGCTGGAACTAGTGAAGAAGCTCCAGCCAAACGCCAAGGTGATCATCGTGTTGACCACGCCACTGAAGCCGGGCAGCGCACAGGAGAACCTGACCGCCCGTGTGGAGGCTAGGAACACGATTGCGAAGGAGTTGGCCACCAAGTACGGCGCAACGATCGACGACCTGTTCTCGGTCTCCAAGGATCGCCCCGAACTCTTCTCGGACCCCTACCACTACAAGCCGGAGGGGATCAAGCTGCAGACCGACAAAGTGTCGGCAGCCATCCTTGCCGCCGCGGGCAAATGAGCCGGTTCGCGCTGTTCTCCAGGTTGCCCAGGAACCTTGGCCACGGCATGCGCCCACGGCGGGACACGGCGGGACCGCGGGCGTCATGGGATATGGTTCCTGGACGAACGGAGTATACGGGGGCGTCCAGAAAACGGAACAGGTTTACTATAGAGTACAAAGAACACAGAGAGCGTAGCACGCCGGGCGGGGCGGGTAAAGGCGACCATGAGGCTAACATACAGGACCTTCTCATTGCCGGCCGGCAGCACTCCGATGAACGGCTCTAGCGTTTTCTGGGCGTCAACCAGCAACATGCGTGTCCTGGCCACCCGCCCAGTACGGGTGCGAATCCTCCGCGAGCCCTACCGGGTCAATTGTGGCCGCAGGTCCCGAAGCGCGTTTGCGGCTACTCGCTCCATGACCTGATATCCCTTGGTGCTGGGATGAATGCCGTCCATCGTGAGCCCGGGCTGCCAGCGATTATCGCCAGCGGCGGGGTCCATTTCCACGGCCTGCCCCCAATCAATACAGCCGACACAACCCCGAATCTCCAGGCTCCCCTTACGGACCTGTCTGTTGAACGCATTTCGCGCCGCGATGAACACTTCGAAACGCGCACCGCGTTCGCCCAGCTCCGGGTCAAAATCCAACCAGTCATCACCCATGGGCGTCAGGGTCGTCTGCACATACGGCAGGCCAAGGCGGTGCGCGACGCCGGCCACCGCCAGGCGATCCCGCCACACGGCGTCCGGTGCCTTGGTCTTCGTCTGCTGCCGCAGATTATTGATCCCGTACCCATCCACCAGGCAGGTGACACGGGCCTCGCCGGCATCCGCGCCGAACAGGTATCGGAACAACTCGGTTTTTTGCGCACTCGTGAACCCTCCCGCATTGGAGCCGCCTTGCCCGAATACGACATAGGGGGTTTCGAAGCCGCAGGCGCGGCCATTCCAGCCGCGCGCCGGGAACGGATCGTCGGGGGTGGCTCGTTCGAAATCGCCAGTGGCGATATTGATCGAATCGCCGATGAATCCGATAGAAACGACCTTTCCCATGTATGCAGGATGCGGTCGTCCGGTGATGAACATCGGCTGGTAGGAACGGATGAGCGCACCCTGGCCCGCGAATAATGGCGGGGGCGCTGCCTTGCTGCGAAGTATTGCATCATCTCCGAGGGCAGCCGCCGGCAGTGTGCCGATGTCTCCGACCAGGCAGCCGTCGCAGCGATCGACAAACCCCCACGTCATGAATGGCAGCGGGCCGAGCGGATCCTGGTTGCGATACTGGGTCCACACTACGATCACCGCGCCGGGCGATACCGGCAGGTCAACGGGGTCCGACTCCACGATGGCGCTCGGGGCAACCTTGACGCCATTCTGTCCGCCAAAGGTGATCCGGACGGACCGGCCCGGCTGCCCGGGCTCTTGCACCGATGCCATGACGCCAATTACCTGGATGGTGCCGGTCGCAGTCGGGCCATCGGAAAAACCGAGATAGGGCAACCGCCAGCCGGCCGCCAAACCATACGGAATTTCGAATCGGTACGCCGTGATCGCCTCTTTCCCGACGCTCTGGCTCAATACCGAGGTTCGGGCGAAGCCTCGCGTGCTCAAGACTTTCGCGCCGTTCGCAGCGCCAACCGGCGCGGGAGTTGGCGCCGGCACCATGGGATCGGCGGCCGCTGCAGCCATCATGCCCGTCACCATGAACAGCCAGCCCGCCCAACATAGGATCTTCTTCATGGTTTCACACGGGATGCTCAGACGAGGTAAAGCCATAGGATAATCCTTTTCAAAACAATTTGGGGCGCGGCCAACAGCAACAGCGCGACCAAGAGACACCTCCTAACGACAGACCTCATGCCACTCGCCACGAGCCACTCCTTATGGATTCGTGACCGTTTGGTATGGCCCGGCCTCTGGCCAAAAATCGAGGCGCGGCAGCACAGGGAAACCGTGACCATGATGAATCCGGCAACGGTGCAGGCCAGACGCCCATGGGCAGACACGGGGTGTTCGGATGCCGCTGCCATGACGGGCGGCAGCATACCGCGTTTCACGGGCCAGTCCATGCCTCGGTCGTCAGGCCCGCCGGCCAAGCTCGCAATACGGCGTTCTCGCCCCGACGCGACAGGTCGCGACAGCCCGTGCCTACGCCGTGCCTACGACTGGTCGCGTCCTGGCGCGTCCTGGCGTCTCCTGTCGCGTGGATGAGTTCGGGTTGCGTAGGCCCAAGCCCTTCGCGTGTCGCTACTTGGCGTGTCCTGGCGTCTCCTAACGCGTCCTGGCGTTTCCTGTCGCGAGGCAAGAGGTGTGGCTTCCCAAGCCAACAGTCATGGAGCAAAAGCCTTTCTCCCGCTTAGACTTATGAGAACGACAAAACCAAAAGTGCCTAAACGGTGCCTACGTCCGGCACTTCACGGGGGGCGTTAGGGCACGATTTTCCCGGCTATCCCGCCTGAATCCATCGAGAAGAGCGGGGAGCGTTGGGTGGGAAGGCCGCGCCTGCGGCAGCCCGGCTTTCGCGGACAAGCGGAACGGTGTGCCTGATAAGTCAATTCGTCCGCGGTTCCTTGTTGACCGTCTGGCCAAATCCGCCGCCGGCCTGAAGCCGCACGAACCGCTGTTGCCCGGCGCCGTTGCAGCGCGCTCACTTGGCCCGGCAAACAGACCACGACCTTCTCCGACGCTATCACCGCCGTCCGCCGCTGGATGTGGACCGACTGGGTTTTTGAAATGTCCTCCCATCACGATGCCTTTTCACAATTGCCCCGTGCTCTCCGCGCCACGCTGCTGTATGCTCTGGCACCGGCAGCTTCAACCCGCTTCTGAAAGGGCAGAAGTCGAGCTCAGAGGCCGTGGTTTAATGATGTAATTAGCCATAAAGGAGAGCCGCGAGTGAAGATCTGCCATTTGCTCAACCTGTTCGTGCTGGCCTTCGCTGGCGCCTTGTCAGTTGCCGCCAGCCGGGCCACCGCCGCCGAGAACCTCCTCCGCAACGGCTCCTTCGAAGGCTCCACGAAGTATTGGGCCGAAGACGGCGACCTCGTTCAGGATTCCCCCGCACATGGCGCTTTCTGTGTGCGCCTTCGCGAGAAGGGCGACTTGCGCTCCGGCTCCATCCGCATTCAGCCCGACTCCACTGTCACCGTCAGCCTTTGGGCGCGCGCCGAGAAAGAAGGCTCTGTCCAAGTCACCCTCTGCCCGTCCAACCGCGAAGTCGCCCAGCAGACCAAGACCGTCTGGTGCAAGGATCCCCGCTTCGGCGGCAGTGCCAAGGTTGGCACCGAATGGTCGCGCCATACATGGACCTTCAAGATCCCCAAGCTGGAAGGCAATGGCGGTTTCCTCGGCGCCACCTCCGGGTGGTGGAACAAGACTTCCTACGTCCTCTTCGTTGGCGGTAACCCGCGGCCGCTGTGGATTGACGGGATTAGCGTCGAATTGTCCGAGAAGACCGAGGCATACGCAGCGTACTCACCCATTGAGGTCACCGCCACCGCGCCGGCTGTCTCGCGCGAACGCTTTAAGACCGACGCGAACCTCCTTCAGCCCGACGAAGAGGTTGAGATCCGCAGTTGCGCCTTCAACCCCGGCGCGGTGGCGCGCACCGTGACGCTCCGCTGGGAGTTGCTCGACTATGAAGGCGCCCGACGCTTCGGAGAGGCCGTTGATCGAAAGGTCTCCATCGAACCCGGCAAGACGGCTGTCGAGACCGCTAAACTGAAACTCACCGGCCGCGGCCTGATGCTGGGCCGCGTCAGTGCGCTCGACGAAAAAGGCACACTCCTTGGACAGTCGGATCAGCCGCTGACGGTGCTCGCCTTCCGAAAGAACGCAACCAAGCCTGATCCCGAGGAGCGCATCGGCTCGTCGATCCGCGGCGGGCCGCTCACCAATGCCTCCCAGCAGATCGGCCTGGGTTGGACCCGTTGGTACCCGCAGCTCAACTGGGAAGCCATCCAGCCCGACGGACCAGACCATTGGCAGTGGCCCGACGAGACGATGCAGGAACTCCGCTCGCATGGCCTCTGCGCCACCGCCGTGATCCACTCGCTCCCCAAGTGGGCGAAGGGCCAGCACCCACATCTCCCTAAAGACCTCGCCTCGTGGGCCAAGGACGACAACCGCTGGGACGACCTCACCATCGAGACGATGTGGGACCGTTTCGTGAAGGAACTGGTCAAGCACTACGGCCACGAGGCCATCGTCTACGAGTTCGCCAACGAGCCCGACATAAGCAAGTGGGACGGCGCCGACTACTACAACCTGGCTCTGCGCACGTACCGCGTCGTCAAACAGACCGATCCGAAGGCGCTCGTGCAGGTCAACGTCACGTGGCCCGGCGTGAGCGGCTGGACGATGGATTTCCTCAAACGCGGCGGACTGAAGGCCTTTGACATTCACACCTTCCACAACTACACCACCGGCCCACTGGCGAATGGGAATGCCATCATTGACACGAAGAACGTCTTCAAGTCCTTCGGCGCGACCGACAAGGATATCTGGTTCAACGAGGGCTGGACGTACATCCCCACCTCGGAAGATTACGCCGCGCCACCGATCGTCGATCTGGCGCCGGCCGACGTGGCCCACATGATCGTGCGCACAGTGGCGGATCTCTTTGCCGCCGACATGAAGAAGTTGATTACATTCCACAACGGCTATGCACAGAATGGCAGGTCGTGGTGGGATTGGGTCGGCTCAGGCACCGAGTGGTGGGATGACCATGGCAATCCAACAGTCGCCGTGCCGGTCTACAACGTGCTCTGCGATCATCTGGGCTTGAGCCGTCACGAGAAGACGGTTCGCACGGAGAACGCCTTGTTCCATATCTTCCAGGACCTGCGCAACGGGCGCGGCGTCATCGTCGCCTGGGCAACGAATGGCGAAGCGGTGCTGGACCTGCCGCTCACGGGGCTCCTTCGGCACAATGTGATGGGCGTTGAGGACGCATTGCCAGTGCAGGACGGCAAGACACGCATCGTGCTGCCCAAAGGCCTGAAACCGTCTTACTTCATTACCCAGGAGGGGCTCTCTGCCGCGGAAATGGCCAAGCGCCTGCTGCCACTGGACGTGGAAACGGCGCGCGCCAACGAGAAAGGCGTCTGGCGCGCACCACTCGAATGGCAGGGCAAGGAACTAGACAAGACCGAAGGGAATCCCTTCGTTACGGACGGCAAGCCGCTCTGGCGTCTGGAGCGCGTTTGGCCCGACGATCCCATGAAGGCCGCTCATTACGTCTTGATGCCTTGGTCCGGCCGCGAGTGGAAGGATCCGCAGAACAACCACGGCGGCCAGCCGGGCGCGAGCGTCAACCGCGAAGGCATTCATCTGGGCTCACGCGGCGGCTGGGGCGGTACGCCCGCGCAGAAGCTGGCGACCCTGACGTTCGTCGCACCGCTGGGCGGTCGCTTCACCGTCGAAGGCATGCTGAATGCGGACATCTGGGAAGGCCGCGGCCCCGTGGACGTGCACTTGCTCAAACGGTCTCCGGGCGCGGATGCAGCCGCGCCCGTGCAGTCCTGGGCACTAGAGAAGAACAAGCCCGTCAAACTGGAGAACCTGAAGGTCGAGCTTGCTGAAGGCGAGATGTTGACGATCGTGCCGCACTTCCGCGGCATGCACACGGCGGCGACGATCCAGATCCGGGAGTTGGCTTTGCGGTTGGTCCCGGTCGAAAAGAAGGAGTGAACCAGGGCGACGGCGAGGGCGCTGGAAGCAGCGCCTCCCGGTCGTCACGCCAGTTACGTGCCAAAAATCGACAACATTGGAGACTGTAGCATCGAAATTGGGTACATTCTACCCCGCCCTCGCGTAGTGCAGGGCGGCCAGGGTGGGCCAACGCTCGGCGCATTGCCTGTCGCGGAGCAGGTCGAGCGCCATGCGGTGAATCATGGCCTGATGGGTGCGCACGCGGTAGATCGATTTCTG
>JAPLOD010000169.1 GCA_026692735.1 Planctomycetota bacterium | reverse complement strand
ATGGCAGCGCTCTTCTTGAACTCGACCCGGATGTCGTCGCCCTCAAAGCGGCAGGCCACGCTCTGGTAGTGCGCGGTGCCGACGAAGCGCCAGTGCATCACGAACGTGTTGTCGTCGCTCCATGCGCCGGCACAGGCGAGCGGGCTCTTGGTAAAGCAACCGATGTTCGTGTCGGACAACAACGGCTTCGACTGGCAGTTCGTGAACTGGTATTTCCACCACTTCCTCGGCGGCAACCCGTTCGGCCACAGCTCGACCAACCTCGGCTCGCTCTACAAGGGACTGGTGAAGGACACGTTCAAGAACTTCAAGCACCTCCGGAAGACGACGCACACCCACAACCCCGTGGACGACGCCATGGGGAACGCCGAGGCGATGATCGCCATGAAGGAGCAGATGGGCCTGAAGTTCCCTTACGAGTAACCAGTGGTTCGGCCGCATTCTTGCCAGACACCCAGGTGTGGCGGTGGCTGTGGGAGTTCTGGCTATCCCGTCCCGCAGAAAATACACCGGCGAGTGGCCCCGGCCACTCCAGCACATACCGGGGAAGCAACGCTGTCGCCTTCTTGGCCATCGGCACGGCCTCAATTCCTGGCAGGCGTGAACGTCATTGGGCAATGGCCGGTATGGTCGCACGCCGAGAAGTAATAGACGTTGTGGGCTGGATCAAAGGCGATGCTGCCGGAGCTGCGATCCTTGTCCGTTTGCGGCAACGGCGGCGTGACCATCGTCCAGCTCTTGCCGCCGTCCTTGGTCTCCGCCAATCCCTTGCGGGTGGCGACGACGAAGTTACCCTCGTCCGCACCCCGGCAGAAGGGAAACTCGCCGAGCACTGGCGAGGGCGGAGGCACGCCTTGGATATCCCATGTCTTGCCCTTGTCCTTGCTCGCAACCAGACCCTTCGGAGAGGCCAGATACGCCGCGTCCTTGCCGTGGATCATGCGCGTGCCGCAGAATCCGATCTGTGAAGCTTGCGTCCAGGTCTTCCCGGCGTCCCCGGTGCGCCAAATGCCGTTCCACCGCACCAGTATGAACTCGCTGGGGCTGAACACCCCGAGGCAGAAGACGCCTTCCCTCTTCTCGTCCAGGCTCGCCCAGGTCTTGCCGAGATCGGTGCTCAGTTGCAGTGTAGGCGAACTCTCGAAGCTGATCAGCATCGTCGTGCCCGCGCCGGGTTCCATGGCGCCGCCGCCATGGCCGGCCTGATGGCCCGCGCCCACGCCGCAGGGGCCGCCGAACGGCGTCCAGGTCTGGCCACTATCCAGGGAATAGGCGCAGATCGAATGATCCGCCCGATCCGCCTCCCCTTTCACGTCGTGGCCGCCGTGGGCCCAGTTGTAGACGGCGATCTTCTTGCCATCCGGGCCAATGTCGATCGGACCTGGCAGGCAGCGCGCTGCGCAGACTTTCTCCATCTCCGTCAGCCGGACAAAGGTCTTGCCGCCATCCGTGCTCCTCCAGAAGCCGCGCTCCTGAATGTTGACGAAGGCTTCCCCCGTAACCGGATTGACGCTGACATAGCCGCCGTTAATGCCCTTCTTCATGGCGGAACCATCCCCAAAGGCGGAACCGGGAATTGGGCGCCACTGTTCATCGTGTTCGGCGCGGGCCGCGCTCCCAAAGCAGACGCAGACAACAAACAGCGGAGTCAGCCCCATCCGCATCTCCCGCGTCCATTGGTTCTGCATGGCAAGGTTTCCTCTACTTGCAGGGCGCGAAGCTGCCGCCTCGCCGATGATTACACCGTTGGCGTACAAGCCGGACTTCGATTCGGCTATGCCGGCCGCTTTGCGCATGGTGGTCCTCTGAAGTACACTGCCCGGTTCCGTGCCACGGCGCGGGGCAACCGTTCACCGGGGTGAGACCGCATGTCGGTGCTCGTCGAAGGCGGCGTTAGGCAGACTCTTTTCCGGATGGCGTTTCCGAGCACTGGCGTGACCGCGCTGGTCTCGCACGCCATCGGCCGCCATGACCACCAGGACGCTTCCAAGCTGGTGACGCATGGCATCACGCTGACCCTGGGAATCACATTCCTCATCACCGTCGCAGGCTACCTGAGCATTGATCCCGTCTTCCGGTGGCTTGGCGCGAACGAGACGACGCTGCCGTTGGTGCGCGACTTCATGCGCATCTGGTACCTGGGCGCCCTGTTCATGTCGCTGCCGTGGATGGGCAACGGGATTCTCATCTCGGCAGGAGATTCACGCGCCGCCAGCCGGTTCATGATCCTGGGCACGCTGTTGAACGCGCTGCTCAATCCCGTGATGATCTTCGGGCTCCTCGGTTTTCCGGCGCTGGGGATTCGGGGCTCGGCCCTGGCGACCGTGGTCGCACAAGCGGTCTCAACGGTGTGGCTGTTTGTGCTGTTGTCCAGGAAGCACAAGTTGCTGACGCTGAGGACAGGGAGCCCTCGTGACTACCTGCATTCGTTCCGCCGGATCTTCGGCTTTGCCATCCCGAGCATCTTGAGCATGGCGCTGATGCCGATCTCCGCGAGCGTGATCACGTCCATTGTGAGCGGCTATGGGAACGAGGCGGTCGCGGCGTGCGGCGCAGCGGGGCGTCTTGAGATGTTCGCGTTCGTGATTCCGATGGCCCTGGGGATTTCGCTGACACCGTTCATGAGCCAGAACCACGGGGCGAACAGGCTGGACCGGATTCGCGAGGCGCTGAAGGTCTCGACGCGTTTCGCGCTGGCGTACGGTGGCTGCGTGGCGGTGGTGTTCTACCTTTCCGCGCCGTGGCTGGCGGCGTTCTTCAGCGAGGACCAGAAGGTGGTCGAGATTCTCAGCGCATACATTCGGATCATCTGTTTTGGGTACGGCATGCTGGAGGTCCACCGGTACTGTGGATTCACCCTGACGGGCTTGCACGAACCGGTCTCCGCAACGGTGCTCAACGCCATTCGCGTCCTCGCGTTGCTGATCCCGCTGTCCTATGTCGGCGCCCATTGTGCGGGTGTGCGAGGCGTTTTCGCCGGCCGGCTGATCACCGATATCATCGCCGGCAGTATCGGATTGGTCTGGGTTTCATATCGCTGCAGACTGGTTCCGGACGGCCAGAACGCCCGCGAAGTGGCACCAGTCGCAGCCGGTCCGTTTGTACCCTGAATTAGCGTGTCCACCGGTCACTTCTTCTCGTACTTTGACTCGTCCAGAAACACCCCGCTGAACACGGCGTTCTTACCAGTGACCTTCTGAATCTCCACCTCGACGCTGCCCCGAATCTTCCAGGTGAGATACTTGCCTTCGTGAAAACCGCCGAGATTGCGTGTGTCGAGCAACTCGCCCTCGGGCTTGCAGATTCGCACGGTCTGCTGGCGCTTTCCTGCCTCATCCCAATCCAGGAAATAGAGCGTCACCTTCCGAGGCCGGTCACCCACATCGAGGGTGAAGGTCATATCGCCGTACCAGCAGGAGGCAATTCGTTTGTCTCCGCCAATTACCGGTGCCCGCAATTCGGTGGTCTGGGCCGCCCAGATCCAATGGCTGGCATGCTCCAGATCAACCTTCGCAGAAGCTGGCAGCTTCGGTTCCTTTCCCGCCAGCCAGAAACCTTCCTTGCCATATTTGTCCTGCCAGTTGCCTTTGGTCGTTTCGTCCTGCCCCATGAACACGACCTCGGCCAGCGGGATCGGCTTTGTGGTAACGGTCAACCCGGTCCGCTCATCCCGATTCACGGTTTTACCGTCCTTCAGCACCTCCAATACCAAATACAGAGTCCGTTCCTCCCGATCAGGTTTGGGCGCCTCGAACGACACCGTCTGCGTCGCATGGAATCCAGGCTCAATCTCGAACGGCCCCACCGAGCCCTGACCGGCGAGCGCCCCCTCCGGGCCATCCCAGCGCGCTGACCAGTTCAGTTGCAGCGTGTTTCCTGCCAGCGCGCCGTTGAACACTTCGATTTTCCGCTCGATTTTCGCGCCAGTGGAATAAAGCGGCACACGATAAGGCCAACCGACTCTTCCGGATTTGGAGTTCTCCTTGATGACCGGATTGGTCTCCAGCAGCCCGCGATCAACGAGCAGGTACGGCTGCAGCGCCCACTGGACCGTTTGGACAATGGGCGAGCCCCAACCATCCACGCCGTCCTTGCGGTCGCCGTAATCATTGGTCTTCCACGGATGCCGCTCCGCGTTCATCCCTTCCAGGAAGTTCGGCCAGAAATTGAGCCAGCTCCAAGGAGCGCAATGCGCCCAATCGTAGAGGCGCATCTTCACCGCCTGCATGCTGAAATCCGCCATGCCGTCGGTGCTCCAGGCGCACTCGCCCATTCCGCGCAGGTGATCGCCGCTCTTCACAATTGGCGTGTAATGCTCCATCTGGTGGGCACGACCACTCTTCATGCCCGGCACCGCGCCGGTCTGATTGTTGTTGACCTCAAACACATAGGGACGGGTCGGATCGGTCTCCAGGGCGGCATCAATCAGCCAGCGCCAGGGATTGTTTGGGCTTCGAAAGTCCGCCGGCAACGATTCGTTCGCCAGCGAATAGCGGGATACGCAGGGATGATTGCGGCAGGCCCGGATTGTCTCCTGAATCTGCAAGGAAAAGTTGGTCTTGTCGAACCGGCAGGTGCCGTTGCCCCAGGAACCGCCTTCGGGCACCAGCATGTAGCCCGCCTCGTCTGCCGTCTCCAGCATGTACCGGGTCGGCACGCTGGTGGAGAGCCGCATGTTGTTGAAGCCGACCCGCTGATAGCGCTTCCACATTTCGGGGCAGCCTTTGAACTGACCGTGCGGCGGCTGAAAACACGGCGTCTCGGTCCAGCAATCGTATTCGCCAACCTGGCCGTAACTCGCTGAAGCTGGTGATCCGCACGCCGTTCACCGTGTAGTAGTATGGTCCTTCCTTGTATTCGACGAAGCCAAAACGTTGCTGCCGCTGGTGAACCACTTTGCCTTCCTGTTCCAGCGTCAGTTTCAGCGAATGCAAGATCGCCCGGTAGTCTTCGCGGAAAGGGATGTTCGGCCACCAATAGCTCTCCGGCCCCAGCGTCCACGGCACGTTCTCCAGGCTGACCTTCAGCGTTTGCCCCGCCGCGAGCTCCACTTCGCGGTCGGCGATCGCGGGATAATTCCAGTCCTGTTTGTTCCAGGGCGATAGAGCGCCCTTGAGCGTAACCTTTCCCGCTGACTTCGTGCTGTTGGCCAACCAGACTTCGTACGATAACGCTTTCCCGGCAACCGACGGCTGCACGAATACATCGCTGATGTAGATGGCCGGGTAGATCGCCAGCCGCACGTGCCCGGTCAGGCCATAGGCGTACTTGGTGTGGCCTTCGTACTGCTTGCTTATCCCCTTATTGAAATCGAACCCGGCGGTGACAGTCGGCGGATTGCCGTAGTGATAGCGGCTGTACGCTTTGACTCGCAGCGCCTGCATCTTTCCCGCCTGGGCCACGCCGGTCAGGTCCGCCTCGAACGGGGTCATCGGCGCATGGTGCTCCGCTACCTTGACTCCATCGAGCAGGACTTCCGCGCCATAGTTGCAGCCGCCGAACAACACCTTTACGACGCGCCCCTCGGCCTCGGCAGGAATCGCGATTGCCCGCTCGTAGGTCGCGCAGTCCTTCACGTCTGCCGATGGGATCGGCGGCGACTGCTGATCCGAATTCCAGCCGCCAGCCGTCACCTTGATCGGGCGCGGCGCGCCGCCGTCTTCGGACAACTTCCAGTCAATGTCGGAGGCCAGGTCAATCTCCGCTATGGCGTCCGGAGCGAAGCGGTAATCGGCCCAGACATTCCTGCCAGGCGCAGCCGCGTTGTCTTCGCCGCGCAAGCACATGCAGAATGCCAGTGTCGTGATGAGCAATGCCTGACTGGGCCGCAAGGCGCCTCTCCCATATTGGCTGTACAAGAGTTCCGCAGAGCGTCCATGCTTGTAAGATGGCCGAGCAACCAGTCAAGGCCGTTCGCCTGGCCCGCGAAGAGCGTCTTGCTCGCCCCTTCTTGCCAATAGCTAAAGAGAATCTGCCAGGCCGCCCCCACGACGGGAGCGGCCCGGCTTCTTCATCTTCCCGTCGTGCGTGACCGCTGTTTCGCCAGCCATTTCTGCGCCTTCCGCAGTTCGCCGGCTGCGGCGTCCACCAGATCGTAACGTGGCCATCCAAACGTCTGTTCGGCAAGCATGAACGCCGTGAGTTTCCCGCAAGCGGACAGGGCGTGCCCCAGGGCCTCGATGGCGATCTCGATCCTGTTCTCGTAATGCTGAGGACGTTCCGGCCGGCGTAGTGGCGGAGGGAGTCTGCGTCTACACATGTGCCCTTCCTCAGCCCACCAGCACGGCGTTCAACGCCTTGAACCCATCCACCTGCCGGCCAGGGCTCTGGGCTTTCATCCGGGCGGTGGCCGCGTTGTACAGCGACCACGCCGTGCGCCCGGCGAACTCTTCGTGGCTGGGCGTCTCATACTCGGCGAGCACTAGCAGGATGTCGGACGACGAGAACGCGCCGGCCTTGGCCATCTCGACGGTCAAGGCGCTGGCCCGCATCCTCGTCAGCCGCCAGTTGCTCAGCCGTTCGTGCAGCGCGTGGAAACCGCGCACGCTTCCCATGAAGGCATCCAGGGCGTGGTCCACGGACTCCACCAAGTCAATGCGACTGGTGTGTTTCCTGGACACGACGAACTCCGCGCTTAGGACGCCGTTGGCGCAGACCAACACGCGGGCACCAGACAGGATCGAGAGCGAGAATGACTTGTCGTGGCTGTTGCGAATACCGGCGCTGGGCGTACATCCCGGCGGGAACGGCATGTCGGGGATCGTCGCAAAATCAACCGAGCCGAACAATCTGGCGCCGCGCAATTCGATTGTCTCGCCGGGTCGCGGGTACAGGTAGCCCGGCATGACGGCGAAGCGCTCCGACGTGATCTTCAGACCACGGGCGCCGGCGCGTTCCGTCAGCACGTCAACAACGTCGGAATGCGGCACGGGCCGCCAGGTATCGGTGGGTTCGGGCGTGGGGATTGCCGCCAGGTCGTGGCGGCTGACTTCATGGGCATGACTCAACATCAACATGAGGCGTTCCTTTCGTGAAGAGGGGTGAAGTGGCGATGGACGGTTGATGCCAGGATGGTACGGTTTGGCCGTTATCCAAGAGGGGCAACAGGCCATGGACGAGGCAGCGACATCGCGTGTGGACGTAAGCGCCTCACCGCCGACAGGACGGGCGAGGCGTCGGTGGTTCCGCTTTTCGCTGCGGACATTGGTGATCTTCGTGCTGCTGGTCGGGAGCGGGATGGGCCTGTGGTGGAAGTGGGAGCCGTGGATGAGGTTAGCGGCTGATATCAGTTCTTTGTTCATTCATCCTGCGGCATTCTCTGCGGACTGCGAGCAGTTGTACTTTGGTGAGTATCTTAACGGGCAATTCGAATGTCGAAGGTGTGAGATCGGCTCAGGCAGGATCCTCGACGAGTCGGGGATCAGAATTGTGCGAGCGGACGGTCAACCTTTGACTACTGTGGAGAACAATGCCACCATAGTTGCTTCTACATTTGCTGGAGCAGATGGGACGATTCTCGCACGATCGAAGCCGGAAGACATGATAAACGTCGGGCCTATCATGGCGCGACATTCACACCTGTATCCTCCGGGGTTGTGGGTGGACGGCCTGCGGTCTCCCGATGGTAGATTCTTCTACAGCAACGGGACTGACGCAGCCGGAGAACGTCACCGAGATGGACTACAAGGTTCACTCGCCCGCCTTCGCCCTAGGCTTTCAGAAGCTCGCCCAGCAGGCCGACGTGGTCTGCCACGTGAAGTTTCCCGATCACCCGACCGACCGCTACAAGGACATCTGGGATTTCCTCGTCCAAGAATTGCAGTCGCCTGCTCCGTGATCGCCGCCGCCATTACCTCAAGGCTTAACCTGTTTCCTGAAGAACTTCACGATAAGCGCTTGGGCGTCTTCGGGGGCCTGATGTCCGCCGGGATGGATGTACGCCACGACGGGCGTGCCGGTCTTGGAGGGATAGATGGTGCAGCGCTCGCCCCAAGGCTGCCCCTCGTCGCAGCCATTCAGCTTCCGCAAGGCGTCAATCGTCCGCTTCTGCCACTCGAACTTGACCAGGGTGTCCTTCTCACCGGCGATGTGCAACACCGGTTTCGGCTTGAGCTCCTTCATGCCCTTCCTGGCTTTCGCGGCCAATTGGGCAAGCTGCTCTGGCAGGTCGTTTGGCACGCCGGCGACCAGCGCTGCCGCCGCACTGGGGGCGACCGCCGCGAACACATCCCCGCGTTCGCTCCACAGCAGGTATGTGAATCCGCCGCCGTTTGAGTGTCCCGTGGCGTAGACCCGCTTCTCGTCAACGCGATAGTCCTTCTTCAGTGTTGCCAGCACCGCGTCAAAGAACTTGAGGTCGCGGTCGTCCTGGTCGCCGGCGAACGCCTGCCAACCCGGTTTCAGTCCCTGGGGGTCGGTCAGTCTGCCAAGCGTATTGAGTCCCTGCATGTAGACCGCAATCGCCTCCGGCCACAGCCGATGATACGCTTTGCCCGACGCGACGTTCTTCATCGTGCCGCCGTGCCCATGAAAGGCGAACACAACGGGTGCGGGCGTCGTCTTCGCCGTCGGCGGGATGTACACCAGCGCCTCACGTGTGACACCTTCGACGTTCCATTCCATCCGGCCCAGGCCGGTGGCAGGCGCCTTTGCTCCGGCCTCGGTCTTCTCTTCTGCCGAGGAAGCACTGTTCGCGAGCAGCACACACGCCACGGACAGCGCCACTGCCGCTAAACTCGGCATTCGATTTGGATTTCCGGACACAGCCATTGCTCGACTCTCCCGACAATGAAGGCTTACATCGCATTGCGCGGCGTTGGACAGATGAAATGCAAAGCTGGGGCCAACACCGGTTGCATGATCGCCCCGGTCTCGGTGCTCTACGGCGGCCTATGAAGCTCTGCGGACGCGGCACCCGACGCGGGTGACCTAAATCGCCTCCGGCGTAACGGCTACGTTCATTTCTGTCGCATGTCGGCAATCTGCGTGAGCAAGGCAGCGGCGGCCTTCTCCGCCTCGTCAACGGCCTCCTTGGTGGCGCGATTCTGCGAATACGGCAGCCATTTGCCCGACCGCGTCTCGCGGTGCTTCTTCACCAACTGGAAGAGCGGGTCGGCCTGGATGCGGGCAAGCTCCGCTTCAAGATCGCCTGCCGGCACGGGCATGCCGATGCCGCGCATGAACGCGTAGGCCATAAGCAGATGGCCGAGGTCGCCGGGATGGATGCCGTCGCCGGACAGGATGAACTTCGGATTGCTTGCGCGCCGCTTCGCCAGGTACTCGGCCATCTCGGTGTGCAGGTCAACCGTGATCAGACCGTTCATCTTCAGCCCCATTACCCATTTGCCGTACTCGGCCAGCACGTCGTCGTACTTCGCGTAGGGCTTGGTGTAGCCGGGGCCGGTGTCGTCTTGAGAGACCCTCTCGCCATACGGGATGGGGTCAAACACTGGCGGCGTCAGCAGTATCACCTCCGCGCCGGCAGCCTGCGACTCCTTGACCAGCCTCGTGATGCCATCCTGAAAGGCTTTCATCCGCTCGGCGCTCAGCGGGAGATAGATGCCATCGTTCATGCCGTAGCAGGCGACCACGATCTGCGGCTTTACTCCCTCAAGCGCCCTCTGCAGGCGGCTGAAGACGCATGGCCGTGGTCCGGGATGCACGCGCTCGCTCAGCCCGGAGGTCGTTTCGCTCGACAAACCGATGCTGATGATGTCAACGTCCTTCGGCGCGTGCGACTTCATCAGGAAGTATTCGATGAAACTGACGTAAAGGCCGTTCTGCGTGATGCTGTCGCCCAGCACCATGACGCGTTTGCCCTGAAGCGACTTCGCGGGCGGCGCCGGTTCGACAGTCCAGGCGGTATGCGCCACAAATGCGGTGATGCAGGCCCAGCCCACCACAGCAGCAATTGATCTGCGGAATTTCATATCGCAGTCCTTTCCCTTGCTCCGGCCACGGTACTCGCTCAACCCTTCTCGTCCACCAGGATGATCTGGAAGTCGTGCTTCTGAATCGGAAACATGAAGCGGCCTGGACTCAAACGCTGCACCGGCTTGCCCGTCTCGCCATTGGTGGCCTTGGCCTCCGTACTTAGCCCCAGTTTCGATAAGTCCAGCGCGATCTGACACTCGCCGCCGTAGCCGTAGCTGCCAACGAAGACCAAGACTTTGCCGGGGCGACTCAGTGTCAGCGTCTTCACGTTGGTCCCGCTGGTCGCGACCTCTTTGTCCGCATCCCAGTAGCGGTAGACCTTGCATTCCGGTCTGCCGTAGCCCATGGCGTCGAGCAGCCCGATCACCTTTTGGTGGACGGCGTCGCTCGCGGGGAGTTTGATCTCGTGCGGCACGCACACAGCCAAACCCGTGCGCACCAACCATTCCCGCGAAACGCCGCTGCCGGGCGGTGGCCGGAATAGATCGAGCGACACCGTCAGATTGCCGCTCTGAAGTCCGGTGCTTTCGGCCAGGATGAGGCTGGTGTCGCTGTCCACGTCCAAGCGATCCTGAAAGTCTCTCTTGGCAAACTCACCTTGATCCCGCCATTCCCACTCGAACAGCAACGTGCCAAAGGAGAGTGCCGGCACCACGTTGCAGTTGGTCATGTGAATCCACGCCAACGGCCTCATGCTCATCTGGTGCTGCATGACCGCGTTGCGCTTGGCCAGTTCGCGAAAGGCGAACCAGCTCACGCCGGGGCGCAATCTGCCGTCGTCGTCAACGTATGCCGGCCCGGAGACCGGGTTGTAGTTGGCGAGCACGAAGAAGTCGTCCCAGTAGACGCCGTCGGCGAACGTTTCATACATCTTCTTGTGGTAGTAGAGGACCATGTCAGCGTAGCTGGGCAGCGGGTCCACTTCATAGGCAACCCCACTGAGGTCGTTGTAGTCCTTCTCGTTCTCGCGAAGTAAGCGCAGCTTGTCTTTAACCGCCTGGTTCCAACGCGGATCGGCAACATCGTAGATGGACCACTCGTCCAGATAGGTTTGGACTTCCTGGTCCCAGTTGATAGCGCGTGGGTTTGTGTAAGGGATCAGGTAATGGACTTTGGGCGCGCCAGGCTGCACTTTCGGAGCGCCTTTCGCATTGTAGAGCATCCAGTCCACATGCGCTCGATAGGTCTTCTTCAACTCCTCCGTGTATTGCGGTCCCTTGAACTGCTGTAGCCACTGATCGGTGAAGCGCATATCTGCCTTGCCCGTGCGCCGAATTGCAGCGGCTTCCTCAAAGATGGAGAAGTTCCTGAAGGCGGGGTAGAACTGCAGGCACGGCGTCTGCGAACCCCAGTAGTAGCAAGCGCCCGCCAGCGTGATATCCACGCCTTCCTTGTTCGCTGTGGTGACCGGCCACCAGGCGCGGTAGTTCGCCGGCTGCTGCGGCATTGGCTTGGCGGGCGTGGCCATCAGCGCGAAGCTGATCGTGCGCCGTCGAGTCAGCGTTGATGGCCGCGTCACAAAATGGACGACCAGCGAAACGGATTTACCCTCACGGATGATTTCGTGCGTCGGCAGTTTTTCGTCGAGCACCCAGTCGCGATCATTCTCGGCGATCCAGCAGATTCCCCGCTCAGTGCCGCCCAGCCAGATGTACGGCAGGAACGGTCCGGGAAGCTGGTAGCGCGGAACTTTGGCCGAGTCCCAGACCTTGCCCTGACCTTCCGGAATCCTGCCGGCGTAATGAGAACGCAAGAGGTCCGTTACAGAGTGCATCAGACAGGCTTCGCCTGAGTTCAGCGGGACAACGAGATCAAGGGCTTCCACCCGCTCTGCAGTGGACTCCACGTCCAGGTCTACTCTCATGAAGCCGTCGTAGTCGAAATCGAAGCGGGTGCAGCCCTGCAGTGGCCCTGCTGTCCAAGCGGCCCTGCCGGTGACGTGGTTTCCCGGCGTCTTGGTGAACACCGCCCCAGGACCAGCCGCCACGTATTGCTTTGCTCCGACGGTGGCGCGCAAGGTAATGGGCGCAGCCAACAGCGGTTTTTGCTGGCTGGTGACCTGCTCCCACAAGCCGGAGCTGCTGATCGTGTGCTGGCGTAGGATGCAATCCACTCGCCTCTGCTCCGCGTTGACCTCCAGTGGAGTGAACGGCGGCACCACGATTGGATCTTTACCCAGCGTGCTGTTCTCCCAGGGGAAATGCTGGCGTACAAAGGTGCGGGCGAACTCAGCAGGCTGTCCCTTGCCCGTGAGCTGCGCCGTCAGCATGTACTGTCCTTCCGGCAAATCGGGCACGTCCATCGTCTCGCCCGCCTGGTTGAACGGAAAGCGCCCAAGCTGTTGCGCGAGCACTTCTGCTTTTCCCTGCGCCGTTACGAGCACTTTCCAGTCGGTCATCTCCGCCGCTGGCGAGAGGATCAGATGGCGGATTTTGTGCTGCGAAGGCATATAGCCGAACCGGAACGCGGTCTTGTCTTCCGCAGTGGCGCCGAAGGCCAGGACGATCAAGCCGACCGCAGTCACCCAAAGCGCCGGACGCGGCATTCTTCTACGCATAGTTCTGGTCTCACCGTGAGTGTTCTCCTGGACTCTACACCGCCTTAGGCTTGATGGCGGCACTCATGCTGGTGGTTCTCCTGTGATAATGGCACGCCCCGCCAACGAGGGCGTTTGAACGGAGCGCGCCGAAGGTTCCGAGGACGGGCTGCCAGCCACGATGGCTGGGCCGGAACGCCCCCTTTGCAGCGATCACCGGATGTGGAAGGTGAGGTTGATGCCTTCCTGAGCGAACTGCACGTTCTCAACGGCAATCACGAAATCGCCGAATCGCGCTTCGGCCTTCAACTGCGGCTGCTCGATGATGACCGTGATTCTCTTGCCGGGAGCGGCCATGTGCAGGCGGCCATCCTGCACGGCCACTTCGGTGAAACCGAACTGACGCAGCAGCCCTCTCAGACAGTCAACTTCAACGGAAACTCGCGACATGGGCAATCACTCCTTGAGTTGAAACGTTAACGAACCAGCGGCGGCGCCGTCTGGGACATGAAGGCCGGCAACGTGAACGACTGCCGGAAGCGCTCTCGAACCCATCTGCAGGCGGTCCAGGCGGATGTAAATCCGGCCCTGGCCAATCCGCAGTACCGGGCTGGTCACGAAACGGCTGGCAGCCCAATCAGCCAGCCAGGCGGCCAGGAAGTGTGGCAGCCAGCCAATTCTGTGGACGTGGTAGTGGAGAACAAGTTCGTTGGGATCGGCGGTGGCGTCTGAACCGGCATGCAGAGCGATGACGACATCAACGTGTATGCCGAGGAAGTGGGTGTTCACGTGCGGGAACGTGACGATCAGTTGATCGCCTTCCGTGCGGCAGTGTGCTGACGTGCGCGCAGCGGCGCACACGAGCCTTTCCAGGCAGTGACAATCGAGAATGAGTCGGGGCATGAGCCCTCCAGGAGAGGGCGCGCCAGGCACCTGACTGCGATACCTGGCGCGCCGGGCAATGAAACGGGACGTGCGTCTACTTGCGGGTGGCACCTTTTTCGCCGGCGATCTTCACGAACTCGACGGTCGAGCCTTCGGGGATCTGGTTGTCTTCGCCGGCGGGACTGCCGTTGACGCGCACCTGGGCCGTGCCGGGAACGTTGAGCAGATCCGACACCTCCTCGCGGACCTCGGCGACGGTCTTCCCGGCGACTGAGTCCGAACTGATGGAATTGACGCCGTGACGAACGGTGACTGGCATGTGACGACCTCCTTGTGGAAACGGGTTGTGACGAAACGGGCCGGCCACACGGCCAAGCCCAGGATGGTGCGGAAGAAAGTGTGGTTGCCGGAACGGATTCTGAGTTGGCATTGTCACGTAACACGGTACAGAACGCGGCACGGAACGCGGGGAATCAGGCGACACAGCCGACCGGCACAATCTCCGGCCCAAAGAAGGCTGTGATCTCGCGGGCCAGCACATTGAGAAGCTGCGATAGCCTGCCGTTGCTGATGCCCAAGCGCTTCGCGATCAGGCCCTTGGCGTCGCCGACCACCAGGCCCCGAAGAATCCGGCGCAGGCGGTTGGGCAGCGTGCGCATGAACGCGGCCCAGTCAATCCGCGTTGCGGCACGGACGTCTGGACCCTCGCGCTCCGAAGCGGTGAGAGCATCGGTAATCCGCTGGACCGTGGAGTCTGTTAGTGCCTGGTTCCTCTTCGAGCCCGACAACTGCGAGAAGTAGATCACCCGCGTTCGCCCCAGCCTGCGTGCCATCGGGGCCAAGGCGTCTTTCACCGTATTCTCGGTTACAAGGCGCCCCGACGAGAGGCGCCGCAGGGACATGAACGCAAGCTGGCCGGCGCTGAGAAACTCGCCGAGCCGGCGGGCCTTCGAGCGGAAGTTGATCCACGCGAAGGAGTACATCTCGGTGAACACCTCCTCGGTTTCCTGGAAACGTCTGGCGCAACGCCAGAGCCGGCTCTCCAGTTCGGGCGCAATGGACTGGAAGGCGGCCTGGATTTTCCTGATTGAGACCATGGACGATCCTCCGGTGGTTGGGCCGGGGACCGGTCCTAAACGTGACGACGTAGAGGTAGGAGTTACAGCGGGGAGACCGTGGCGCCCGGACGCGACCCAACAACGGCCTGTTCAGTCGGGGCGCTTCCCCTTGGCGGGGGCGTTCAGAGTGTCGAGGGCGGGATCACCAAGGCCGATCCGCCGGCCCTGGTGACGATGGGATCGTCACGTTCAGGCCGGTGACCGGCAGGTTGATGATGGTGCCGCCGGAAAGGACCGGCGGCGCTCAGCTTGCAGGTGAATGAGCTGTTGCGTTACCGCGGCTGGCAGCGCGTGTCTGCGTTGCGTCGGCGTCGTACTTCTTTCGGAGCTCGGCGGGGGACAGAAAGGCAATTACTGTGGGCTGTCACCGATTTTCACGCCACTCTTGTTCGGTGAATAATCCAGGTTAAGATACGTCCCCCATAGACCTTCCAGGGACGACTTCGGGAGACTATTGAAGGAGGGTGGACGATGAGTGGAGTTCCGTCGATGATGAGTAAGTGTTTCTTTGGATATGCGCTGGTCGCGATGCTCGTGTTGGTTTTCGCAACCACCGAGGCCGCCGAGCCGCCGCCGGAAGCGCTCGTCAAGGTCGGCTTCTACTGGGACGTGTGGGGGTATCCGCGAAGCGTCCGCCTCGACGGCAAGTTCGCCTATATTTCCATTGGCGAAAGCGATGCGGCTTTCCAGATCGTTGATATCAGTGACCCTGCGAATCCGAAGCACGCGGGCCAGCTTCCGTACGGTTGGGCGTACCACATCGACGCGAAGGACGACGTGGCGTTCTGCGTGGATCGGGGATCGTCCAACGTGGACGTGTGGGACACTCGGGACAAGGCCCACCCGAAGAAGCTGGCGGCCCTGAAGACGCCGGCGGCGGCGAGTCCCCGGATGATGGGGGACTACCTGGTGATCTACTCGGGGCCGAATTGTATCCTCTATGACATCAGGAACGCAAGGGAGCCGAAGGCGCTTGCGACCATCGAAGGAGCCCAGATCGCGTGCATCGAGGGAACGCTGGGCTGGTGCTCCGACGGGCGGCGGGTGGACCTCGGCGACCCGGCCAAGCCAAAGATCGTCGGAAAACCCCTCGGGAAATTCCTGGGGATCGTCAAGGACTACGTTTACATCGGCGGCGAGGGCGGGACGTCCATCTACCGGAAAAACGACTTGGAGAAGCCCGCGGGGCGTCTCACCGGTGAGAAGGAGCTGAAGTTCCGCTTTGACCAGGTGACCGGCGACTGGGCTTGCTTCGTCGTCTCCTCCGGGGCCGATGACAATCCTTCGGAGGAGAAGGACCTGCCGGACCTGGGGTTGTGGATCGTGGACGTCTCCGCCCCGGTCCATCCGAGGCTCGCGGGCCGGTGGGGGGCGGAGTGGGCACAGGAGCAGGGAATCTCCATCAAATTCGCGGACGTGCGCGTGCGGGGGACCGTCGCCTACGTCCTGGACAACCTGTTCGGGCTGCGGATGTTCGACATCTCCGACCCTAAGAACATCCGCCTACTCGGTGAGTACAAGTGCGGCGGCGAAATGTGCCACGTGAAGGTCTCGGAATCGGCCAAGCGCGCGTACGTCGGCGAGTACCTCACCGGAGGGGTCACAATCCTGAGCCTGGAGGATCCGCGTTCGCCGAAAAAGATCGGCTACGTCCACATGGGAGACCCTGCGTACAACTCGTTCGCGGTCTACAAGGACTCTTACCTCTACTTCGACCGGTGGGCGGACAAATTCTCCGTGGCGGACATTCGGACCCCGGCCGCGCCTCGCGTCGTCTACCAGCACCAACAGAAGTGGGGGGTGGGGGTGCTCATCGTGCATGGTGATTATCTGGTGGCAAGGACTGGCCTCTACGGCCTCAAGGAGGACCCCGTCCATCCAAGGAAGATGGGAGACCTGCCCGGAGTGGACAGCGTCGTCGGGCGGGACAACTATATCTACTCCGTCATGCACCGGAAGGCCCGGCAGGATAACAACTTCCAGGTCTTCGACATCTCCGACCCGGCCGCGCCCAAAGTGGTCGCACGGCTCACGATCGCCGGAGACGACTCCATGATGGAGCGGCCGATGCAGCTCGTGGGCGACCGGTTGTACGTGGGGGCGACCGGGAAGGAGGCGGGGATCACGGTGATCGATGTGTCCGCCCCGTCCGCGCCGAAGATCGTCGGGGAGTACCGGGGGCTGGGCTCTTGTGGCGAGGCGCATTACAGCTTCCACATCGCCGGCGATCGACTTTACGCCTTCCAGTACTTCAACGGCAGGGAGAACGGCCACGTCTTCGACATCCGCGAGGGGCTGGATAAAGCGAAGGCAATTCAGAATGTGCCAGGGTTCTACTCGTGGCACTCGGCTAGGCTGGGGAATTTCTTCTATGTTGTCCGACTCAACGGCCTGGATGCCTACGAGATTACGCCGTGGGACGGCGGGCCTTAATTAACAATGACACAGGATAAGCACAGTTGCCCACACCAAGGCCGGAATGCCAAGGGGTCTGCGTTGATGAGTGCGCGTGGTCATACATTGCCCCCCTTTCTCGTCGAACCAACCTCATCCCTGAGTGATTACACCAAGCGCGCCGTCCCCCTCTCTTTATTGAAGAGACAACATACAGAAGAGACATAAGACTGACCGGGTGTCCCCGAGACGGCCAGGTAAATACCCGTTTGAGGGACAGGTGGGGTGTCCTCGAAACGGCCTGGTTACGCCTGCTCGCGCCCTACGCGTCCCAGACCTCAAATCGGCTGATTGGTACCCCGAGGGCGAGAGAGGCCCAGGGCTGAAAACGTACGCTTGTTTGCCGCCGTCGCCGGCGCGCCCGTAGACCTGGCCTTGGATTCCAGCCGGTACGCCCTGCGGAGTCTCTGGACCTGCCAGCCACGGACGTGAATCGTTCGACTATGGGGCCTGGACCGGTCAGTCAGCTCTTCCTGTCCCTGCAGCTGGGGCACAGGCGGATATGTCGCTTGTCCGGCGAGGAGAACGTTCGGTTGCAGCGCAGGCAAGACACGCGCTCACTCTTGTCTGTCGCCCTGGGTTTCTTTTCGGACATGGCACCAGTATAGCCGGTCGGCCCTAGACCGACTATGTCATCCAGACGGACGGCGGGGGACACGTCAGGGCTTTTCAATTCTCGCCCTTGTTCAGAGGGCAGATGAACGCCAAAGCGGCGAAGGGGTCCGCTATGAAGCGTCGCAGGGCGTCTGGCAGGTATTTGTGCCGGGTACGCTGTCGAATCAGCCCAAGCGTCAGATTACGCAAAGCGGCGAGGTTCTGCGGGGCATGAC
>JAPLOD010000168.1 GCA_026692735.1 Planctomycetota bacterium | reverse complement strand
GCAGCCGGACGGGCCGAGGACGGCGACAAGCTCGCCGATCCCGGGCAGGTCCTCGACCGTGAACGTGACATCCTTGATCGCGGTATACGCGCGCGCCGTGCCCGGGAAATAAGTCTTCGTCACGTTGCGGAATTCGACGACGTGCGACCGCACGGGAGCCGTGGCGACGGCCGCGCGCGCCTGTTCTATGCGCTCGGTGAGGGGTGTTGCCGCCGGGGCTGGCGGCTGGGGCGGCGCGGTTGGGGCCGGGCTCGCGGGTGCCTGCGGCTGAGCCGGCGCCGGCTGGCCCGGAGTGACTGGCGGTTGCGGCTGGGGAGCTGTGGGTTGTTCCTGACTCATGTGTTTGTGCGCAGCGACCTCAGTCCGAGCTCTGCAATCGTCAGGCCTCACGGTACGGGAACAGCCAATGCTCCGCGACCCACAGCAAGCGGTCTATGCCATACGCAATCAGGGTGATCACTATCAGCAGCGGGTAAATGTGCGTCTTGGGCCCGATTCGTTCGGACGTGGCAATCAGGTATCCCAGGCCGCCGTCGGCGGCAACGATCTCGGCCAGGATAATGTAGCCGAACCCCAGGCCGAAGAGCAGGCGGAGCGAGCCGAATATCTCCGGCAGCGCGAGCGGGACGAGGACCTTGAAGAGGACCTGCAAACGCGTGGCGCCGAGCGTCAGTGCGGTCTGCACATGGCGCTCAGGCACCGTGGCCACGGCGCGGGCGGCGTCGAAAACAATGAACATCACGCAGGCGATGAAGATGAACATGAACTTCTCGGTCTCACCGAGGCCGAACCAGGCCATCATCAGGGGAACGAGCGCGGAGATCGGGACGCTGCGGCCGAAGACCGAGACCGGCGCGACGAAGGCGTTGACACGCGGCCAGGCGCCGCACACGATCCCCAGCGGCACACCGAACAGCGCCGCAAGCCCAAAGCCGCAAAGCAAGCGCTTCAACGACACGGCGGCGTTGCGGGTCAACGCGCGGTCAAACCCACCGGCCCCCTGAGACTCCGCCATGGTCGTCATTGAGCCTCGAGCGGGTACACCTTCACTTCCACGCGGCGGTTCTTAGCGTGGTCCATGGGCTGCGCGGGATTGGCCGGCACGTTCCAGCCCATTCCGGCCGCGCCAGTCTGGTTCGGCGGCAGCGACGGGAACTTGGCCAGCAGCGCCTGGCGCACGGCGTTGGCGCGCTGCTCCGAAAGCTGCTGCACCGCCGAGAAGGGCACGCCCATGCTCTTCATGGAGGCGTCGGTGTGGCCTTCGATAATGATGCGCGCGGCGCCGAACTGGCCGGCCAGCTTGCCGATTTCGTCAATGACGAAGTCCGCGTTGGGGTCGTAGAGCTCCTCCACCGACTTCCCGTCAACGGTCCTGATCAGCTTATGTTTGATGTCCGCGCTGTTGGCGAAGAAATGGATGACGACGGTCTTGGTGAGTATCTCGCCCTTCTCCGCCTTGACCGCCGCGACGCTCTGGGGCGCGAACTGCGTGATGTACTTGTTGACGCTCTTGGCAAACTGCTCCTCCTTGCCCAGTTTCTGGATGACGGAGAAGTCCATGACCTGGTCGAAGTCCACCTTCTCCGTGGTGATCTTGCCGATGCGGCGGTAGAGGTAGTAGGCGTTGTCCCACGTGCGCTGGAAGTTCGTCGGGTTGTTCTCATTCATGAAGAACTCGCGGTTCTCGGCGTAATTGGTCCAGTGGGCGTCGCCGAGCATATTGAACGCATCATCGGGCGGCAGGCTGTACCCGGCGGCCATCAGCTTGGCCGCGGCCTGCTTCTTCTCCTGCGCTTCCAGCTCGTCCACGGCAGTCAGAATCCCGCGCACCAGCCCCTCGATGATGTCCGGGCAGTCCTTGGCGAAGTCGGCGCGCGCGAACCAGACGTCGGCAATCAAGTGGTTGGCGTCCTGCGTCGAGACCAGCAGCTTGTTGCCTTTGACCTTGGAGATGTTGTAGATGTCCGGCGCCCAGGAAACGGCCGCGGTAACGGCCTTGTCGGCGTTGAAGGCCGCCGCGGCCTTGAAGGCGTCCTCCGTGTACTTGAAGTTGACCTCCGCCGGCTGCACGCCGCCGTTGATCAGCGCGTTGAGGACGAAGTACTGCGAGGGCGAGTTCTCGGCCAGGACGACGGTCTTGCCGCGCAGGCTCGCGATGGACTTGGTCGAGTCGCGCGCGACGATGCCGTCTCCGCCGTTGGACCAGTCAATCTGCTGGTAGACGCGGGGCCAGGTGCGCTTGTCCTTGCGCAGTTCGTCCATGAAGAGCGGCAGCATGTCCACGGTGGCCCAGCCGATGTGCACGTTGCCCGAGGCGTAGGCGTCGCGCATGGCCACGGGGTTGTCCAGCAGCACGAGCTCCACCTTGAACTTCTTGCCTTCCGCCGTCGTCCATTCCTTCTTGGGCTTGAAGCCGTCGTTGGCGTAGATGATCGGCGCCCAGCCGGCCCAGACGTTGAGCGCAAACTTCACGGTGTTGTCTTCGAGCGCCTTGTAACCGGCCACACCGGCAACAGGCGGGAGCTTCTCCGAGGGGATGTACTTGTACTCCTTGGCCGTGGTGGGGGCGTTGCTGTCGGCCGCCTCCGCCTTGGGTTTGAGCTTTTCCATCTCTTCCTTGGTCAGCGTCGGCACCTTGCCCTGGTCCCTGCCCGCCGGGGCAAAGATGTCGGACCTGTAGACGGCAAACAGGATCAGCCCGACGACGACCACGAAGACGGCCACATAGAACAGCGGTTTGGGCTTGCCTGGCTCAACGTCTTGTCCGTCCATGCTATGCACTCCTTACCGGGCGCGATGGCGCGCCGTGCCTTGTTGCCACAGTCTCGAAGCTCAACGCCGCAAGTGTAGCTGCAGCGTGCCGGGCCGCAAGAAAAAGACTGGCGGTGGTCCGTGGTCATTGGTCAGCCGCCAGTTGTCATCGTGCGGGGGCGTCCTTCGCGGCGCGCCTCAGTCCGGCCGAGACGTTCATCAGCGTCCGCCCGTTGTGGTAGGCCGCTTTCCAGATCTGCCCCTTCGCCTGCCCCGGCTTCGCCCGGCCCTCCCGGCTGACAGACTCATACCATTCGCCGTACTTGTGGTCCACTTGATGGTTCCAGATGAAGTCCCACTGCTTCAGAAACGCCTTTGAATACCGGTCCGTGCTCGAGCCGAATCGCCCGTGCAGCAGCAGCAGGGCGTTCAGCCCCTCGGCCTGGGACCACCAGATCTTGTCCATGGCATATGCCGCGGTGAACGCCCCGCCCTTGTCGTAGAAGCCGCCGTTCTCCTCATCCCAGCCCCACTCCAGCGCGTGGTCCACCAGGCTCCGCGCCACCTTCCACGTCTGAGCGTCCTCCGGTTCCTTCAACGCTTCGGCCGCCTCGACCAGAAGATACGCCGTCTCGACATCATGTCCGAAGGAGTCATGGTCCGGCACCGGACGCCAGTCGGGCGTGAAGTACAGGTTCAGGCAGCCCGGCGGCACGGCGATGCGGTCGCGCACGATCGCGAACACCTCGCGCAGCCGTGCCTCGACCTGCTTGTCGGGCCAGGCGCGGTACAACTCCGTGAGCGCCTCGAGCACGTGGATGTGGCTGTTCATGCTCTTGTACCCGTACAACGTCCCGATGCCGTCGTGCTGTCTGCCGGAAGACGGCGCCATGATCGGCTTGCCGTCGCGCGCCAGCGCTTCGAAATAGCCGCCGTTCTTCTCGTCGTGAGCGTGACTGTCGAGCCATGCAAACGTGCGCCTGGCCAGGTCAAGCGCGTCCTGGTCGCCGGTCGCCTGGTACGCTGCCGCCGCGCCATAGATGCCGAAGGCGATGCCGTACACGTGCTTCTGGTCGCCGAACTTCCCGCTGATCTTCCCGTTCTCGTCCAGGCCCCAGAAAAGCCCGCCCTGTTCCCTGTCCCACATCGTCTCGTTCAGGAATCTCACGCCGTGCCGCGCATAGCCCTTGTAGGCTTCGGCCAGCTCGGGATAGCGCATCGCCACCTGGGCGCTCACCCACGTCATGCGCCCCTGGAAGACAAGGAACTTGTCGTTGTCCGGACCGCGCTTCCATTTCTCCGTGAAGGCGGCGCGGAACCCGCCGTGTTCCCTGTCCACACAGGCCGGGAACCACTGCGCCAGCACACCCGTTCTCAGGTGCGCTTCCATCTGGTCCGCCAGCCGCAAGCACGTCTCGCGGTCAAGCCGGAGCGGCGCAACCGCCTGCGCCCCATGATCGCCGGGCACACAGCCGGACAGCCACAATGCCAGTGGCGCGAACAACGCCACGCAGACGATCCACCGCCGCATCCGCTTCATGGAGGCCCCCTTTGTGTCGCTCTCCTGCCGACGCCACAAGGCCGGCATTATACCACGTTGCGCAAGCCAGGCGAGACTGGCGGCACAAGCGAGCGGTCGCCCTGCTTCCCGATGACGACTGCACCCTCGATGTCGCGTTTCTCTTGTGTTTGGCGGGGCTTCGTATATGACGGCCTACCCGTTATGGCGCGATCCGGAGGATTGCGTTATGATCACGTAGGGGCACGACGATGAGCAAGCTCAAACTGGCGCTACCAAAAGGCAGCCTGGAACAATCCACGCTGGAACTGCTGAGAAAAGCCGGCTGGAAGGTGCGCGCTGAAGCCCGCAGCTACTACCCGCCGATTGATGACGAAGAGATCGCCTGCATCATGCTTCGCCCGCAGGAGATGCCGCGGTACATCGAGATGGGCAAGCTCGACGCCGGGATCTGCGGCAAGGACTGGGTCATCGAGAATGACGCCGACGTGCAGGTGGTCGTGGACCTGGTCTACGGCAAGCACCAGCTCACGCCCGTGCGCTGGGTCCTGGCCGTGCCGAACAAGTCGGCCATACAGACCGTGAAGGACCTGCAAGGCTGCACTATCGCCACCGAGCTGGTCAACACCACGAAGAAGTACCTTGCGCGCAACGGCGTGCAGGCGGATGTGGAATTCAGCCACGGGGCGACCGAAGTCAAGCCGCCGGAACTGGCCGACGCCATCGTGGACGTGACTGAGAGCGGCAGCAGCCTGAAGGCCAACAACCTGAGAATCGTGGACACCGTCTGCGAGTCCGTCACGCAGCTTGTGGCCAACAAGGCCGCCTGGGCGGAAGGCTGGAAGCGCGAGAAGCTCGAAAACATCGGCATGTTGATGCAAGGCGCCATCCGGGCGCAGGAGATGGTCGGCCCGAAGATGAACGTGCCGGGACACTGCCGCGAAGCAGTCATGGCCAGGCTCGAAGCGCTCTCCAGCCCCACCGTCAGCCCGCTGGCTCAGGAAGGCTGGATCGCGGTGGAAGTGGTGATCGCGGAATCGAAAGTACGGAAACTCGTGCCCGCACTGCGCCGCATCGGCGCGACGGGGATCATCGAGTACCCGCTGAACAAGATCATCCCGTAAGGTCCGGCGCGGCGCCGTTCGTTCCGTCATCCAAACGCCGCGCGCATCTTCTCCAGCCAGTCGCGAGCGAGCTCCTCCGCCTTCGACCATTCATCAAGGAACGGTTCCGTCGGCGGATCCTCGCTTTCGTTGTACGCCCACCGCGCCCGCGCCACCCGAGCGCTATCCGAGCCGCACGCGACTTGGCGCAAAACCTTGTCTTCCGCGCACAGGTAATACCGCACGACTTCCGCCGCCAGCGCGCGTTCGAGTGCGCGCAGCGACCGCCCCAGCACGTTCACGCACGCGCGCTTCAACCGCCCGCCGCTTGCGAACCCCGCCCGAACCGCCCACCCCTCTAGATCGAAATCCTCCCGCAGCCGCCACGTCAACTCCAAGCATCGCCGTTCCCTCTACGCCGCCCGATCCTCATAGTAGTAATCCTCCGGCCGCATTCGAAAATACCGCGACTGCTTCTTCGCTATGCCCTGAACCCTGAACCCGGAACCCTGAACCCTATATCCGTGTTCATCTGTGTTCATCTGTGGTTCCATTTCGTACTTCGTCGCCGCATAACTCCCCGGAATCCCCCACAACTCCTGTGCCGCCTCGCGCAACCGCTCGACCAGTCCACGTTTCACGTTCCGGATTCTGAACCCGTCCGTGAGTTCCTGCACCGTCAGCCCGCAGTACTCCTTCGTCAGCATCGTCAGCCGTGCCCGCGAAACCTGTAGTTCCGTGCACAGGCTTTCCACCGACCGCCCTTCCGTTGCCCTGAACCAACTCTCAACGCCGCGCCCCCACGCCGTCGTCAGACTCAGCGGCCTCTCGTCGTTCCCTATTCCCTGAACCCGGAACCCTGAACCCTTTCCGTTCTCCGTTTCATTCTGAATTCTTAATTCTGCATTCTTAATTGTGTTCTCCATCCACGCCACCAGCCTCTTCAACCCCGCCTTCCGTTCCTTCGCCGTCAGCACACCCTCGACCGCGCTCGTGATCCCCGTAATCCTTCTCCACTTCGCATGGCCATGGGTGGCCCCGAAAGACGCTTCAGCGTTTTTCGGGGTGCCGCAGGCACATCCAACCCCGAATCCTGAACCCCGTCCTCTTTTGTGTTGAAGCCAGAAACGCCACGCCTCCGCCAGCGCCCGCTCCCGCGACCAAGCCTTGTACCGCCCCGCCCAATTCAGCCCCGCCTTCTGATGCGAAATCCCAAACATGATTCCCTCCTCCCCCTCGCGCCCGTCACTCATCACCGATCAGTCGTCATCCGTCACCCGTCACGCGTCACTCATCACTCGTCATCCGTCACTCGTCACCCGTCACCCGTCACGCGTCACCCGTCACTCGTCACCCGTCACTCGTCACCCGTCACTCGTCCCGCTAACCCCCGACTTCAGTCGGGGGGATGCCGCCACGTAGGTGCCCGTTCACCGTCGTTCACGACGGTTCCCCGCTCGCGCCGCCAACCTGTAACCGTGCTCTGTAAGCGAATGACCAATGACAAATGACCAGTGACCAATGACCTTCTATAGATAGCTCGTTTTGGCAACTGACAATTCTTGCACTCGTTGCGGGATAACGACTTACATGAAAACAGTGGTGAGTTGCCTGGTGATCACCACTTCACTGTCTCCTTTTGACCACCTTCCGCACGGGCTGTACATACACTCGTTTCGCGCGCTGATAGACCGGATGCCGGCCAAGCAACGTATGCGATACCCCCACCCGTCTCGCAATCTCCCTGTCCGACATGTACCCCTTCGAATCCTTCAACAGGTTCAGCGCCACCGCCACCCACTCCGGCGTCGCACCTTTCACCACGCGCCGATACGTCGTCCGCCGCCCCGGCCCTGGCGCCTCCCGCACTCCCGCTAGCACCAATATCGCCGCCTTCGTCGTCTCCGGCAGTTTCGGCCACGCGATGAACAGCCGTTCCAGCTCCCGCCCCTCGCTCTCGTATTCCATCCCGCCCTCCCCGCCAATCCGCAATCGTCAGTCCCCAATCCTCGATCGTCAGTCCCCAACCGTCAATCCTCAATCCCACAGGTCCGTGTCGGTTCGGTTGCCCGCCGTAGCGCACTTCGCCAAATTGCGTCGTTGGTTTCAAAATCGCTGACTGACCACCGCAACGCTTAGCTTGGGCTTGACGACGGGGGCATGACCGCGATGCTATGCCCATGGCGCGTTTGCCACGCATCGTCGCTCCGGGTTGACCAAACACTTGGTGGGGGCACAGCCGCGATGAATCAAGTTCTCAAGCACTGCATGGTGTTCATCGGTGGAAGCCTCGCATTGGCATTGGTGCCCCAGTCTCGTATGTGTGCAAAAGCTTCGGAACCAAGAAACGACGGCGCCCCCAACGGCGTTGTGATTAAGGTGAATGGAGAGACGATAACGGTGCGTGATGTCGAAGACCGAATGGGTAGCGCCCTCTTGGAACTCAGGAAATGGCGCGAGGGCGCAGAAAAGGCTGGGAAGTGGAACGCTGAAATGCTGCACAAGTTTGAGGAACAGTACATCCCAAGCTTTCGACAGCAACTTCGGAACATTGCCTTTGAACGTCTGATCCTGCAGAGCGCTAGGAATGAGGGAATTGCCGTTGATGAGACGGCGGTGAAACGCAAACTTGACGCGGCACGAAAAACGCCGGACGAGCAGAAGGAAGGGAAGGAACTCGTGGAGCTAAAGGTCAAGCTTCGAGATGAGAATCTCCTAAACACGTTTCGCTGGCGGTTCTGGGGAAGCCCCGACAATCCCTTGCCCACGGAGACTGCGCGGCGCAACGAGCGAGAATGGTATCACAAGACTCTTACGGAGACCGTTGTCACCGACGAGCATGGCAAAGCGATTGATAAGACCATGTTGCGTTTCAGGGATGATGAGTAGGGGCTGGTGACACCACCCGGGGCAGACACGGGTATCTCAGGGACCGTGCACGAAACTCTTCATCCTCCCAAACCACCCCCTCATGCAGAGAGTTCCCCTGCTTGCCGGTGCTGAATCATCCGCCCTACTTCCCGGCCGTCCAGAAGATGGCGTTATGGACCAACCGCCGTCTGGCCGACCCGCCAGCCCGTCCCGGGCCGTCCCAGGCAGAGCGAAAAGCCGACGACGCGCTGGACAATCAGGTCGCCCCCCGATTTTGGCGACAGTGCCAAGATGGCCACGGCCAGCCCATTGCCGGCGGGACCGGAACCGGATACGATTCCCGTCAGGAACCGGGTACGCCGCATCGGGCTGTTTATATCGCCCCGTTGTCACATAGGCGGGAGAAACGATAGCGTCGTACTCCTAACAAGATGGCGGGGAGCACCATGCCGGAAAGCACTCAACACTACGGATTCTTCAGCGTTACAACAAGGCCTGTACACCGCCCACACCTCGTCGGGAAGCTCTCGCGCAAGATCGCTGAGTTTCATGCGTCGGACCCTCGCGCCCGACGCTATCCATCGTCACATCGCTACCATTCGGTACAGTTCTTTTCCTTTAGCCCTAATGTTGGCCGCTCCGCAAATGGGCGCTGTCCGCATTTACCCCATCTACCCGGTGGGAGGACCGAGTAGATGCGAACGGCTTCTCCTTGCTGCCTCGTTCTTGGCATCTTCCTATTCGGCACAGGAGTTATTGCCGCAGATCCGTTGACTGGGCTCTTCGCGGAAAAGTGGGGCGAGGAAACTGAAACGGCCTGTGAGTTGGCTCGTAAACTCGGTGTCGCTACAGGCTTGCCGTTGGAGAGATCGCACGTGGTTTGGTGTCACCAAACCACAATTGACGCCGCCACCCTCGGCAACCATGTCGCCGCTGGCCACGGCCTGCTACTTTCCGGCGCCGCCGTCACACTGGTCAACCAACTCGGTCTCGACACACTCCACACCAGGCCGGTCACCTTCGGCCATGACCGCGCCCAAGCCGGACTGACGCCCGTTGCTGCCGGTCACCCGGCGTTTCGCGAACTCGAACCCGACCGCGGCGTCATCTGGATGAGCAATGCCATCTACCCGGTGTTCGACGAAGTGCGTTTTACGCGTGGCACGGTGCTGGCCAGCAGCCCCGGTGGAGCGGTAGTAGAATACCAACTTGGCAAGGGCCGCGTCGTCGCCGTCCCGTGGCGGCTCTCACCGCTTTATTTCCACGCGCCGCGCGGTTACCGGGAAAATTTCGAGCGATTTCTCGCCAACGTGCTTGACTACCTGCGCGATCCGCAGCCCTATGCTCCCGTGGCGCGTCCGCCAGACAAACCCGAAGCACCGCCGCCGGCAATTCCTTCGTTGGACATCCTGCTCGTCAAACGCAGCGCGGACAAACTAGGCCTGCCAACCAACTACCAGGGCAACTCCAGCCTCGACCCAACCGGCTACACCAACGAGATCGCCATCCTCTCCGGCGGCAAGCTAGCCACACTTTACCGGCCGGATGAGGGCCGGTTCGTCGGTGATGTCCGGCTGCATTTCGACGCTCAGCGGCTGTTGTTCTCGATGCCGGGTGCGAACAAACGCTGGCAGGTCTTCGAAATCAACACCGACGGCACCGGCCTGCACCAACTCCCGTTAATCAACGAACCCGACGTGGATAATTACGATGCCTGCTACCTGCCGGGCGGTCGGACCATCTTCACCTCCACCGCGCCGTTTACGGGCGTGCCGTGCGTGCGCGGTTCGGCCCACGTCGCGAATCTATTCCTGCTCGAAACCAACGGCGCCATCCGCCGGCTCACCGTCGAGCAGGACCACGATTGGTGTCCGACGCCGTTGCCCAATGGCCGCGTGCTCTATCTGCGCTGGGAATACACCGACCTGCCGCACGCCTTCTCGCGCCGGCTCTTTCACATGAACCCTGACGGCACTGAGCAAATGGAGTTTTACGGCAGCAACTCCTACTGGCCCGCCTCAATGTTCTACGCCAAGCCGGTCCCCGGCAGCCCGACCCAATTCGTCGCCGTCGTTGGCGGCCACCATGAGTTGCCGCGCATGGGCGACTTGGTGCTGTTCGACGCCGCCAAAGGCCGGTTCGAGGCCGACGGAGCCGTGCAACGCATTCCCGGCCGCGGCCGCAAAGTTGAGCCGGTCATGCTCGACCTGCCCATCGCGCAAACCTGGCCGAAATTTCTCCACCCCTACCCGCTCGACAACGAACATTTCCTGGTCTCGTGCAAACCATCGCCGGACGCGCTGTGGGGCATCTACCTCGCCGACGTGTTCGACAACCTTACCCTGATCTGCGAGCAACCCGGCTTCGCGCTGCTCGAACCAATCCCGCTCCGAAAAACTCCATGCCCGCCAGTCATCGCCGACAAAGTTGATCTCAACCGGCACGATGCCGAAGTTCTTCTCGCCGATGTCTATGCTGGTCCCGGCCTGAAAGGCGTGCCGCGGGGCGTGATCAAATCGTTGCGCCTGTTCACATATCATTTTGCCTACCAAGGCATGGGCGGCGAACCCGACGCCCCCGGCCTCGACGGTCCGTGGGATATCAAATGTGTCCTCGGCACCGTGCCCGTCTGCGAAGACGGCTCCGCCCGGTTCCTTGTGCCGGCCTGCTTGCCAATCTCCATCCAGCCGCTCGACGCCGACGGCCAGGCCATCCAGTTGATGAGGAGTTGGTTCACCGCGATGCCGGGCGAAGTGCTCTCATGCGTCGGTTGCCACGAGCAACAAAATACCGCGCCGCCAAATCGCAAGACCATCGCCGCGTCGCGGCCCGCCGAAACCATCCGTCCGTGGTACGGCCCGGCGCGCGGTTTCGATTTTCGCCGCGAGGTTCAGCCAGTGCTCGACAAACTCTGCATTGGTTGCCACACCGGCCTCATCGACCAGCCCGACCGGCCGATGCAAGACAACAAGGATTCCTACAACCTTGCGTCGCATTTCTCACCGTCGTACTACGCGCTGCGCCGGCACGTGCGCACGCCGACGCGCGAGAGCGACATGCACCTCTTGCCACCGTGGGAATTCCACGCCGAAACAACCCGGCTCGTGCAAATGCTGCGCAATGGCCACTCCAAAGTAACACTCGACGCCGAAGCGTGGGACCGGCTCATCACCTGGATTGATCTCGGCGCGCCCGCGCACGGCACGTGGACCGACATCTGCGGCGCCGCGCGCGTCAAGCACCAAGCAGAACGCCGCCGCGAACTGCACCGCCGCTACACCGGCATGGATGAGGATCCGGAGACGATCATCAATCCCTACCACGCCGCCGCCAAGCGCGCCGCCACAGGCGCGGCCATTCCACCAGCCACACCCGTGGTGAACACGGGCCTCGCGGAAACTGCGCGGCCTGCTCGCATTGTCCAATCTCGCTCACTTGATCTCGGCAGCGGCATCGTGCTCGACCTCATCTTGATTCCCGCCGAACGGCCATTCTGGCTCGGCAAATGTGAAATCACCAACGAACAGTTTGCGCTGTTCGATCCGGCGCACGACAGCGGAATCGAGAACGGCGATTACATCCAGTTCAGTCCAGGCGAACGCGGCTGGTCGTTGGCGCGTCCCCGGCAACCGGTCGTTCGTGTCTCGTGGCACGCCGCGGCAGCATTTTGCCAGTGGCTCACGGCAAACACCGACCACCGCTTCCGGCTGCCGACCGAAACCGAGTGGGAACTCGCTTGCCGCGCCGGCACAACGACGCCGTTTTGGTTCGGCACGCTCGACACCGATTTCTCCAAGTTCGCAAACATGTCCGACCGCACGCATCAGGCAATTGCCACGTTCGGCTGGTCCGGCCGCCCGCTGGTGGTTCCGCCGTGGCGCCCGGCCGACACGCGATTTGACGATCACGCGCGCGTCTCGACAACAGTCGGTTCCTACGCCGCCAATCCGTGGGGCCTGCACGACATGCACGGCAACGTCGCCGAATGGACCAGCACCGCCGACAAGTCCGGTCGCATGGTGGTGCGTGGCGGCTCATGGTACGACCCGCCGGCTCGTTGCCAGTCAGACTTCCGGCAGACCTACCGGCCCGAACAAGGCGTCTTCGACGTTGGCTTCCGCGTCCTCTACGATTCGGCGGAATTACGATGACGGAATACGAAATGAAGAAAATATGTAACTGCACAGTCCGTAGTCCGTTGTTCAACGTTACCGGAAAATCGGTTGGGCGTCGCTGAGCAAACTCCAGTTCATCGTGACAGGCGAGAACGAGCGGCTTGTGTTGCGGGTGGTCAATGTGTTCTTGCCTTGCTGGGACCTGCCGGGCGGAAGGACGAAGTCACAGCCAGACCGAAGCCGGGGAGAAGTTGACGGCCCCCGCCAACGAGGCGCGCAAACTGGCGACTACGTGCGTCGAAAGAACCGTGAGGGTTGGTTGAGAGTTCGGCGTTGAGTGTTGAGAGTTTCGCGATTTGCGATTCGCGCGAAGGTCTTTCAGCGACCTGCGATTTGACTTTCGCCGCGACGTTCCACAAAATACCCGTCATGCGCACCCAGTCATTCGTCCGCCATTTGTCATTCACGCTGCACGCCGCTCTCTTGGTTGCGGCCATGCTTGGCACCACACCCGCCCCGGCTTGCGCCGCCGATTCCGCTTCCACCAAGAGCGCGCTCGAAGCCGATCCCCAAGGCTGGGAAGACATACTGCCGCCCGCCGATCTCCAAGGCTGGTATCCGCACGGAGCGTCGGCGTATCAGCGGGGCCTGGCGTTAGCGTAGGCGTGTTGGCGGGGTCGGCCGCGGGCGGTGCCGGAAGCGTTTCATTGGTGGACGGCTTGGGAGCATCCGCCTGCGCCATAAGACACCATTTCCAGGAAGGCCGCTCGTCGGTGCAGTATAGCCGCTCAGGCCACGGTTGGCCATTGGCTCCGGCTACTTCTCTTTCGTGACGGCCTGCAGGCAGAGGTTGAGGTACAGTTCCATCTGTTCGCGGGCCGGCTTGGCTTTCGGCTGCTGCGGGACGGGTTGGGCTTTCACGCGGTCGAATTCCTTCCGGAACCCGCTGGCAACGGCAGCGCGGTGGGCGACGCGCTTACTCGACGGGCTGGCCCGCAATGATGCGGTCCAGGCGGCGGCTGAGCTCGGGGAGAGCCAGGCCGGTCTCGTCGGTGAGCCAGCCGCTGTAACCGACGTCGTCGAGGGCTTGGCGGACGGCCAGCCAGTTCGTGGTGCCGTCGCCGATCCGCGCCCAGGCGCCGCCGCGTAGGTCGTTGTTGAGGCGGTAGTCCTTGACATGGACCTTGGCGAGGAGTGACCCGAAGGCGCGAACCCAGGCTTCGGGCGGGTACAGGACCTGGAGCTTGCCGTCGCGCATGGCAGCGGCGTACTTGATGTGGTTCCCGATGTCGAAGTAAACCTTGACCCACGGACTTTCGAAGCTGGCGGCGAGCCAGCGGTGGAGTTCGGGCCGAACGTTGAAGTTGTTCCAGACATTTTCGAGGGCGACGACGACCTTGGTCTCCTCGGCGATGGGGATGAGGCGCTTGACGGACTCCCGCGCGCCATCCATGGAGCGGTTGTGCGCCTCGATATAGGGTACGAACCTCGCGTTGTCGCCGGCGACGACGCGCGTGAGATGGCCCGTCTTCTCGTCGAAGGCGATGTCAAATTCCCAGGGCTCGGGCATGGCGACGCCGCCGACGCCGCCGGGGACGTGGAGCACGGCGTCAGCGCCGTAGGCCTGGGCGGCGCGCAGGCCCGCTGGGGAGCCGCCGCCCATGACCGAGTGGATGCGCAGGCCGAGCTTCTCAGCGAGTTCGCGAGCCTTCGCCGCCTCCTCGACGGGCACGGTGTGCGCTTCAATGCCCTGGAAGCCGGCATCCTTGATCTTCTTGAGTTCGTCCTCCGTGGGCGACTTCCGAATGACGGCCTTCCGGAGGGTGGTCTTGAAGGGCCCGGCCATGAGCGGCCTCGCGGCCATCAGCCCGATGCCCGCGGCTGAGCCACCCAGGAAGCTACGACGGGTTATGTCGATGCTCATCCTCATGCCTCCCAAAAGCGTTCTGTATACGGACGCCGATCTTAGCCTCGTCCCATGGCAGCGGCGATGCAAAGCCCCACCTTCTGCAGTTCCGTCTTCCGTTCGGCCACGGCCACGACGCGGCGCACCTTGTCCGGGAACAGCCTGGGGAACGCGGCCAGCGCGTCAGCGAACGACTTGCCGCCCTGGACCGATTTGCGCACCTTGCGGATCGCCTCGCGGAGGGGGCTGTGCGCCGTCTCCTTGCCCAGGATTTCGAGGACTTCGTCCAGCGGAACACCAGCGTCCATCAGCCACCCGCAGCCCCGCCAGAAGTGCGCAATCTCACGACGCGGGCTGGGTTTTCTGTCCTTCGCCACGCTGTACGCGCCGCTGCTCAGACCCTTCACGATCTGGCCGATGGTCTCCTCAAGCATCCCGCCCTGCTCACCGATGAGGACAAGCCGACAGGTCATGCGGGAAAAGACATCCGCATGGCGGGCCATCGTCTCGGCCATGCCGCAACGTGAGCCGACGCCCTTGGCCACCGTTCCCAACGCTGCGGCGAAGCTCGGATTCGTGGCCCTGTCCCGCGCCTCTTCCAGGATCGTCAGGATCGGAACGCCAGCCTTGAGCTTCCTTCGCATTGCGGCCCAGAACCCGACCTGCTCTTTGATTGCCTTCGTCACAATACATCTCCTTTCTGATCCTGTCGTAGTACCGGCGTTACCCGAACCGCCTACTTGCCCTCGGCAGGCTTATCGGCCTCCTTCGGCTTCGAGACCGCCTGCAGGCACAGGCTCAGGTACAGTTCCTCCTGCTCGCGGGCGAGCTTGGCCTTCGGGTCCTGCGGCACCGGCCGGGCCTTGACGCGGGCGATCTCGTTTTGGAACTCGGCGGCTGCAGCGGCGCGGTGGGCGGGGCGCTTGTCCTTCGGCTCGTGCTCGTCTTCAGAAAGCAGCCAGTAGCAGCGCCCGAGGATGAGCGGCGAGACCTCCACACCGTTCTTGCGCGCCTTCTCCAGGAACTCGACGGCCCAGTCGTTCACGCCGCGGAAGGCGTACCATTCGCCGAAGGTCTTGAGCGCCTCTGCGTCGTTCTCGTTCTTCTGGAGCGCCTCGCGGGCCTTGGGAAGCCTGACGTCGAACTCGCGGTAACGGGCGGGGCGGGTGAAGTCGCGAAGATGAAGCGTCTTGTCCACGCTTCCCGAGAGCACCAGTTCTCCGTCGGGCGAAAATGCAACCCTAGACACACAGTCGGTGTGCCCTTTGAATGTCCGCAGTTCGCGCCCCGTTCCTACGTCCCAGAGTTTCATCGTCTTGTCCTGGCTTCCTGAGAGCGCCAGCATCCCGTCGGGCGAGAGTGCGACACTCGGCACCCAATCTGTATGGCCTTTGAAAGTACGAAGTTCTTGCCCCCCCTCTACCTCCCACAGTTTAAGTGTCCCATCATTGCATCCCGAGAGCGCCTGCTTCCCTTTGGGCAAGAATGTGGCGCTCGATGAGCCGTACCTGTAACCGCTGAATGTCGGTAACTCGCGTCCAGTTGCTATGTCCCAGAGCTTCAGTGTACTCATACAGCATCTCGAGAGGGCCAGCTTTCCGTCGAAGGATACTGCGACGTCCAACACGCCATACTCGTGGCCGCTGAATGTACGTAGCTCGCGTCCCGTCGCCACATCCCAGAGCCTGAGTGTCTTGTCCACGCTTCCCGAGAGAAGAAGGTCGCCGTCGGGCAAGAAGGCAACGCTGGAGACCTGATGTCGATGTCCGCTGAACGTCCGCAACTCACGCCCTGTCTTCACCTCCCAGAGCTTCAGTGTCTTGTCGCCGCTGCCCGAAAGCGCCAGCTTACCGTCGGGCGAAAATGCGACGCTCAGTATGCAACTTGTGTGGCCACTGAATCGCCGCAGCTCGAGACCCGTCACCGCATCCCAGAGCCTCGGCATCCTGTCGCCGCTTCCCGAAAGAGTAAGCTTTCCGTCAGGCGAGAATGCGATGCTCCATACTTTATCGGTGCCGCCGTCGAATGTTCGAAGTTCACCCCTCATCGAGACGTCCCAGAGCTTTAGTGTGTTGTCATCGCTTCCCGAGAGCGCCAGTTTCCCGTCGGGGGAGAAGGCAACGCTCGATATGCTGTCTGCGTGTCCGCTGTAGCTTCGCAACTCGCGCCCCGTGGCAACGTCCCACAGCTTCAACATCCCATCCCGACTTCCCGAGAGTGCCGACTTCCCGCCGGGCGCGAATGCGACGCTCTTTACGTCGCGGGCATCGCCACCAAATGTCCGCAGCTCACGCTCTGCTGTAACATCCCACAATCTCAGCGTCATGTCGTTGCTTCCCGAGAGCGCAAATTTCGCGTCCGGCGAGAGTGCGATGCTTGATACCTGACCGATGTGGCCGCTCAATGTTCGCAGTTCGCGGCCGGTCGCCAAGTCTCGCAGCCTCAATCTGTGGTACATGCCACCGGCGAGTGCCAGTTTCCCGTCAGCCGAGAATGCGACGCATAATGACTGGTCGTTACCGCCGCTGAATGTCCGCAACTCGCGCCCCGTCCCCACATCCATCAGCTTGAGCACGCCGTCAAAAGTGGCCGAAAGCACCAGAGCTCCGTCGGGCGCGAAAGCGACACTCGTTATGGAGTCTGTGTGTCCGCTGAATGTCCGCAGTTCGCGCCCGGTCCTCACATCCCAGAGCTTCAGCGTCTTGTCGCCGCTCCCTGAGAGAGCCAGCTTCCCGTCAGGCGAAAATGCAATGCTCTTCACCCAGCTTGTGTGCCCGCTGAATGTCCGCAACTCACGCCCCGTCTTCACCTCCCAGAGCTTCAGTGTCTTGTCGCGGCTGCCCGAGAGCGCCAGCTTACCGTCGGGCGAGAATGCGACGCTGTTCACCCAGTTTGAATGGCCGCTGAATGTGTTGAGGGGAAGGGGGTACGCGTTGTCTAGCTCCAGGATGCCGGTCTCGACAACGAACGTCGGCTCTCCCAGAGAGGCAAGGGTACGCTGTGCCTCGTTGTAACGATCCAGGCTCTCCAATGGATGCCCGGCAAGACAATGCCCGTCAGCTTGCAGGGCAAGACTCTCGGCTAAACGTCGCGTCGCCTCCCTCGCTTTCTGCGCTGCCTCAGCTTCTGCCGCCCGCGCCCGCTCGGCCTCAGCTTTCTCGTTGGCCGCCGCCGTTCTTGCTTTGTCTCGTTCAGTAACCAACCGCGCGTTGTACCACACGCCGCCACCGACCAGCGCCACCAGCGCTACAGCGCTGACACCAATCAGCGCCGCGGTCGCTGGGCGTCGCCTCACCCACTTCGCCAGCCGCTCGGTGAAACTGGCCGCGCGTGCAGCGATGGGCTCGCCTCGAAGCCAGCGCGCCAAGTCTTCTGCCAGGGCTTCGGCGGAGCCGTATCGCTTTGCCGCCTCCTTCTCCAGGCACTTCAGGCAAAGGGTCTCCAGGTCACGTGGAACGTCGGGCGTGATCCGTCGGGGCGGGACCGGGTCGTCGTGGCAGGTGGCTCGCAGCACCTGCATGGCATTCTCGCCGGTGAACGGCACGCGGCCGGTGAGCATTTCGTAAAGGATCGCGCCGAGGCTATAGACGTCCGACCGCGGCCCCACGTCCCTGACTCGGCCCTCGGCCTGCTCCGGCGGCATGTAGGCTGGCGTGCCCATCACCTGCCCCGACTGGCTGAGGCTGGAATCTTTGGCGATGTCCTTGGCCAGGCCAAAATCCATCACCAGCGGTTCGCCTACTGGGCGCTCGTTCATCGGCAGCGCCACGTTGGTTGAACTGCCAGGTTTGACCTCGTCGGAAGAACAGCCGCCCTTCGCGAACTCCAGCATGATATTCGACGGTTTGAGGTCGCGATGAATGACGCCCTGCTCGTGGGCGTACTGAACCGCTCGCGCCACCTTCTCCAGCATGATCGCCTTCTCACGGTACGTGAACTGCCGCTGGCGCAACGCGTCGGCGAGCATCACGCCGTCCACCAAGTCCATGACGAGGTACTGCTGGCACGCCTCGATGCCGAAATCATGGACGGGCACGATGTTCGGGTGCCGCAGTTTGGCGGAGTTCTGCGCTTCGCGGCGAAACCGCTCGGTCTCGTGTTCGGAGGCGTGCTCGCCGGCGACCATGACCTTGACTGCGACGCGCCGGTTGAGGCGCGTATCCTGCGCCTCCCAGACGGCGCCCATGCCGCCGCGGCCAAGGAGGCGAACCAAGGCGTACGGCCCCAACTTGCGGGCATGGGCCTGGCCATCGTGAGCGGTGCGCGACTTGGCGGCATCGCCGATCAATGTGGGATCAGTCGCAGGGCTGGGAACGCCGCCGCCGGATAGAGAAACGGTTTCATTGCTGGGCGCAGCACTGTCTGGCGGCCCGCCGCCTGGCCGCAGCGTGGGCGCGTCGGACCCTTTCGGAGGAACCGGCTCTGTAGTCATGCATTCCCGCCCCGTGACGCGTTCGATTTCTGCTGCGCGCGCAGTATAGCAGCCCGAGGTCCTGCGAAGCAAACGTGATTGGCGGGGAACCGCTGCGCGTCAGCCTTCACCTACGCGTCAGCCTTCACCTACGCGTCAGCCATGGTCGAGCGCGCCGAATCTGCAGACTTCGCGGCGATCTTTCTCCGGACGCCCGGGAGGAGATGAACGGCGGGGCGGCGCCATGTGGCAACCATCACGAAACTCCAAACCGCTCCTGAGGTGCTTTTGCATGCCATTCCATAGCAGATGGGTTATACGATAGCAAAGCCGGTTCAGGGGCGTAGGTCTGGCCTTGAGGCTTGAAGCTGGAGGACGCGGATTTGAGGACCGAAGCTTCGCTGTTCATGCTCGCCGCACTGGCCGCTGTTGCCGGCGAAGGACCTCCGTCGGTCGTTGTGGCCGAGGGCGAGGCCTTCAAGCCGCTGGACGGCAAGGGCTGGAGAGTCACACATCAGAATGACAGCTACGCCAGCCATACGTACGGCGGGATGTGGGTGACCCACGGCGGGTTGCTGAGCGCGCCGGCGAACAGTGCCAGCTCCATCGCAGTGCAAACCGTCGTCATTCCCGCAGCCGGGAAGTACCGCGTGTGGAGCAAGTACCAGGCGCCACCATACTTTAACTACCTACACAAAATCGAGGTCGTGCAGAATGGGAAGGCCCTACACTCGCGTGTGTACGGGAAAGAAGGCACGCCGCGGTTGTGGAGTTTCTGCGAGAACTCCGATGTGTTGTGGTGGCCGTGGGGCGTGGACCACGATGCGGCTGAAGCGCCGCAGGAGATGGCGGAACTGGCAGCCGGCCCTGCAGAGATACGGCTCGAAACGGTGGCGAACGAGCAGCCAGCGGGAGACCGTATGGTGGACTTCGTGCTGTTGACCACCTCTCCCGCCGACGATTGCGAGGGTTTCAAGAAGAAAGCCGTTGGTACGCCCTTCGCCTTCGAGGCGCTCGCCGCGACGAAGCTGTACCTGCGTTTTCAGAACTCGGGGAACGCAGCCGGGCAGTTGACGGTGACGCGTGCCGGACACTTCCAGCCCAACTACGGCGGCGCGACGCAGAGGTTCCCTGCCACGACGGTCGCGCCGGGTCAGTGGAGCGAGTGGTTCAACATTGGGCCGTTCTGCCGCCTGGTTCACAACGAGGGCCTGTGGCTGACGCTGCCGGGCGCGGCGGAGTTCTCCGTGCAGGTCGCGCGCGATGCCGAAGGGAAGGACATTGTGGGCGACGTGAAGCTGCCGAGCGGCCAGGTCATCGTTATCCCCCTGGACATCACGTGGCGGAAAGACGCGCGGGTTCTTACCAGTCGCCAGCACGCTGAACAGGTGGTTGCGTTGTCCAGGACCTGGCGCAAGGCCAACGGCGGGAAGAAGCCGCGCATTGTCCTCTACTACGGCGATTTCCGCTGCAAGGACCCGTGGGTCGCGCAGCTCAAGGACGCGCTGGGCTACAACACGCTGCTGCCAGCACCGTATGAGACCGTCAAGCCCGACGGTCTGCACGCTCACGTCTTCGGCGTGGATGCCATACGGCAGTTCGCGGCGAAGCTGGAGAACAAGAAGGACTTCCTGGTGCTCAGCTTTGGCGACGAGATCAGTCTCGGCGAGATCAACTACAAGGACGCGGCGATGCAGGCGAAGTTTGTGGCCTGGCTGAAGGAGAAGAAGATCACGCGCGACGACCTCGCCGTTGCGCCGGAGGAAGCGAAGCTGGCCAAGGACGGCAGTGCGCGGCTGATATGGTACTCGAACTTGTTCAATGAAGAGGAACGTTTCGCCGCGTACCGCGAGTGCACGAAGGCCGCGGTCGAGGCGATCGGGCCGCACGTGTTGACGGGCGCCAACTACTCGCCGCATCATCTCGCGCTCTTCTACGGGCCGGTCTTCCAGTGGGTGGACCTGTTCCGGCACAACGGGATGAGCATGTTCTGGGCGGAAGACTACGTGTTCAGCGTGCCCGAGGTTCCCCAGATCGTCTCATGGCAGTTCGCGCAGGCGCGGTGCGGCGTAAAGTACCACGGCCAGCCGATCCATTTCTATGTCATGCCGCACGCGCCCGGGCAGACACCGGAGAACCTGCGTCGGAACATGGTGCTGAGCGTCGGTTACGGCGCGCGGCACATCAACAACTTCTGGGTCGCGCCGGAGGAGAACTTCACCGAGAACTACGTCGCCTGGGGCTGCAACGACACCTTCCGTGTGCTGAGCGAGTCCATCTTCGATTCCGCCGAAGCGGAGAAGCTCGTTGGCGGCGGAAAGCTGCGCCCCGCGCGCGTGGCCGTGGTGCTGAGCAAGGCGACGGACTTCAACGAGTCGCGGATGAAGACCGACAAAGCGAAGGACCATTTCGCGAGGAACTCGGCCAACGCACCGAGAGAGATCGCGCAGACGCTGTGCCGCAAGGAACAGCAGTATCTATACCTGGCGCTGAAGCACGCCCAGCACGCGGTGGACCTGATCACCGAGGACGACATCGTGGAATTTGATGCGCTGAAACAGTACGAGGTCGTCTACTTCGCGGGGGAGTGGATTGACAGCCGCGCGGTGCAGAAACTTGGCGAGTGGGTGCGCAACGGCGGCGTGCTGTACGCATCGGCGGGCGCGGGGCATCTGAATCAGTTCAACGAACCGGAACCGGCGATGCTGAAGCTGCTGGGGCTGAAGTCGTCCACGCTGGAGAAGAATCTGGTGGTGCTGCGCACATTGCTGGAATTGCCGCTCGCGCCGCCGGTGGGAACGATGGTGCTGGATGGCCAGAAGATCGCCGGCATCGGCATGAAGCAGGCGCTGGCGCCCGATGGCGCGAAGCCGCTCGCGGTGTGGGAGGATGGCA